>PLZH01000031.1 GCA_003152055.1 Burkholderiales bacterium
CCACCGGTGCCGCCTGCGCCGCCACCGCGCCGGCCGCGCATCGGGCTGGCCCTCGGCGGCGGGGCGGCGCGCGGTTTCGCTCACATCGGCGTGATCCAGGTGCTCGAGGAGAACGGCTTCGCGCCCGACCTTGTCGCGGGTACCTCGGCAGGAAGCCTCGTCGCTGCGCTCTACGCCTCGGGCAGGAACGGCAGCGATCTGGCCGTGCTTGCCGACACCATGGACGAGACGGCATTCGCAGACTGGTCGTACCCGGGGCGCGGCCTCATTCGCGGCGAGGCGCTCGCGAAGTTCGTTCGCGACAAGACCGGCAACCGGTCGATCGAGCAGATGCGCATCCCGCTCGGCATCGCCGCGACCGACCTCGACAGCGGCGAGGGCATTCTCTTCCGGCGTGGCGACACGGGCACGGCGGTGCGCGCCTCGAGCGCGGTTCCCGCCGTGTTCCAGCCGGTACGCATCGGCCAGCACGAGTACGTCGACGGCGGCCTGTCGGCGCCGGTGCCGGTGCACCACGCGCGCGGCATGGGGGCCGAGTTTGTGATCGCCGTCGACATCTCGGCAGTGCCCGAAGGCAATCCGACAGGCGACGCGGCGCGCATGCTGCTGCAGGCCTTTGCCATCATGGGGCGCAACATCAAGGCTTTCGAGCTCAAGGATGCTGACCTGGTCCTGCAGCCGAAGCTCGTGGGCGTGTCGGGCGCCGACTTCACGACGCGCCGGCAGTCGATCCGCGCCGGCCGCGAGGTCGCGCTCGCGCACATGAACGAGCTACGCGGCCTCCTGGTGGCTCGGAGCCATCTTTGAGTCATGACGCGAACCGGACGGCGAGGCCTGCCAGAGCCACTGCCGCCACGACGGGGATGACGCCGACCTTGAAGCGAAACAGCGCGATCGTCGCGGCGATGCCGATCGCCGCCGAGATCGCGTCGAAAGGGCCGGTCATTCCGCGCGGCCACAGCACGTGCCAGGCGAAGAACACGGCGAGGGTGACGATCACCCCGACGACCGCGGCCGTGATCGCGGTCAGTGGCGCGGTGAACGCGAGGTTGCGGTGCGTCGACTCGATGAATGGGCCGCCGAGGAAGATGAAGAGGAACGACGGCAGGAAGGTGAAGAACGTGACCCGCTTTCGGCCACGGCACCGGAAATAAACAATGACGTAGTCGCNNCACCCGTCGTACCGGGCTCGGCCGGTACATCCCTGACAACAACTGCTCGCGGATCACAGGCCACGCGGTGATCAGATGTTTTGCGGTCTGGCCTATGTCCAGCCCATCGACACCCGCTGCACCTTTGTGTGGCCCGCACTCGCTTGAGCGCCCGTTGCAGGTTCTCTCTCGTAAACGCGGCGTGTAGCAACGCCGCGTGGAGGTTGCCCGTGTCGTTCGGTTCATGTCGCGGGCCGCTGGCTTCGTCGCTGGCGGGTTCGCACGCGGCTTCACCGCGCGCTACTCCCGCCCGCCCCGCTGGCGCGGGCATCTGACGCAATGCCTTGGGCATCGACATGTCGCTCAACACCCCTTCTCGTTCGGTCCTTCGCCGTGCGCTTCAGCCTGTGCGGCTTGCCCCGACTACTACGACCTCTGCTGACTCCTCGCTCCGCTTCTCAACGTCGGGCTTTCACCCACAAGGCGACCCCACGTAAGAACGCACTCCTTCGCCGCACGACCGCCGGATTTGCGCCGCCTGACCTTTGATCACGAGAGCTTCGCGGTTTCTTGCCCGCTCGCCCTGGTCGGCACCGCCTTCTATCCGGTTCTTGTTCATCCGCCTGCAGCTTCGCTCCACGCTTCCTCTTCACGATCAGTCGCTCTCTCGCAGTTGCGCTTCGCTTCGTTCGGTGTGACCAACTCACGGGAGGACTTGCACCTCCAAGAGTGCGCCCATGCTGGGCGCACAAGAAAAAGGCCCGGACGAATCCGGGCCTCGTTCTCGCGTCGCTTGCGCGACGCTTTTCTCTCGGCTTTCGCTCAGGCGGCGCGCTTGGCCTTCGTCGCGGCTTGCGTCGCGCGAACGGCGGTCGACGACATGGCCTGGAAGTTCGCATCGGCGACTTCGGCAGCCTGCTTGCTCGCCTTCTGAACGCTTTCGAAAGCGTTGTTGGCGGCGGAAACGGCCGACTTCACGAGGGCGACGGCGTTCTCGGTGCCGGCGGGCGCGTTCTTCACGGCGTTGTCGACGACGGACATGAACTTGACTTGCGCGTCGGCAGCGGTCGCTTCGGCAACGCGATTGACTTCGGCGCCGGTCGAGGCTGCGATTTCATATACGTGGCGGCCGTAGGCAGCAGCCTTTTCGGCGGCCGGCTGGAGCAGGCTGGCTTGCAGCGCCATCAGTTCCTGTGCGTCCTTGACGGACAACGCGGCTTTCGTCGTATCCGAAGCTTCGGACATCGCGGCCTTGGCGACCTGGATGTTGAGCTCGACGAGCTTTTCGACGCCTTCGAAGGCGAGGCCGGTCAGGCCGAAGAGAGTTTCGACATTAGCCTTGTGGGCACTCATGATCTGTTCAGCGGTCATCATTTGGGGTCTCCTGAAGTGAAGGGACGGTGGTCTGTGATCACCATTCATGCTGCACTGCAACATGACATAAATATACAGGTAAATCGGAGGTTTGCAAGCTAGAAATGCTGCAGCGCACCACTTTAGACGCTTCGGCCTATTCAGGGCCACGCTGCGCCTTCGCCGGCGCTTCGCGGCGAAGGCGGCGGCGGTGAGGGCGTTTCATTCGGATCGGCACGCGCTGCCTCTGCCGCCCGGCCACACTTTTCCGCAATCGAAATACCTGCGCCTGCGCGAGCTCGTCGAAGGCTGGAGCGAACTCGACGCGCAAGAGGCGCCGCCGGCAAGCGACGCGCAACTCGCGCTCGCGCACGCGCCTGGCTACGTGAGCGCGGTGGCCGGCAATCGGCTCACGGCGGCCGAGCAGCGGGCGATCGGATTTCCCTGGAGCGAAACGATGGTCGAGCGCTCGCGCCGCTCGGTTGGCGCGACCATCGAGGCGGCGCGTGCCGCGCTCGGTGAAGGCGTCGCCGCCAACCTCGCCGGCGGCACGCATCACGCTAGCGCGGTGCGCGGCAGCGGCTATTGCGTCTTCAACGACGTCGCGGTCGCGGCGCGCCTGATACAGGCCGAAGCGGCGCAAGCGCTGCGCATTGCCGTCATCGATCTCGACGTGCATCAAGGCGACGGCACGGCGGCGATCTTCGCCGGCGACACGAGCGTCTTCACGCTGTCTGTGCACGGCGAGAAGAACTTTCCGTTTCGCAAGGCTACGAGCGATCTCGACGTCGCCTTGCCCGACGGCTGCGCCGACGCCGAATATCTCGCGGCGCTCGGCCACGTGCTCGGCGCGCTCTGGTGCGAACACGAGGCATCGCCCTTCGCTCTCGCCTTCTACCTCGCGGGCGCCGACCCGCACGAAGGTGATCGGCTCGGGCGCCTCAAGCTCAGCGCCGGCGGCCTCCTGGAGCGCGACCGCATCGTGTTCGCGGCGCTGCGCGAGCGCCGCATCCCGGTCGCACTGTCGATGGCCGGCGGCTACGGCAAGGACATCGAGGTAACCGTCGCGATCCAGGCGGCGACGCTGCGTGCGGCGATCGAATCCTGGCACGAATGGAACAATGCGAGCCGATGACCCGAGCCCAGGACCCCGCTTCCAACGAAGCCGCCGCCGCAGAACGCCCGCAGCCACTGCCGCGTGCCGCCTATCGCCGCTTCGTGTCGCTGACGACGCGCTGGATGGACAACGACGTCTACGGCCATCTCAACAATGTCGTCCACTACAGCTTGTTCGACACCGTGGTCAACGGCGTGCTGATCGAGGCGGGCGCGCTCGATCCCGATGCCGGCGCGGTCATCGGCTTTGTCGTCGAGACCGGCTGCAACTATTTCGCGCCGCTCGCCTTTCCGCAGCCGCTCGAGGCCGGCTTGCGCGTGGCGCGAATCGGCGTATCGAGCGTTCGCTACGAGATTGGCATCTTCGCCGCCGGTGCCGGCGAGACGGCGGCGCGAGGCCATTTCGTCCACGTCTACGTGGATCGCGCGACGCGCCGGCCGGTCGCCTTGCCGGAGCGTTTGCAGGCCGTCCTGAAAGAACTCGAATGACCGTGACTCCGCAATCCACGCGCGCCGTCGAAGCCGCGATCACCTCGCGACGCGCGATCCGCGCGTTCCTGCCGACTCCCGTGCCGCGCGAGATCGTCGAACGCATCCTTGGCGTCGCCGCGCGCGCGCCCTCGGGAACGAACACGCAGCCCTGGAACGTCTACGTGCTGACGGGCGATGCGAAGCACGATCTTTCGCGCCGCCTGGTCGCCGCCTACGACGACCCTGCCGAAGCCGCGACGCATCTCGAGGAGTACGCCTACTACCCGACCGAATGGCGCTCGCCCTTCATCGAACGGCGGCGCAAGGTCGGCTGGGACCTCTACGGCCTGCTCGGCATCGCCAAGACCGACAAGGCGCGCATGCACGCGCAACACGCGCGCAACTACCAGTTCTTCGGCGCCCCGGTCGGCCTGATGTTCACGATCGACCGGCGCATGCGCCAGGGCAGCTGGCTCGATTTCGGCATGTTCCTGCAAAGCGTCATGGTCGCGGCGCGGGGTCACGGGCTCGACACCTGCCCGCAGGCGGCGTTCACGCCGTTCCACCGCATCATCATGCCGGCGATCGGTGCGCCTGCGAACGAGCAGCTCGTCTGCGGCATGTCGCTCGGCCATGCCGATCCGGACGCGATCGAGAACAGCCTCGTCACGGAACGCCAGCCTGTTTCGGAATTCGCACGATTCATCGAATGAGTGTCATGAAACCCGCCATCCTCGTCTGTCGCCGCGTCTTCCCCGAAGTGCTGGAGCGGCTGCGCGAGCACTTCGAGGTCGAAGGCAACGACGCCGACGTCGTCTGGAGCCGCGACGAGCTGATCGCGCACCTGCAAGGAAAGGCCGGCGTCTTCGTCACCGGCACGCAGCCGGTCGACTCGGGCCTGCTCGACGCCTGCCCGACGCTGCGTGCCGTCTGCAGCATGGCCGTCGGCTACAACAACATCGACGTGGCGGCCTGCACGGCGCGCGGCGTGCTCGTCTCGAATGCGCCCGACGTGCTGACCGAGACGACGGCCGATTTCGGCTTCGCCCTGATGATGGCGGCGGCGCGCCGCATCAGCGAGAGCGAGCATTTCCTGCGGCGTGGCGAGTGGACGAAATGGAGCGTCGATCTGTTCGCCGGCGCCGACGTGCACGGCGCGACGCTCGGCGTCCTCGGCATGGGCCGCATCGGCCAGGCGATCGCGCGGCGCGGCGCCCGCGGCTTCGCCATGCCTGTCCTGTATCACAACCGCTCGCGTCTCGATGCCGCGGTCGAGGCCGAGCTCGGCGCGCGCTACGTGAGCAAGGAGGCGTTGCTCGCCGAGTCCGATCACCTCGTCATCGTCGTTCCCTACAGCGCCGAATCGCATCACCTCGTCGGCGCCGCCGAGCTGCGGCGCATGAAGGCGGCCGCGACGCTCACCAACATTGCCCGCGGCGGCATCGTCGACGATGCGGCGCTCGCCCGTGCCTTGCGCGAAGGAACGATCGCCGCGGCCGGCCTCGACGTGTTCGAGGGCGAACCGGCTGTCTATCCCGACCTGCTCACCTTGCCGAACGTCGTGCTGACGCCGCACATCGCCAGCGCCAGCCTACCGACGCGCAAGGCGATGGCGCAGCTCGCCGCCGACAACCTGATCGCCGCGCTCGACGCTCGCCCCGGTGCGAAGCCGCCGCCGACGCCGCTCAACCCGGAGGTGCTGGCGCGCAAAGTGTAGGAACGTACCGACAGCGCCCGGAGTCCGGGGCCGATAGGCGAGGCGAGGGGCGGCGAACAGAATCGGGTGCGCCGCAGGCACTCCGCATGAAACCCGAACCGCATCCGATCGTCGAGCTCGCGCGCCTGATGGAGTGGCACGAGATGGATCGCGACGGCGCGCTCTGGTTCGCGCGCACCGGCCCCATGCCATCGGCCAGCGCGGGCACGGCGGCGCTTCGATGAGGCACCCGCTCGCCGCGTGGCGAGCCGGCGTCCGCTGGCCGTTCGCGATGCTGGCGCTGATCGCCATGGCGCTGATCGCCGTCGGTGCTTGCGAAGCGGCAGGCTGGCCGTTTCTCGTCTCGCCGGTGCAGCAGTGGCTGGCCAGGACGCTCGATCGTCGCGTCATCTTCGACGGCGATACAGGATCGGATGGCGCCGTTCGCATCGGCCTCATCGGCAGCGTTCGCGTCACGGCCCCGTCGATGGAGATCGGCCCGCCGGCGTGGAGCTCGTCGCCGCACATGCTGCTGGCCCATGACGTGCATCTGAAACTCGGCTACCTCGATTTGTGGCGAGCCTGGAGCGGCGGTCCGCTGCATGTGAAGGATCTCGAAGCCGGTGATCTCGACGCCTCGCTCGAGCGACGCGCCGACGGCCGAGCCTCGTGGCAGTTCGGCAGGAAATCGACGCCCGACACTAACGAGAAGCCGGCCGCGTTTCCGACCTTCGGCCGCCTGCGCGTCGACAGAGGTCATGTCGCCTACAACGATGCGATCTTGCCGACGGGCATCGACGCGCGATTCGCACTGAGCGACGGCAACGCTGCGGCTGCCGTCGTGTCGGGCGCGTCGGCGGCCAGCGATTCGGCGCGCCCGGGCAACGAAGGGATCGTCGTTCGCGCCGGCCGACCCGCCGCGGCGTCGTCGCTGATCGCCGAGACCGTCGTCCTCGCACCCGGTGAAGGCGGCCTGAGACTCAAGGCCGTCGGCCGGTATCGGCAACTGCCCGTGCGCATCGACCTCCGGACCACCGGGGTTCTCGGCCTGTTCGTCGCCGGCAAGCCAGCGCGGGCGCAGCCGCTGAAGCTGCTGGCTTCGATCGGCCGCGCCGATCTCTCCTTCGAAGGCAGCACGACGGACCCGCTGCACTTCGCTGGCCTCGAGGGCCGGTTCACCCTGGCCGGGCCGTCGCTGGCTGCCGTCGGCGATCTGCTCGGCATCACGCTGCCGACGACGCCTGCGTTCAAGACGAGCGGCTCGCTCGCCAAGGACGGCAAAGTCTGGAATGCCGTCATCGATTCCGCTGCGATCGGCAGCAGCCGCCTGACCGGCGCCTTCACCTACGACAAGCGGCCGAAGGTGCCGCTGCTCTCGGGCCGAATCGGCGGCGCGCGACTCGTCCTCGCCGATCTCGGCCCGGCCGTCGGCACCCCGGTCGACGGCGAGCCTTCTTCTGCTGGCGACGATCGCGTCATTCCCGACAGGCGCTTCGATCTTCCCTCGCTGCGCGCGATGGACGCCAACGTGGTCGTCGAGATCTCGATGTTCGATCCGGGAACGACCCTCATCGAGCCGCTGCGGCCCGTCCGGGCGCACATCCTGCTCGCCGACGGCGTGCTGACGATCGCCGATTTCGAAGGCAATACCGCCGAAGGCCGCCTGGTCGGCTACCTGCAGCTCGACGGACGCGGCACGCAGGCCTTGTGGACGGCCGACATGCGGGCTCTGGGCGTCGACCTGGCCCGGTGGCTGCGCCTGAAGCGCAAGGGCGACGCGCCGCCGTATCTTTCCGGCAAACTCGACGCGCTGCTCAAGGTCAAGGGCGAAGGGCGCTCGACGGCCGAGATCCTCGGCAGCCTCGACGGCGACATTCGCGCCCACCTTCGCGATGCGGCGATCTCGCACGTCGCGATCGAAGTCGCAGGCCTCGACATCGCCCAGGCCCTCGGCATGCTCGTGAAGGGCGACGATGCCTTGCCCGTCCTGTGCAACGTCGTCGACCTCGATGTCGTCAAGGGCGTCGCCCAGCCCAGGGTCTTCGTCATGAACACCAGGGATTCGACGGTCTGGATCGACGGCTCGGTATCGCTGAAGACCGAAGCGCTCGATCTGCGCGCCGTCGTCTCGCCCAAGGATTTCAGCCCGCTGACCCTGCGCACGCCCATCCATGTGCGCGGCGTGCTCGGCAAGCCGGCGGTCTCGCTGGAATTGGGCAAGCTCGCCGGCAAGGCCGGCGCCGCCGCATTGCTTGCGCTCCTGAACCCGTTGGCCGCAATCATTCCATTCGTCGACCCTGGCTCTCGCACGGCGGCCAGGAATGCGGACGCCGAATGTGCGCGCCTCGTGAAGACGAGCGGCGTCATTGCGCGGGCGACGTTGACGCCGAAGACGCTCCACGTGCCGCCGGCGGCGCTCGCCAAGGCGGCGAGCGCGCTGCGGTGAGGCCGCGGCTACGCCTTGCGCTTCCTGCTGTCGAGCGAGCCTTCGCCTTTCGAATGCGACTTGCCAATGTTTTCGGCTTTTCGCATCTCATCGGCCTGCTGCGCGGACTCGGGCGCCGCATCGTGGCCAGCGCGATCGACCTGGCCCGATTTCGCGAACTCTTCGCTCGCCTTGTCGTAGCGGCGTGCGGCGTCGTAGTCGCCTTCGCCCTGAACTCGGTCCTTTTTCGGGGTGCTCATCTCGTTTCTCCTTGAGGGTTGGAAAAAGCGCGGTCCACCGTCAGGCGGCGAGACACTCGCGCTGTGGCGGGATCTCTTCGGTCACGACTGCGAACTTTCGGAGCGAGCTCGTGCCGAAGCACATCGTGATCGGCACGTCGCCAGCGTCGCGGCCGCGGGCCACGACGATGCGGCCGATGCGGCGGCAGTTGTGCCGCGCATCGAAGGTGTACCAGCGGTCACCGAGGAAGACTTCGAACCAGGCGCTGAAGTCCATCGGCTCGGGCACGGCCGGCACGCCGATGTCGNNCGGTCGTGTAGCGCGCCGGCAGGTTCATGCAGCGGCACAGCGTGATCGCCAGGTGCGTGAAGTCGCGGCAGACGCCCTGGCGTTCGCGATAGGCGTCGAGCGCGGTGCGCGTCGGCCGCGCGGTCTGGTAGTTGAACGTCAGGTGCCGATGCACGAAATCGCAGATCGCTTGCACCCGTGCCCAGCCCGGCGGCGTGGTGCCGAAGCGGCTCCAGGCGAAGGCAAGCAGCTCGCTGTCGACCTCGCAGTAGCGGCTCGGCAGCAGGAACTGCAGCGTCGCCAGCGGCAGCTCGGTCGGGTCGCGCTGGCGCGCGTCGACGTCGACCTCGTCGAGCTGGCCCGAATCGCGGATCTGCGCCTCGTTGGTGAGCCGCACCGTGTCCATGCCGAGCGGCACGTTGACGCGACCGCAGTGATTGCCGTAGCTGTCGACGTATTCTTCTGGCACCAGGCCGCCGCTGACGCGAAGATCCTCGGGCATGACGAGGTCGTCGCGGCGCGATGGATGGACCCGCAGCAGGTAGATGAGCGCCATCGGCGTTGCCACGGACAGCTCGATGTCGAAGCCGATTCGGATGAGCATCTGAAAACTCCCGCGGCGTCGAAGTGCCGCGGGCAAAGCCTCTCACGGCGAGGCCCTGGCGCGCATCCGACTTTGGCGATGCAGGCTGTAGGAAAGCGTCGCGTCGCTGCGGCTGCCACCGGAAGTAGGCAACGTCCGACGAGACGGAGCGGGCTCCACTGGCTCACCCGGCCCGGCGTTATGCGTACGCTTCTCGACAGGAGGCTCGCATGGCAACCTTGACCGATCGGATCGATCGTTTCGTCCGCTGGTTCTTCAACTCTTCCCCGGACCAGACCTTGATCGAGCCTCGTCCGGTGGTACCGCGCAAGGCGGCGAAGGTGCCGGGCAGCAAGCGAAGCCGCGGCGCGGCCGAACGCCGGAGCGGGAAGGAGCGCAGGTCGACGGCAATAGGCCGCAGCGGACCGGTGGGCGCATGAACGCGTTCGCCGCTCACCCGGTCGTTCGCCTGAGCGCCTTCGCCGGAGCCGCCATCGCCGCTCTCGTCTTGCTTATCGTGTTCCATGCGGTCGTCGCCGGCGCAGTGGCGCATGCCACCGAGCGCCGCGCCGAGGCCGAGGCCGTCGCCCTGCGGGTGGCAGCGGCGCGTTGGGCCGTGCAGCCGCGCAACTTCGCGACGCGCGGCGTGTCGCTTGTCGGCGCGAGCGACTGAGCCGGCCGCTCCCTGCTTGCGTTTGCCGGCCCCCGGGCACCGCGATAATCGCGCCAAGCCGCGCGGCGCGGTGGGAGCGCGTTTATGAGCCGTGAGGAAGACTCCCTGGTCGTCTGCGAGCAGTGCGGGATGGCGCACCGCTGGCGTTCGCTCGGGCGAGGCGTTGTGGCCCGATGCGTGCGTTGCGAGGCCGTGCTCGGGCGCAGCCATCGCCTTCAGCTGCCGACCGTTCTCGCCTTGACCGTGACCGCCGCCGTCGCCTTCGGCATCGGCATCAGCACCGACGTCCTCTCGCTCAGGCTGCGCGGCGCTTCCCACTCGGCGACCTTGCCGCAGGCGATCATCGCGACCTGGGGCGAGGGGCAGGAAATCATTGCCGCGGTCGCGGCGATCACGGCGCTGGTGGCGCCCGCGCTCTTCATCGCCCTTCGGCTCTACATCCTCGTCCCGCTGGCCGCCGGCCGCGTCCCGCATGGTTTCGCGATCTGCGTCCGCGCCCTGCATCACGCGAGCCGCTGGAACATGGTCGAGGTCTTCACGATCGGCGTCTTGCTTTCGCTCGTGCGCCTGTCCGGCCTCGCGGATGCGGCGCCGGGGCCGGGGCTGTTCGCACTCGGTGCCGTCACCTTGCTGTTCGCCGCGATCGAATCGGCCGGGACCAAGCACCTGTGGTGGCAGGTGCGATGAGCGCCGCGGAAGCCCGCGCCGGCGCGCCGCGCGTCCTCGGCTGCGAGAGCTGCGGCCTCGTCTCGGCCAATGTGCTCGCGGGCGACGCATCGGGCGAGCTCGTCCAGCACTGCCCGCGCTGCGGCCACGTCCTGCGCGAGACCAAGCCGATGAGCGTGCAGCGCACCTGGGCCTGCGTCATCGCCGCTGCGGTGCTCTACGTTCCGGCCAACGCCCTGCCGGTCATGATCACCGTCTCGGCGCCTGATCGCGAGGAACATACCCTGCTCGGCGGCATCCGCGAGCTGTGGGTCGACGGCTCGTGGGGGCTGGCGGCGATCGTCTTCATCGCCAGCATCGCCGTGCCGGTGCTGAAGATCTGCGTCCTTGCGCTCCTCGCCTGGACCGTGCAGCTCGCACCCGGCTGGCGTCGCCTCGAACGTGCCAAGCTCTATCGCCTCATCGAAGCGGTCGGCCATTGGTCGATGCTCGATGTCTACGTCGTCGTTCTGCTCGCCGCGACGATCCGCTTCGGGCCGCTGGCCAGCGTGCGTCCGGGGCCGGGGCTGCTTTCATTCGCCGCCGTCGTCGTGCTGACGATGCTCGGGACGCACAGCTTCGATCCCAGACTGATCTGGAAAGATGGCCGACGAACCGACTGAATCGCCGCTACCCGGCGCTCGGCCACCCTCGGCGGAGGCGGAGCTGCCGCAGCCGAGCGTCACGCCGGTGCGGCGCTGGAACGTCTCGCTCGTCTGGCTGCTTCCCGCGGTGGCGATCGCGATCGGTGCCTCGCTTCTTTTTCGCACCGTCTTTCTCGTCGGGCCGAGGATCGAGATCGAGTTCGCTTCGGCAGAGGGCGTCGAAGCCGGCAAGACCGATGTCCGCTACAAGGAGGTCGTCATCGGCAAGGTCGTGTCGATCTCGCTGCGTGGCGCCAAGAAGCGCGTCGTCGTCGGCGTCCAGCTCGACCACTCGGCCTCCGGCATCGCGGTCGAGGACACGACCTTCTGGGTCGTTCGCCCGCATATCGGCATCGGCGGCGTGAGCGGGCTGGGCACACTGCTGTCCGGTTCCTACATCGGCGCCGACGCCGGCGTATCGAAGCGTTCGCAGAGCGAGTTCAAAGGCCTCGAGGCGCCGCCGCTGGTCTTGCGCGGCGAGCCCGGCTCGATCTTCGTCCTGCGCTCCGAGGATCTCGGCTCGCTCGAAGTCGGCTCGCCCGTCTTCCATCGCCGAGCCGGCGTCGGCCGCGTCGTCGCCTACACGCTCGATCCCGATCGCGACGAGCTTTTGCTCAAGATCTTCGTCGAGGCGCCGTACCAGAAGCTCGTGACGACGGCCACGCGGTTCTGGAACGCCAGCGGCATCGATCTCACGGTCAACGCGAGCGGCCTCACCCTCAACACGCAGACGCTGGCCTCGGTGCTATCCGGCGGCCTCGCCTTCGAGAGCATGCCCGGCCTCGGCGTGGCGCTGCCGGCGCCCGCCGACTCGGTCTTCACGCTCTACAGCGACCGCCGTTCGGCGCTGGCCCCGCCGGACGGGCCACCGGTGCGCGTGCGGATGGTGTTCGATCAGTCCGTGCGCGGCCTGAACGAAGGCGCCGTGGTCGATCTGCTCGGCATCGAGATCGGCCATGTCACCTCGATCGCGCTGCAGTACGACGGCCCGCACAAGCGCTTTCCGGTCGAAGTCCTGGCCGAAATCCATCCGCTTCGCCTCGGCCCGCTGCGCAACGCGTTGCTGAAGGCGGCCGGGCCGGCGAACGGCCGGCCGGACGACGCGGTCGTCCTGCAGCAGCTCGTCGCCAACGGCGTGCGCGCCCAGATTCGAAGCGGCAACCTGCTGACCGGCCAGCTCTATGTCGCGCTCGATTTCGTCGGCAAGCAGCCGGTGCGCGTGGCGATAGATGCTGACGGATCGATGGCCCTGCCGACCGTTCCGGGGACGCTGAGCGAAGTGCAGCCGCAGATCGCCGAGATCGTCGAGAAGATCAGCAAGATCCCGTTCGACGAGATCGGCAAGGACCTGCGCACGACGCTTGCCGGTGCGAGCGCGACCATTCGGCAACTGACGCCCGAGGCGCAGAAGACGCTGGTCGAGGTGCAGCAGACGCTTGCGAAGGCGCAGGCCTCGCTCGACAGCCTCGACCGCAACGTCACGGATCCGAACGCGCCGGTGCAGCACAACCTAGAAGAGACCTTGCTCGAGCTGCAGCGCGCATCGCGGTCGCTGCGCGTGCTTTCGGACTATCTCCAGCAGCATCCCGAGTCGATCCTGCGCGGCAAGCCGGCGGATCCGGCGCTGCCACAACGCTGAAGGTGGCAGCCGCCATGCGCCGACGCATTCGCCCGTTCCTCGCCGTCGCATCGCCTGTCACGATGGCCGCCGTCCTTGCGCTCGGCGCGTGCGCATCGGCAGGGCTGGCGGTGCATCTGCAGACGCTGATGCCGGCCGAGCTGGCGCCGCGCAGCGTAGCCGCCGTCGCTGGCGCGCCGATGGCGATCGTGCTTGAGCCGATTCGTCTGCCGGCACGAGTCGATCAGCCGCAGTGGCTCGTTCTCCTGCCCGACGATTCGCTCCTTGCGCTCGAGCAGGAGCGCTGGGCCAGCCCGCTGCGCGACGAATTCCGCCAGGCACTGCTCGAGGAGCTCGTCGCCCACACCGGCGTCGTCGAGGTGCGCGCCCTTGCGGCCGGCGCGGCGCCGCCCGTGCGCGTCGGCGTCGAGGTGCGCCGCTTCGATTCGATCCCCGGTCGCGAAGCGCGAATCGAAGGGTCGTGGACCTTGCGTTCCGGCACGCCGGGCGCTCTGCCTTGGCGCTGCCAATGGCTCGTTCGCGAGCCGGCCGCGCCCGGAATCCCGGCACTCGCGGCGGCGCACCGACGCGCCGTTGTTCGCCTTGCCGACGGCATCGGCGACAGCCTCGTCGCCCTGCAGCGCGGCAGCCCGATCGAATGCCCGCGATCCGATCCGCGCTGACCGTCAGGGGGAAGGCTTGCACACGGCCTCGCAGCCGTGTCACTGGTCGCTACTCGGTGAGCCAGTCGCTCAGCTCGTCGGCGTGTTCCTGTTCCTGGGCGAGGATCGATTCGAGGATGCGGCGCGTCGTCGAGTCCTTGTCGCCGATGAGCGCGATCATCTGGCTGTAGGCCTCGATGGCGACGCGCTCGGCGACGAGGTTCGCGCGGATCATGGCCTGCAACTCGAGCGAGCCGTCGTAGTCGGCATGGCTGCGCTCGGTTAGCGTCGCCGGTGCGAAGTCGGGCTCGCCGCCGAGCTGGACGATGCGCTCGGCGATCATGTCGGCGTGCGCCGTTTCCTCGTTCGCATGGACGAGAAACTCCTCGGCGATCTTCGGCGAGGCGAGGCCCTTGGCGGTGAAGTGGTGGCGCTTGTAGCGCAGCGTGCAGACGATCTCGGTGGCCAGCGCATCGTTGAGGAGCTGGATGATGTCCTCGCGCCACGGCCCGTAACTCGGAGTGACGGCGCCATCCTCGAGGCTGCGCTTGGCCGCCTCGAGAGCAGTCTCGTCGAGACGCAGGCGCGTCTGGCCGGTGCTGGGAGTCTTTCCGGTCTTCATGCTTGTTCTCCTTGTCATCGGTTGGAAATCGCCTTCGCACCGAGCAGCGCGAAGAGCAGAACGGCGACGAACAGGACGAGGAAGACGATGAAGAGAATCTTCGCGATGCCGGCCGCGCCCGCGGCGACGCCAGTGAAGCCGAACAGGCCGGCGACGAGCGCGACGATCGCGAAAAAGATGGCCCACTTGAGCATGTCGTTTCTCCCTGCGCGGGCGCTTTCGCAAGAAGTGCGAAAGCCGCCGTCGATGCCGATACTGTAGGCAGCGCCATTCGCGTCCTGCATCGGAGCGTCGCGTGTGCGGCTGTAGGAGAGGGCCGGAACGGGCCGACGGAAGACGGCCTCAGTCTGGTTGCGCTACGGCCTGTTAACGCTACGGGAGAGTTCGCGCTCCCGTAGCGTTAGCAGGCCCTAGGGCCGTCGCCGCCTCGTCCGTTTCGCGCTGCGCCGCGTCGAGAACAACGAGATAGCAGGCACCGGGGCCAAGCGTCGACCAGCACAGGCGCTCGCCGGACTGCAGCAGCATCGCCGAATAGGCAGCGGCCTGCTCGGCTGGGTGCGCGCCGCTCGGCCGCGCGAAAAGAACGCGAAGCTTCTTGCCATCGCGCGTGAGCACGATCTCGGCATCGTTCCAGGCGCCGGGCAGGCGCGGCGTGAACGAGAGTTCGTCGCCACGCTGCGCGAAGCCGAACATCGATTCGATGGCGGCGCGCTGCATCCACGCCGCCGAGCCGGTGTACCAGCTCCAGCCGCCGCGGCCGACGTAGGGCGGCGCGCTGTAGACATCGCCGGCCATGACATAGGGCTCGATCTCGTAGGCCGGCCCGCGCGTCGGGTGGCGCGAGCGGTGCGCGGGGCTGAGGTAGCTGAAGTATCGATAGGCGGCCTCGGCATCGCCGCGGTCGGCCTGGGCCATCAGCGCCCAGACGCCGGCGTGCGAATACTGGCCGCCGTTTTCGCGTACCCCGCGCGGATAGGCCTCGATGTAGCCCGCGCTCGGCTGTTCGAATCGAAGCGGCGGATCGAGAAGCTTGATGAGGCCGGCCTCGCGGTCGACGAGATGGCTGTCGAGCGCTTGCATCGCGCGGCGGGCGTACGGCTCGGGCGCGGCATGTGAGAGCACGGCCCAGGCCTGGGCGATGAGGTCGATGCGGCACTCCTCGTTGGCGCTCGAGCCGAGCGGCGAGCCGTCGTCGAAGAAGGCGCGGCGATACCACTCGCCATCCCAGCCTTCGCGCTGCAAGGCGGTTCGCCAGCCGCGCATCGCTTCGCCCCAGCGGACCGCGCGGTCCGTCTCGCCGCGCTGCTCGGCCAGCGGCGTGAAGCGGGCGACGATGTCGCAGAGAAACCAGGCGAGCCAGACCGATTCGCCGCGGCCTTCGTGGCCGACGCGATTCATGGCGTCGTTCCAGTCGCCCGTGCCCATGAGCGGCAGGCCGTGCACGCCGACGCCGAGGCTGCGATCGATGGCGCGTGCGCAGTGCTCGTACAGCGGCGCCGCGTCGGCGCCGACGTCCGGCGCGTAGTAGGCGTCTTCGGCGCCCGGCGGCACCGGGATGCCCTCGAGGAAGGTCACGCTCTCGTCGAGCAGCGTCGCGTCGCCGGTCGATTGCAGGTAGTGCAGGGCGGCGTGCGGCAGCCAGAGCAGATCGTCGGAGAAGTGCGTTCGCACGCCGGCGCCGGTCGGCGCATGCCACCAGTGCTGCACGTCGCCTTCGGGGAACTGGCGCGAGGCCGAAAGGACAATCTGCTTGCGCAACATGTGCGGTGCGGACCAGGCGAGCGCCATCGAGTCCTGCAGCTGGTCGCGATACCCATAGGCGCCGCCGGCCTGGTAGAAGCCGGCCTTCGCCCACAGCCGGCAGGCGATGGTCTGGTAGAGCAGCCAGCGGTTGACCATCGCATCGAAGAGCGGGTCGGGCGTGCGCACGACGGCGCCGCCGAGCAACTCGTCCCAGCGGCTGCGCACGTGTTGCATGCGCTTGAGCGCAGGGACCATGGCGGCGCTTTCGGCGAGCACCTGCGCGCCTTGCGGGCTCGCCGACCAGCCGAGCAGGAAGACGCGATCGACCAAATCGCCGGCGCGCAGCTGCAGTCGCGTCGCGATGGCGGCGCAGGGGTCGAGGCCGGCGCCGCTCGCCTGCCCGTATTGATCCGGAACGACAAGGCGGCCGCGCGCGTCGAACGATTCGCGGCGGTCGCAAGTCCAGTCGATCATCTCTTCGCTGTCGCCGGCGAGGCCGAAGAACGCGGTGCCGCCGCCGAAGCCACCGGATCGATCGCGCTGCGTGCAAAAGAGCGTGGTCATGCGTCGCTCGGGCTCGGCCGCTTCGCCGGGCCGGGGGCCGGCGCTCGCGTCGGCCCCCGGCGCGGCAGGGTGGCTCGCCATCTTCGTGTGCGTGGTGCCGCGATCGGCGCGATTGGCGCCCAGGATCCATTCGGCGATGCCGATGATGCGCAGCTGCAGGGTCCTGTGGCCGCGATTGACGAGGCGCACGCGCACCTGCTTGATCGAGGTCTCGGCGTCGACGCACCAGGCGACGCTGACGTCGAGGGCGCCGCGACGATGGCTGATGACGCTGTAGCCCTGGCCGTGCGAGACGCGGTATTCGGACCCGGCATCGCCCGCGGCACCGGGCGCGACGCTCCAGGCCTGCAGGGTTCGCGTGTCCTGCAGGAGCAGCCATTCGCCGGGCGGATCGCTCACCGGATCGTTCGACCACGGCGTCAGCATGTTGAGCCGGCTGTTCAGCGCCCAGCTGTAGCCGCCGCCGGCTTCGCTCAGCTGGGTCCCGAACTCAGCATTGGCGAGGACGTTGATCCACGGCCGCGCCGGGCGCATCAGCGCCGTCACGTCGAAACGGAACTCGCCGCTCGTCTGCGCGAAGTCACCCGTGGGCCGCCGCGGCACGATTTCCGCGCCCATCTCGGGAGCGAGCGCCGTCGTCGATACGGCTTGGCGTTCCTCGAGCCCGGCGTCGTGCGCTTCGATCAGGTCCTGCACGTGACGGGCGAGCGGGCGCCCGTCGGCGTTGAGCCGAACGCGGGCGAGCGCGCGCAGCGTCGCCGTCTCGTCGGCGTGCAGGTCGCTCGCCTGGAGGATATGGAATGCGGTCTCGGCGGCGCCGGGCTCGGCGTTGTGCGCGGCAAGGTGCGCCTCCTTGAGGGTCACGATCTCCCGGTGGAGCGCCATCAGGTAGGACGCCGGCTCGTGATTGACGACGACCAAGTCGCAGCTGATGCCGCCCCACGACCAGATGCGCAGGGCTTGCGCCATCGTTCGCAGCAGCCCCAGGCCTTGCGCGACGCCGGCCGAGACGAGAACGATCGGCCGGTCGCCAGAAATGCCGAAGCGCCAGAGCAGGCGCCGGTCGCACACGTCGGCGGCCTCAGCGCGACGGGCGTGCGTGCGCGTCAGCGTCAGGGCGAGCTTGGTGGTGAGGGTCTGGATCGCCGCATGGGTCTCGGCGCTGATCCGCGTCTCCCGGATGCGGATGCCGGCCAGCGTCGCCGACATCATCGATGCACGCTCGACGTGGCTCGGCTGGCGATACTTGTCGATCACGGCGTTCAGGGTCGTACGGTTGTCGGCGGCCGCGGTGCAGAAGGTGATGCGCGCCTTGGCCCGCGGCGCGATCTGCAGGCGCACGGCGAACGCCGAGACCGGGTCGAGACCGGTGTCGAGGGCGGCCACTTCGCTGCCGACCGCTGCCTCGGGCGGATCGTCGAACGAAGCGAGAGGATGGCTCGAACCGCGGTTGCGGCCGAGCCATCGGCGCCGGTCGACCTGGACGCGAACGCCCGTGGGAAGCGGCTCCGCGTGGGCGATGAAATGCGCCGCGAGCACGCTCTTCTCGGTGGCCAGACGAGGCTTGCGCTCGAACACCAAGGCCTGGTGCTGGGCCTGCCATTCGGCGCTGACGAAGAGGTTCTGGAGGGCTGGATGCGACTCGTCGGCACGGGCGTCGCACAGGGTAACCTCGAACGCCGACATCAGCTCGATGTCGAGCGGGCGGTCGCCGAGGTTGCGCAGCTCGACGCGGCGGAACTCGATGTCGTCTTCGGGGCTGACCCAGACCGTCGTCGTCGCCTGAACTTCGGACCACGAGGCGCTGAACAGCACGCGGTCGACGTGAAAGCTGCTCTGATAGTGCGCGGCTCGGTCCGGCGCCGGATGCTGCGTCAGCGAGACCGGCCGGGGCTGGCGGTCCCAGCGCATGTGGAAGAACGTGCCGTAGGCGTCGCGTAGCGCGTCGTCGCGCGAGCGCGAGACATCCAGCGCGCCCCAGCGGCTCGTCCCGGCGCCGTTGGCGCGCAGGGCGACGGCGTAGCGGCCGTTCGAGAGCAGATGCGTGGGCTCGATCGCCGCCATGCCGGGAAGAACCTCGCGCAACATACCCGGGCCGCGCCTGGACAGGGTTCCCGGCGCCGGGCGCGCCGGCGCTTCGTGCATCACCGGCACCTCGCGCGGTGCGCGCTCGTGAAGCAGCGAAGAGACGGCCTCGATGCGCGGGTCGCTCATGCCCCAGCGGCGCGGCGTTCGATCGAGCAGGACGTTGGCGAAGGCGACGATGCTCATGCCCTGGTGGTGAGCCATGAACGTGTAGACGCGGGCCACGCCTTCGTGCCCCGACTGGCGCGCCGGCGTGTAGTCGAGCGCCTCGATGAAGCCGTAGGGCAGGCGCGCGCGCGCCTGCTCGAAGCGGCGCAGGTTCGAGGCGGCGCGGTGCGGCGCGACCTGCGCCGCCAGCGCCGTCGCATACGGCGCGATGACGAGCTCGTCGGCCGGCGTGCGACGCAAGGCCAGCTTCGGCACACCCTGCGGCGCGTACTGGTAGGCGAGCGTGTGGTCGCTGCCGGCGTATGCCGATTCGGAGATGCCCCAGGGCACGTGATGCTCATGAGCGAAGGCGATCTGCTCGAGCACCGCCGCCTGCGCCGCGCTGTGCAGCACGCTGCCGTGCGGCTCGTCGAGAACGAGCGTCGGCATCAGGTATTCGAACATCGAGCCCGACCAGGATCGCAGCCCGGCGAGCGCACCGACGGCATAGAACGGCCGGCCGAGGGCCGCCCAGTGGGCGGCGGGAACGTCGCCCTTGGCGATCGCCCAGAGCCCTGTCGAGCGCGACTCGGACGCGAGCAGATCGTAGAAGCCGGCGTCGAGCTGATGCTCGGCGACGCGAAAGCCGATATGGAAGAGGCGACGCTTCTGGTGGAAAAGGAACCCGAAGTCGGGCTCGCGGGCGAGCCGTTGGCAGCTCGCCACGATCGACCTGAGCCGCGCCACCGTGTCGCCGACCGGTTCGAGATCGCGCAGCGCCGAACGCAAGGTCGCGAGGTGGTCTTGCGCCGCCCAGGCCAGGTGATGCGCGGGCGAGGCGGACGTCCCGACGTCGAGCGGCGGCAAGCCGGCGTCCAGCGCTGAGGCTGCCGCGTCGAGGCGCTGCCGGAAGCGATCGGGGTCCGACGCCATGTCGACCAGCACATCGTTCGCACCGACGAGCGACGAGACCGCCGCGGCCAGCGGCGGCGGCTCGTCCGCGGCGCGTAGTTCGTCGATGCGCGACTTCGATGCCGCGAGGCCGCGGCGCAGCGCAACATCGTCATTCGGCGATGCCGCCGCTTCGAGGCAGGCCTGCGCCACCGCGAGAAGGTGGACGCAGAGGTTGCCGCTATCGACGGTGGAGACGTAGAGCGGCAGCAGCGGCGCCGTGGTCGTCGTGTCGTACCAGTTGAGGAAGTGACCGCGATGCCGCTGCATGTTCGCGAGCGTCGCGAGCGTCGCTTCGAGGCGCTCGATCATGTCGTCGCGGCCGATCCAGCCGAACTCGCGCGCGCACGCCGTCGCGAGCAGGTAGAGGCCGATGTTGGTCGGCGACGTGCGATGCGCCACCATGTCATGCGGCGCGGTCTGCAGGTTGTCGGGCGGCAGGTCGTTCTCGCTCGCGGCGATGCAGCGCTCGAACAGGCGCCAGGTGTCACGCGCGACGCCGGCGAAGAAAGCGTGATCGGCCGGCGACAGCGCGTCGGCTCGACGCAGCGACCGCGGCCGGCTCACCCACCACGTCCATGCCGGCGACAGCGCCCAGACGATGCAGAGCAAGGTGCCGAGCACCGCATGCGGCGTGTCCGCGGCAATGAGCAGCAGCCACAAGACCAGCGCCGCGAAAGGCACGCCCCAGTGCTTGCGCACGAGCGACGCGAGCCGCGTCGTCGCCGACGCCTGCGCGGCGGCCGCGGTCGTCCATTCGAGGAGATGGCGCCGGCTGACGAAGGTGCGCCAGAGCGCACGGACGATCCCGTCGGCGGCCATCAGTGCGAGCTGCAGGAGTTGGGCGAGCAGCCAGGCGCCGCTCAGCAGCGCCCGCGCCAGGTCGGCCAGGCCCTGGCGGTAGAAATGGGCGCGGGCGATTTCGTCGCGGCTCGGCGCGAAGCCGGCGACGGCGCCCATCAACGGCCCCGCGGTGAACGCAAGGGCGACGAGNNAGGTTGTCGATCATCTTCCAGCGGTTGACGGCGCGAATCCGGAAGCGCCTGGCGTTCAGCAGCAGCGGCAGGAGCTGCCAGTCGCCGCGCGTCCAGCGGTGCACGCGCGAGGCGGCAACGTCGGCATGGAAAGGCGCGTCCTCCAACACCGTGACGTCGGTGACGGCGGCGCAGCGAACGAGCGAGCCCTCGAGCAGGTCGTGGCTGAGCACCTGGTTCTCGGGCAGCCGTCCGCCGAGAACGGCGTGAACCGCATGAACGTGGAGCAGCCCCTTGCCGGTGAAGGTGCCTTCGCCGAACAGGTCCTGATAGACCTCGGACGAGGCGACGCTGTACGGGTCGATGCCGCTCTGTCCGGAGAAAAGCCAGTGATAGAGCGTCACGTCTTGCGGCGAAGGCAGCGGTGTCGCGACGTGCGGCTGCAGGATGCCGTAGCCGCGTTCGACGCGACTGCGGTCGGCCGCGAGGCGCGGCTGGTTGTGCGGATGCGCGGCGATGCCGACGAGGTCGCGCAGTCTTCCCGGCGGCAGGCGCGTGTCGCTGTCCAGCGTGAGAACGTAGCGCACGTCGGGCGCGACCTGCGACGCCGGCCCGAGGTCGACGAACGGACTGGGCGAGCCCTCGGCAAGCATCGTCAGCAGCTGCTCGAGCTTGCCGCGTTTGCGCTCCCAGCCGATCCACAGTTGTTCCGATTCGGCGAAGCGCCGCTCTCGATGCAGGACGATGAATCGCAGCGGCCGGCCCGCTTCGACCGGATAGAGTGCGTTGAGACGCTCGATCTCGTCCCGGGCCGCGTCGAGGAACGCCTGGTCGTCGGGGGTTCGCTCGGTCGCGGCGTCGGCCCAGTCGGAGAGCAGGGCAAACTGCACGCCGTCTTCCGGATTGGCGAGGTAGTGCAGCTGCAGCTGATGCGCGAGGCCGGCGCCGGAGCTTGGCCGCGTCAGCATCGCCGGAATGACCACCATGGTCCGGTGTTCGTCCGGGATGCCGGCGAGAAGCGCCAAGCGGGGCAGCCGGCTCGGCCGTGACGACTCGCTGATCAGCCGGTTGATGACGGCCACCGCCATCTCGGAAGCGGGGAAGATGAGTAGCATGCTGGCAAGAAGCGTCCGCCATGGCGTCGCTCCGGCCGCCGGCAGCGCGACGCCGTAGTGGAACAGCATCCAGACGACGATGCCGGCCGTCGCTGCGGTGAACGCGCCGAGGTAGAGCGGCAGCGTGATGCGGCGCAGCCGTCGCAGCCGTCGCCGCGCGTCCTTGCCGGGCAGCCCGAGCGCCGGCAGCAGCTGAACCTGGCCGGCGCCGTGCAGCCAGTAGCCGGCGACGGCCTTCGACTCGTCGCCTTCGGGCGCCTCCTTCGCGGCGCGATGCATGAGACCGAGCAGTGTCTCGGCCACGACACGCTCGCTCTTGCCGCATTTCTTTGTCAGCTTCTCGATGGCGTGCAAGGTCTGGTCGCGCGTGTCGTCGCGCTCGGCGGCAAACGCCGGCGAGCCGAGCATCAGCTGGATCAGCGCGCTCGCCCTGGCGACGATGTCAGACCAGTCGGCGTCGCCGATGGAACGAAGCGAGGTGATCGCGTTGCCGACGCTCAGGTTGTCGGCAGCCTGCGCCGCCGGCAGGCGCGTCTGGATCTCGGCCAGGTGCGGCGCGACGCGCTGCAGCCATTCGAGCGCCGTCGTCTCCGCGGCCGAGCGATGGTCCTGCAGTCGTTGCGCGACCTGGGCCAGAAAGAGCTCGCCGACGCCACGCCGATTGAGCAGCTCGAGAAGGGCATCCAGGCGCGCCGGTGGATACGCTTCGATGCTGTCGCAGCAGCGGTTGGCGACCTCGCGTGCCGCCTTGTTCGCCGCGACGCGCTCCGCTAGGCGGCGCAGGTTCTCGATGAGAACGACGCGCAAGGTTGTCGGCAGGGCCCACAACTCGCCGAGCGTCAGCTCGCGGGTTGTCTCGTAGGCCTCGAGGAAGCGGACGAGCAGGTCTTCGTTGAAGGCGCTATCCGTGTGCGCGACGAAGGCCCAGGCGACGCCGTAGATGCGCGGCAAGCCGACCAGCGGCTCGTCCTGCAGCACCGGCAGGTCGCGGAAATAGCGGCGCGGCAGGCCGTCGTTGATTTCGCGCAGCTGCGCTTCGATGATGTGAAAGTTGTCGAGCAGCCACTCGGCGGCCGGGCTCACGTCGTAGCCGGACTTTGCCTGCCAGCCGATGTAGTGGTGCGCCTCGCGCAGGATGCGGATGTTGTCGCGCAGGCGCGGAAAGAAGGCCGTCGAGCCCGAGGGCGCGAATCGCGCGGCGTGCGTTTCGCCGAGGCTGACACCGTGCTGGGCGAAGCGCTCGGGACCGAAGATCTCCGAGCGATTGGGCCGCTCCAACGGACCGCGGGCGGGATCGAGGATGTCGCCCAGTGCCGCCGATGCGTCAGGCACCAGCCGCAGCAGTTCGGGCGCCGCCATCGGTCGTTCAGACGATGAGCGAGGCCACTCCGAAGACGAACCCGATCACGATCAGGGTGGTCACGAAACGCGGGGCGATGAATCCGTGAATGGTGTCGGCGACGCAGCGCAGGCCGAACATGCGACCGCGCGAGCCGTTGCAGTGGTCGACATGGGCGCCGAGGGCGGAGAGTTCCATCGGCGACGTGTCGACGGCGCCGTCGAGCGTCGCAGTGGCCCAGAAAGGCACGGAATGGTTCATGGCGGCTTGGCCGGAGGCTTGGGAGTTCATTTCACGAGTGCGCGACATTCGGGGGATGGTAGGAACCGCCAGCGTCGCCGTCTGTCGGTCGGCGCCGTGACGCCTGTAGGACGTTTCCTATGCAAGGTTTGAGCCATGCGATTTTCTTACGCGCAAAAAAAACGCGCCGAAGCGCGTTTTCAAGACCCCGCGGAGGGGAGTCCGGCCGATGGCCGCGCGGGGCGGCTGTTCGGCAAGGGGCCGTTGGGAGGTAATCGGTCAGGAAGCCATTGGCAAATCGGATGCCGGGTCCGCGCTGTCCTTGGCGCCGCGCTTGGCCGGCATGATGGAGTCGAGCATCTGCATCCAGGATTCGATCGGCATGCGTTGCAGGGCATGCGCTGCGAGTTGCGGTATCAGGCCGACGAAGAGCGCCGGGCGGAGCAGCCATTTCCAGGGCTTCGAGAGAGTGAAGAGGGCGCCCACGACCAGCGAGCCGAGGATCAGCGCATACGGGTTCTTGCGTGCGACCGGGAGGATGAAACTGCGCGATGCTTCTTCGGCGATGACGCCCGCTGCATGCAGCGGATGTTGCGCCCACCAGCTTTCGACGCTCTCGATGATGAGCGCGGCGCCGGGCAATGCCTTGATGCGACCGAGGAGCTGCGTCTTGAGATCGCCAAGGCCGTCGAAAACCGAGGGCCGCGGCGGCGGGTGGGCGATATCCATCAATGCGGCGCGAAGCCGGGCCCGTGAAGCGGCGAGCCGATCGGCGGCCGATATCGGCGCCGTGTTGACGATGGGGCGTTCGACGACTGCCGACTCGCCCGCCAGCCCTGCCGTTGCCGGCAAGACCGCGCTCACGGCGCGCTCACTTCGCGCAGCATCGCCATGTCGGCGCTGAGCTGCTTCTTGACGTTGTCGAACGCGTTCTCGATCGGGCTTCGCCTGGCAAGGATCGCGCAGAGGAGCGCCGCGACGAAGGTGACCGCCGGCACGGCGACGAGAACCCACGGCGCCTGGAAGCCGCTCGGCGGGAGGGCCGCCCAGAGCATGAGCGCGACGCCGGTGAACACGAGGCCGACACCGAGCAGGCAGAGCGCAGCGAGATACAAGCCCAGGCGCGTGGCCCAGGCACTGCTCGTCTTTTTGACTTCGTCGCCGACCAGTTCGGCATACGCCTCGACGTGATCGCCGAGGATTTGCGGCTCCGTCGCGATCAGGCGCAGGAGTGGATGGATCATGGTCGCGCTCGGCGCCGGGCGCGGTCAGTCGCGCGAGCGACTCATGAGGGCGACGATTCCCATCAGCAAGGCGCCCGTGGCGGCGGCGATCAGCATCGCCTTGATCGGTTCGTCCCGGACGTAGCCGACGGCGCTGTCGGAAGCGCGCAGCGCCTTCTCGCGCAATTGCTGCGACGTGTCGCGAACCGCTTCGATGCCGCGGCGCGCGGCAGCCTCGGCCTGCGACGAGACTCGGCTTAGCAATGGCGCGGTCTGATCGTGAATGTCGTCGACCTTCGCCGACAGGCTGTCGAGGGCGCCGTCGGCTGCCTTCTGGGTCGAGCGGATCGCGCTTTGCACGCTGTTCGCCGCCTTGTCGGCGATCTCCTGGCTTTGCTGGGCCAGAGGCTTGGTGGTGCTGCTGACGGTGTTCATGACGTTTCCTTGGCTAGTGATTGGCGCCGGCACTCAAACACCGGCAGGACGGAAGAGGGTGCAAGAGCGTGAGTGTGCGGCGAACCGTGGTCGGCGGCGATAGGTTGCGCGCGCGGGGAACTGTCGGGGGAGAAAACGGAGGGTTGTAGGACTTCGCCGACACGGCACCTGGAAGGGCCCTTTTGCTCATGCCGCCTCCTCGTGCACCGGCGCTTCTGCAATGGGCGCCGCAGCGGCTTCGTCGACCGGCATCGCCGGCAATGCCGGCAGCGTCGCCTCGATCAAGGTGCCCTCGCCCGGCGCCGATTGCAGGCGCATGTCACCGCCCTCGGCCTCGACGCGAAAGCGCATGCCGATGAGGCCATGCCTTGCGATGCGCGGCACGCTGTCGTCGAAACCGATGCCGTCGTCGTGCACGGCGACGCGGACCGCCGAATCGCCGTGCGGCGCGAGCGTCACGGTGATCTTCTTCGCCTTGGCGTACTTGGCGATGTTCGTGAGCGCCTCCTGAACGAGGCGATAGACCGTGAGCTGCGCGGCCGGGCTCAGTTCGACACCCTCGAGCGTGGCTTCGATCGGGATTTCGCTTCGCGCCGAGAACTCGCGCAGCAAGATCTCGAGCGCGGCGACCAGGCCGAGGTTGCTGAGCGACGAGGGCCGCAGGTCCTCGATGATGCGGCGCTTCAGCGCGATGCCGCCGTTGAGCGTTTCGTTGAGGTGGGCGAGCCGCTCGAGCGCCTCGCGCGAAGCTGCGCCGAGCCGCGACTTCAGCCGTGCGACGTCGAGCTTGGCCGCCGTGAGCAGGGCGCCGAGCTCGTCGTGCAGCTCCCGTGCCAGAAGGCTGCGCTCGTCTTCGCGGATCGTCTGCAGGTGCTGCGCAAGCGTCTTCAACTGCAGGGTTCGCGCCGTCACTTCCGTCTCCAGGCGATCGCGCTCGGTGGCGACGCGACGGCTTTCCTCGCGCGTCTGCTGCTCGAGAAGAACCGTCTGCCTCAGGTACATGAACAGAGCAAGCAGGCTGATCGCAGCCATCGCCGAGACGCCGATCCGGTTGAGCATGAGCGTCTGGTAGATGCTCTTTCGCTCCAGGTCGACGAGCGTGGACTCCTTGGCCAGGAGCTGCTCGGTCAGCTCGCGGAGGCGGTCCATCTTCTCGCTGCCGATGTTGCTCATGAGCAGGTCGCGCCATGCTTGATCGGCACCCTTGTCGTGGAGCTCGATCGTCGTCGCCAGCTCGCTCATCTTCTCGTCGCTCGTCTCGATCAGCTTCTCAACCAGCGCCCTGCTCTCCAGATCTCCTGCGTAGTGGCTCTTCAGCCAGTCGATGCTGCGGTGCAACCCTTCCTGGGCATCACGGTAGGGCGTGAGATAGTCGTCACGCGAGGTGAGCAGGTAGCCACGCTGGCCGGTTTCGGCGTTGAGCAGCGACTTCGCCAGGTCGTTCAGGTAGCCGCGAGCGGCGCTACGCTCGGCGAGCGCATCCAGGGAGGCGGTCGCATCTCGGTACGATATTTCGTTGATGACGAACATCGCCAGCGCCGCCAGCGCGGCAAGCGGAAAGACAACCACGCTGCGCCGGAAGTACGATAAAGGCTTCATTGCCACCTGCCGACCCTACACTCGCCGCACTTGCGAGCCAGGCGCCACGCCCCATGATCAGAATCGCCATCATCGACGACCACGCCATCGTACGCGCGGGCCTGAAGCAGTTCTTCTCCGAACAGGTCGACCTGGTAGTTGTCGCCGAAGCGGCGAACGGCAGGGACGCGATCGACATCGTCAGGAAGGGCGATGTCGACGTCATCCTGATGGACCTGTCGATGCCCGACCAGAGCGGCGTCGACGCGCTCGCCGCGATCAAGGCACGTGCGCCGGACCTGCCGGTGCTGATCCTGTCCGGCTTTCCCGAAGAACACTACGCGACGACGCTGCTGCGCCAAGGGGCGAGCGGCTACCTCAACAAGGAATGCGATCCCGAGGAGATCGTCAAGGCGATCCGCACCGTCTATCGCGGCCGCAAGTACATTACCGCCGGCGTCGCCGAGCTGCTCGCCGACGGGCTCGGCGGCGGCAGCGCCGACCGGCCGGCGCACGAGCAGCTGTCGGAACGCGAATTCCAGGTCTTCCTTCGGCTTGCCAAGGGCGAAACGATCGGCCACATGGCGAACAGCATGTCGCTCAGCGTCAAGACGGTGAGTACCTATCGGACTCGCGTCATGGAGAAGATGAAGCTCGAGTCGAACAGCGATCTCACGTACTACGCCCTCAAGAACGGGCTCATCCAATAGAAGGCGACCCGCCGGGAAGCGCACTGCAGCCTTAGGCGTCGAGTTCGCCGTGTCCCGTGCCGCCGTCGGCGAGGTGGCAACAGTAGAGGATCAGCGCATCGATTTCGTTTGACTTGTCGAAGACCCGGTCGGCGCCGAGCTCGAGGCACTTGCGCCGCATGTCGGGTGTCGCATAGTTGCTGAGGACGACGAGCTTGGGCGGCGTGGGCGCAGCCGCCGCCGTCTTGAGAACACCGAGGCCGGAACCGCTCTTCAGGAAAATGTCGACGACGACCAGATCGCATGGGTTGCCCGGCAGGGCCAGCCAGCCGAGCGCGGAGGCCTCGTCTTCCGCCGTACCGACTACTTCGATGGGCGCCATTTCCTCGAGGGTAGCGACCAGGTTTTCCCGGATCACGGGGCTGTCCTCGACGATGAAGGCGCGGAGCTGACTCATGCAAAGCCGCTCTTGCACCGGCTTCGGCGATTCTTGCGGCGAAGGTTGCGGCGAATGGGTGAGGGCTGCGGCAGAAGGCAAAACGAGGGCACGCTCGACAGGCGAGAGAGAACGCCGAAGTGTTGACGAAGTGATCCGTCAGCACAAACGCCAAGCGGCTGTTTCCAGCGTAGGAGCCGTCCTACGGGCTTTCGCGGTCGTCTGGATGCTCGCCGCACTGAGTGGCTTGTCATTGTCTGCGCTCGCGAACGAGCGGGGCTCGATCGTGGTCGGCTCGAAGCGATTCACGGAGTCGTACATCCTCGGCGAGATCGTGACGCAGACGCTCCTCGCCGCGGGTCGCCCGGCCGTGCACAAGCAAGGCCTCGGCAACACCGGCATCCTCGAACAGGCGCTCGCCTCGGGCGCGGTCGACATCTATCCGGAGTACACCGGCACGATCGTTCGCGAACTGCTCAAGCGCGACGGCAATCCTTCGCTCGATGAGCTCAATCGCTGGCTGGCGCCGCGCGGTCTTGTCGCCGCGATCCCGCTCGGCTTCAACAACACCTACGCGCTGGCGATGAGCGAGGCGAAGGCCAAGGCCCTCGGCATCGCGCGCATCTCGGACCTCGCTACGGCCAAGGGCAGCGGGCTCACGTTCGGCTTTTCGCATGAGTTCCTCGAGCGCGCCGACGGCTGGCCGGCGTTGCATCGCGCCTACGCCATGACGGCGGCGCCGATCGGCCTCGACCACGGTCTGGCCTACGACGCCGTCGCCGCGGGGAAAGTCGATGTCATCGACGTCTATTCGACCGACGCCAAGCTCGGCCGCCTCGACCTGCGTGTACTCGATGATGATCGCGCCTTCTTTCCGAAGTACGACGCGGTGCTGCTGATGCGCGCCGGTGTCGACGCCGCGCCGCTGCGCAAGCTCGCCGGCACGATCGACGCGGCGGCGATGATCGCGATGAACGGCGAAGTCGAGATCGATGGCCGGAGCTTCGCCGAGACGGCCCATCGGTTCCTCGTGAATCGCGGAATGAGCGGCGGCGGCAGCGCGGCGAGCACTGCCGCCGACTCGGCGCCGCACGACGCCGGCAAGCCCGGCCTCTTGGCCCGACTCTTCGCGCCCGACTTCGGGCGCCTGGCCCGCGAGCATCTGCTGCTCGTCTTCGCGTCGCTCGCCGCCGCCATCGCCATCGGTGTTCCGATCGGCATTGCCGCGTGGCGCTGGCCCGGCACGGCCGGCGTTCTGCTCGGCGCCGTGGCCGTGTTGCAGACGGTGCCTTCGCTCGCGCTGCTCGCTTTTCTCATCGCGATCGTCGGCACCATCGGCGTCGTTCCGGCGCTCATCGCTCTCGTTCTCTATGCGCTGCTGCCGATCGTACGCAACACGCATGCCGGGCTGCTGGGCGTGTCGCGCGACATGGCGCAGGCGGCGCTCTCGCTTGGCCTGACCGGGCGCCAGGCGCTCGTCTTCATCCAGCTGCCGCTTGCCGCGCCGACGCTGCTCGCCGGCATCAAGACCGCCGCCGTCATCAATGTCGGCACCGCGACGATGGCCGCGTTCATCGGCGCCGGCGGCTTCGGCGAACGCATCGTCGCAGGCCTGGCGGTCAACGACAGCACCGTAATGCTCGCCGGTGCATTGCCCGCAGCGGCGTTGGCGTTGCTCGTACAGTTTGCATTCGACGCCGCCGAGCGCTGGGCAACGAAGGGCCGCGGCGTCGGGCGCGCCTGAGCCGCGGAGGACCGACCGGACACGCAGCGGCCACTGCGACAATCGGGCATGGTTTTCGAATGGTCGACGACGGGCCTGCTCTTGGTCCTGGTCGTCATTGCGCTTTGGATCGCGTTGCGCCGGGCGCCGGCCGATGCGGGCGTCGAACGGCAGACGCGCGAGCTGCGTGACGAGGTGGCGCGCAGCGCCCAGGGCACCCGTCAGGAGCTCGGCGCGACCCTGGGTGATTTCCAGCGCACGCTGTTCGCGCAGCAGGGCGACGTGGCGCGCACGCAGAACGAGCAGATCGACGCGTTCAGCAGGCANNGCGCGCGAATCGCTCGACTCGGTGCTCGCCGCGCAGGGACTTCGCCAGGCCACTTCGCTCAAGGATCTCGCCGAGGCGCTGAGCCGTCAATTGCAAGCGCTCGTTCAGGCCAACGACCAGCGCATGACGGAAATGCGCCTGGCCGTGGAAGGCAAGCTCGCGGCGATCCAGCAGGACAACGAGAAAAAGCTCGAGGAGATGCGTGCGACGGTCGACGAAAAGCTGCATGCGACCCTCGAGCAGCGTCTGGGAGAGAGCTTTCGCCAGGTCGCCGAGCGGCTCGAACAGGTGCACCGCGGCATCGGCGAGATGCAAAAGCTCGCCAGCGACGTCGGCTCGCTCAACCGCGTGCTCACGAACGTGAAGACCCGGGGCATGTTCGGCGAAGTCCAGCTGGCGGCGCTGCTGGAGCAGGCGTTGACGCTCGAGCAGTACGCGACCAACGTCGAAACCATCCCCGGAACAGGCGCGCGCGTGGAGTTCGCGATCAAGCTGCCGGGCCGGCGCGACGATGGCGCGCCGCTCTGGCTGCCGATCGACTGCAAGTTTCCGCGCGACGACTATGAGCGGCTCGTCGAGGCGCAGGAAGCGGCCGACCGGGCCGGTGTCGAGACCTTCTCGCGCGCGATCGAGATGCGCCTGCGCAAGGAAGCGCTGGCGATCCGCGAGAAGTACGTGGCGCCGCCGCACACCACCGACTTCGGCATCATGTTTCTGCCGACCGAAGGCCTCTACGCCGAGGCCTTGCGCCGACCGGGTCTGGTCGAAAGCCTGCAGCGCGAATACAAGGTCATGGTCACCGGGCCGACGACCTTGCTGGCGACGCTCAGCAGCCTGCAGATGGGATTCCGCACGTTGGCGCTCGAGAAGCGCACGTCAGAGGTGTGGGAGACGCTTGCTGCTGTGAAGACCGAGTTCGGCAAGTTCGGTGTCGCGCTCGCGCACACACGAAAGAAGCTGCATGAGGCGAGCAAGACGATCGACGATGCCGAGGTGCGAACGCGCGCCGTGGCGCGAAGCCTGCGTGGCGTCGAAAGCCTGAGTGACGAGCGCGCGCAGGCGCTTCTACCGGGAGGCTTGTTCGAGGATCAAGCCGATGCCTGAGACCTTCGGCTCGGCGGCTCGCCTGCTGCTTACCCGCACCGATCAGAACCTGATGCCGCCGGGCGATGTGGGGGCGGCCGGCGGCGCTGCCGGCGCCGCTGGCCGGGTCTCGCCGCGCGCATCGGCGCGCGCCGTCGTCGCCGGCGCCTGCTGCTCGACGATGGGCGTCGCGGGACGGTACTGATAAGTTGCCGGCAGGCGCGATTCGCGTGGGTAGCCGGCGGCATCGAGGTACGAATTCCAGACGTCGGCGGCAAGGCCACGGAGGGTCTGCGAGCCGATCGTCAGCGTCGGAGCGTCCTGCGCGCCGGTCAGCCGCAGCAGTGCGTCGCTGTCCTCCGCAGTGACGACGAGGCGCTCGTTGAACGGGATGCCGCGCTGCTTCAGCAATTGCCGCGCCGAGACGCAGGGCTCGCACGATTTCGTCGTCACGTAGAGCGTGACCGGATACTTGATTGCGACCTGGCGCAACTCGAACGGCAGCTCGGGGCCGGACTCCGGCGCCGCGGCACCGCGGGCGCCGAGCGGGATCACCTTGCCTTCGTTCGTATTGGGCTCGCGATCGGTGTATGTCACCTTGCCGTCGGTGCCGATGACCTTGAACTGCGCCTGGCTGGCTGTTACCGAAACCAGCGCCAACGCCGCCAGCGTGGCGCGTGGCAGCAGGCCGAGGATGCAGGAGCGGACATGCGAAGTCATGCGGTTTCGGGCAAAGCGAGGGCGAGGAGCGAATCTAACCGAGGGCCGCTTCGCGAACAAGCCGGCGCACGATCACAACTTCACACAAGTCGCGGCGCACCTTGCGCATATCGCTGCGCCGACTCGACGGTATTGGCGAGCAGCATGGCGATCGTCATCGGCCCGACTCCGCCCGGCACCGGCGTGATCGCCGAAGCGACTTCGCAGACGCCGGCGAAGTCGACGTCACCGCAGAGCTTGCCTGCTCTGGGCTCGCCCTCGGGTATGTGGTTCATGCCGACGTCGATGACGACGGCGCCGGGCTTGACCATCGCCGCGGTGAGGGTATTGCGCCGTCCGACCGCGGCGACGATTACGTCGGCGTCCCGCGTCTGCCCGGCGAGATCGGGCGTCCGACTGTGGCAGATGGTGACAGTCGCATCCGCTTGCAAAAGCATGAGCGCCATCGGCTTTCCGACGGTGTTGCTGCGGCCGATGACGACGGCGTGTTTGCCGCGCAGATCGATGCCCGTGCTTTCGATGAGCTTCATGCAGCCCCACGGCGTGCACGGCTTGAACCCGGGCAGCCCGGTGACGAGCCGGCCGGCGCTTTCGATCGAATAGCCGTCGACGTCCTTCGTGACCGAGATCGCTTCGATCACCCGCCCCGGATCGATGTGCTTCGGCAGCGGCATCTGCACCAGGATGCCATGGACGTTCGTATCGGCATTCAAGGCCGCGATGCGGGCGAGCAGCTCGGCTTCGCCGAAGCTCGCTTCGTACTTTTCGAGCAGCGAGCGGATCCCCGTTTCCTCGCAGGCCTTGATCTTGTTGCGGACATAGATCTGGCTGGCTGCATCATCGCCGACAAGGATCACGGCAAGACCGGGCCGGTGCCCGGCATTCGCGAGCTCGGTCGCTCGTTCGGCCAAGCGCGCCCGCAGGTCGCGCGCGATGCCGCTGCCGTCGATGCGCAGCGCCGTCAAACCTTCGAAGGCGCACCGAGCGCGATCTTGAGCAGGTCGGCGACGGTATTGGCGTTCAGCTTTTCCATGATGTTGGCGCGATGCGCTTCCACCGTCTTGATGCTGATGCCCAGATCGTCGGCGATCTGCTTGTTCAGCCGCCCGGCGACGATGCGCTCGAGCACCTGCGCCTCGCGCGTCGTTAGGCGCGCGAGCAGGGCGTCGCGGCTCGCCGCTTCCTGGTGCTTCGAGAAATCGATGCGCGCCCGCTCGAGCATCTTCTCGACGAGGGCGACGAGCTCATCTTCCTTGAACGGCTTCTCGATGAAGTCCTCGGCGCCTTTTTTCATCGTCGTCACCGCCATCGGTACGTCGCCGTGGCCGGTGATGAAGGTAACGGGCAGCGGCGAGCGGCGCTCGATCAGGCGGTCCTGCAACTCGAGCCCGCTCATGCCGTCCATGCGGATGTCGGCGATCAGGCAGGCGACCTCGCGTGGGTCGAATCGCGAAAGGAAGGATTCGGCCGAATCGAAGCACTTGACCCGGTAGTCCTTGCCTTCGAGCAGCCACTGCAGGGAGTCTCGAACCGCCTCGTCGTCATCGACGACGTAGACCGTGCCCTTCTTCGGAATCAGGCTCATGCTGTGGCGGCCGCGGGGGCTTCGGTGCGTGAAGGCTCGACGGGCAGCGTGAACGAGAAGCGGCAACCGGCGGGGGTGTCACCATTGTAGAGGTTGACCGCCTTGATCCGGCCGCGATGGCTTTCGATGATCGAGCGGCAAAGACTGAGGCCGATGCCGAGGCCGTCGACCTTGGTCGAGAAGAACGCCTCGTACATCCGGGCGATGACGTCGTCTTTCAGGCCCGGACCCTTGTCGCTGACGGTGAACTCGATGACGTCGCCTTCGTCCGTCGTATGCCGGGGCACGACGCGCAGCTCGATGCGCCGCCGCGGCGTCGGAAGCTTGGCGTTGTCGATCGCCTCGGCGGCGTTCTTGAGCAGGTTGAGAACGACCTGCTCGATGAGGATGGGGTCGACCATGATCGGCGGCAGGCGCTGCGCGACGTACGTCTGGATCGAGACGTTCCTGCGGCGTAGCTCGATGCCGGCGAGATCGACGGCGTCCTCGACGATGGTCTGTGCCGACGCCCGTTGCCGCTGCGGCTCGCTGCGTTTCACGAAGGCGCGGATGCGGTGGATGATCTGCCCGGCGCGTTCGGCCTGGCGCGATGTCTTCTGCAGCGCTGCGATCAGGTCGCCCTTGTCGATGGCGTCGTTCTCGACCCGCGTGACCATGCCGTTGCAATAGTTGGTGATCGCGGTGAGCGGCTGGTTCAGCTCGTGCGCAACCGAGGAGGCCATCTCGCCCATCGTCACCAGCCGGCTCGTCACCTGTGCCTTCTCGGCCTGATGCGCGGCCACGGTCTCGGCATTGCGCCGCTCGGAAATGTCGGTCGCGATCAGCATCTGCGCGAGGCGGCCGTCGGTCCACTGCAGATAGCGGGCGCGGACGTCGAACCACTTGCCCAGGGACTCGACGAAGACTTCGCGCGAGTCCGAGCCGGCCGAGGTGAGCTCCTGCGTCGGCAGGCCGCCGAGCGCGTCGACGGCGTCGCCGAAGTCGCTGTCGGGTGGCAGCGGCAGTGACGCTTCGCCGCCCGCGAGCTTGGCGTGCCCTTTCGAATCGGCGCCGAACCAGAGCCGGTACGAGTGGTTCGCGAAGAGGAGCTCGCTCTGCTGCACGGAAAGCACGGAGACGGCGGTGTCGAGGCCCTCGAGCACGGTCGTGAAGCGCTCGTGCGAGGCGGTCAGCTGATCGCGGATCCGCTTGGCTTCGGTGATGTTCGTCATCGAGGTCATCCAGCCCGTCTGCTGGCCTTTCGGGTCGATGAGCGGCGAGACGTACATGCGAGCGTCGAAGATCGAGCCGTCTTTGCGCATGACCTTCACTTCGATGCCGCCGGCGGGGCTGCGCCCCTGCAGCTCCTGCTCGAGTAGGCGCACGTTCTCGTCGCGCCGGTCGTGCGGCCAGTAGGGGAAAGGCGGGCGCTTGCCGATGAGATCGGCCTCGGAGAACCCGGTCATCGCGCAGAACGCCGGGTTGACGTAGCTGATGCGGCCTTCGAGATCCATCGCGCGCATGCCGGTGAGCATCGAGTTCTCCATGGCGCGACGGAAATTCATCTCCGAGACGAGCGCGGCCTGCATCTGCAGGCGGCGGCGCATGTGCCGCCAGGTGCCGAGCAGCATCCAGACGGTGAGCACCGAAAGCGCTACCACCATCCAGAACAGCGTGTTGCTGATGAGGCCGATCGAGGTTCTGTAGCCCTCGCCGCGAAGGACGAGGCCGTTTTCGGCAGGCGCCACCGGCAGCTCGTAGACGATCGAAGGACGCTTCGCGGCACTGCCGGGCAGGCTCATGACCGTGCTCGCCAGCGAGTGCGTCCGTACGTCGAGCAGGGACATCGCGTGTCGGCGCGAGACTTCGGTCGGCACGTAGCGCAGCAGCCGCTCGACCGAGTACTCGGCTACCAGGGTGCCGCTGAAGGCGCCGCGTTCGACCAGCGGAATCAGGACCTGGAACACGGGGTTGCCGAAGCTGTCGGTGAAGGGCTTCGAATAGACCGTCTGGTGCGATTCGCGCGCTCGCACGAAAGCTCGCTCCGGTTCGGACTCCGCGTTCTCGATCGGCAGCGAGGCCGGCGTGTCGATGCCGGTGATGCCTGTCTCCGGAGGAAAGCTCGTTCCCGAGTAGCTCGCCACCTTCGCCCGCGATGTGGCGAGCCAGATCAGGTTCGTCGTCTCCGGCCGCTCGCGCGTGAAAGTCGACGCCTGGACGAGGAAGGCGTCGCGGTCGATGGTGCGCGTGACGAGCTCGCGCGCAATGCGCACGAGCTGCTCGTCGTCCTCGATCAGGCGCAGTCGCAACTGCTGCTGTGCCACCTCGGTATCTCGCCTGACAGCTTCCTGCTCGCGCTCGAACTCTTCGTTGCGCAGGTACCAGAACGCCGAGATGATCGCGGCGAGAAAGAGCAGCACCGAAGCGAGCGGACCGAGCGTCGCGTAGCGATCCTGGCGCGCCGCCGACTGGCGACGCCACCAGCGGCCGAACACGCGCTCGGCCCAAGTGCGGGTCGGTCGCGGAGAGGAAATCGCCGCCGCGGCGCGTTTCATTCGACGATTATCGCGGCTGCGTCTCGATGACCTGGGTTGCGCGGCGAGCCCAACCTCGATCGATGGATCTGCTTCCACAATACGGAATGCAATAGCACAATGTGAAAGTATCGATTTCCGTGCGACACTCTGCAACGGCAAGAACAACACTGACGGAGACATCCATGTCTGCCCTTCTCGAGCCCGCCCACGGTGCTGCCGCCAACGACGCCGATGCCCAGGAAACGCGAGAGTGGCTCGACGCACTTTCGGCGGTGATTGCCTCCGAAGGCAGCGAGCGCGCTCACTTCATCCTCGAACAGCTGATCGACCACGCTCGCCAGGCAGGGATCGACATGCCGTTCTCGGCGAATACGGCCTACGTCAACACCATTCCGCCCGAGCAGGAAGAGCGAACGCCCGGCAACATCGAGATCGAGGAGCGTCTGCGCGCCTACATGCGCTGGAACGCGATGGCGATGGTGGTCAAGGCGAACCGCCTGCACCCGGCCGACGGTGGCGACCTCGGCGGGCACATCTCGAGCTTCGCCTCGCTGGCGACGATGTTCGGCACCGGGTTCAATCACTTCTGGCATGCCGAGACGCCCGATCACGGCGGCGACCTGCTCTACATCCAGGGCCACTCATCGCCCGGCATCTACGCACGCGCCTTTCTCGAGGGCCGGCTCAGCGAAGAGCAGCTCCTCAATTTCCGCCAGGAGGTCGACGGCAAGGGCATCTCGAGCTATCCGCATCCCAAGCTCATGCCCGAGTTCTGGCAGTTCCCGACGGTTTCGATGGGCCTGGGCCCGATCATGGCGATCTACCAGGCGCGCTTTCTCAAGTACCTGCATGCACGCGGCATCGCCGATACCGCGAAACGCAAGGTCTGGGTTTTCTGCGGTGACGGCGAGATGGACGAGCCCGAGTCGCTCGGCGCCATTGGCCTGGCGGCACGCGAGAAGCTCGACAACCTGATCTTCATCATCAACTGCAACCTGCAGCGACTCGACGGGCCGGTCCGGGGCAACGGCAAGATCATCCAGGAGCTCGAGGCCGTCTACCGCGGCGCGGGATGGAACGTGATCAAGGTGATCTGGGGCTCGCGCTGGGATGCGCTCCTCGCCCGGGACATCGACGGCGTGCTGCTCGACCGCATGAACACCACGCTCGACGGCGAGTACCAGAAGCTGGCCGTCGAGTCCGGCGCGTACATCAGGGAGCATTTCTTCGGACCTGACCCCCGCCTGCGCCGCTTGGTCGAGGACCTGAGTGACGACGAGCTCGTCTCGCTCCCCCGGGGTGGGCACGACTACCGCAAGCTTTACGCGGCCTACAAGTTGGCCACCGAGCAACGGGGCGCCCCGACGGTCATCTTGGCCAAGACCATCAAGGGATGGACCTTGGGGCCCGAGATCGAGTCGCGCAATGCCACCCATCAGATAAAGAAGATGACCCGGGCTCAGCTCATGAAGCTGCGGGACCGCCTCTACCTGACCGACGACATCCCCGACTCGGCCCTCGAGGGTGATCCTCCCTACATACGCCCGCCCGAGGGCTCCGATGCCATGGAGTACCTGCGGGCCCGCGGGCGGGTCCTGGCCGGCCCGGTGCCGGTGCGCGTGGTCCGTCCGACGCGCGGTGCCCTGCCCGACGCCAAGGTCTTCGAAGAGTTCGCCTCGGGCTCGGGCACCCAGTCGGTCTCGACCACCATGGTCTTCGCCCGCCTGCTCCGCAATCTCGTCCGTGACCCGGCCATCGGCGCTCAGGTCGCACCGATCGTCTCGGACGAGGCCCGGACCTTCGGGCTCGAGGCGATCATCGCCGAGGCGAAGATCTACGCTCCCGAAGGCCAGAACTACGTCCCGGTCGACGCCGACCTGCCCCTCCACTATGCCGAGAGCACCTCGGGCCAGGTCCTCCAAGAGGGGATCACCGAAGCGGGGGCGCTGGCGGCGTTCACGGCCCTGTCCACGGCCTATGCCACGTGGGGCTACCCCATGCTCCCGGTGTTCCTCTTCTATTCGATGTTCGGGTTCCAGCGGGTGGGCGATCTCACGTGGGCTCTCGGGGATATCCGGGGACGTGGCATCCTGGCCGGCTGCACCGCGGGCCGCACGACGCTCCAAGGTGAAGGCCTGCAGCACGACGACGGTCATTCACCCCTGCTGGCCTCCGTGAACCCGGCCGCGATGATCTACGACGCGTCGTTCGCCTACGAGGTGGCCGTGATCATGCAAGATGCCATCACCCGCATCCTGGGCCCGAGTCCCGAAGATCGCTTCTGGTACCTCACGCTCTACAACGAGACCTATCTCATGCCCGCCCTGCCCGAAGGCGAAGAGGGCAAGGCCATCGCGCGGGGCATCATCGACGGCATCTACCGCTTCTCGGCCGGGCCCGGGACCAAGAACAGGAAGAAGCTGCGGGCCTCGCTGTGCTTCTCCGGTCCGATGTGGAGCGTGGCCCGGGAGGCCCAGGAGCTCCTGGCCTCTCGCTGGGGAGTGTCGGCCGACACCTGGGCCGTCACCTCATGGAGCCAATTGCGCCATGACGCCCTCGGGGTGGAGCGGTGGAATCGACTCCACCCCGCAGAATCACCCCGCCGGCCCTTGGTGACCGAAGTGCTCGGATCCGGCCCAGACCCCGTGATCGCGATCACCGACTACATGCGGGCCGTGCCTGACCAGGTGGCGCGGTTCATCGACCGCCCCTACACCTCGCTCGGGACCGACGGGTTCGGTCGCTCCGATGCCCGCGCCGCGTTGCGGAAGCACTTCGAAGTCAATGCGGCGCACCTGGTGGTGACCGTGCTCAGCGAACTGGCCCGCGCCGGCCAGCTGGAGGCTTCGGTGGTCGAAAGCGCCATCACAGAGCTCGGCGTCGACGCCGCCCGCAGGGCACCCTTCGACATCTGAGACGGCACTGGTCAGTGCTCAGTGCTCAGTGCTCAGTGGTCAGTGCTCAGTGCTCAGTGCGCCACCCAGGCATCGGGGTCAGCCGTCATTCGTTTCACATGCGCGGGCAAGGTCCCCGCGATCACATCGGCGAGGGACACCTTCTCGAGAACCGAACGCAGACTGGCCCGCACCGCCACCCAGACCTGCTGGAGGTTCTCGGCCGCTCCGTCGTAGGTGGTCAACTCCGGTCGGTAGCCCCGGACCTCGGCCAGGGGCCCATCGAGGGCGCGGATCACGTCAGCGATCGTGATCTGACTCGAATCACGGGCCAGGCGGTAGCCGCCTTCAGCGCCCCGCTGGCTGGCCACGATGCCGGCCCGGCGTAGATCGGCCAGGATCGCCCCCAGGAATCTGGGTGGGAGACCCTGTTCGACGGCCAGGTATTCGGCCGTCTGGGGGGCCCCTGCCGCGGTCAGTGCGAGCAGGGCGCGGATGCCATAGTCCACCTTGGCCGGGATATGCATACTGCGATTCTGCCCCGCCGGACCCCAAAGGGCACGTCTCGTCGGGCCGGAGCGGGCGTGCCAAGATTCCAGCATGGCGAAAACGGCTATCCATCTGTCCGGCGACAAGGAGGCCGACGCCCTCCTCAGCAAGGAGCCGCTGGCTCTTCTCATCGGAATGGTGCTCGACCAGCAGATCCCGCTCGAACGGGCATTCTGGGCGCCGGCGGAACTGTCCCGGCGCCTCGGAAAGCCCCTCAATGCCGCGGAGATCGCCGCCATGGATCCCGAGAAGTTCGCCGAACTCTTCAAGGAAAGGCCCGCGCTGCACCGATTTCCCGGTGCGATGGCCGCACGCGTCCAAGAGGTGTGCCGGATCGTGGCTGACGAGTACGGCGGGAAGGCGAGCGCGTTGTGGACCAAACTCCCCGATGGGGAGATGCTCGTCGCACGCCTGGCCTCCCTTCCCGGCTTCGGCAAGCAAAAGGCCCGGATCTTCGCCGCGCTGCTCGGCAAGCAGCTCGGCATCCAACCCGAGGGCTGGCGCGGCGCCACGACTCCGTTTGGCGAGGACGGTTCCTACCTGTCCGTGGCGGACATCACGGGACCCGACAGCTTGGCCAAGGTGCGGGCCCACAAGCAGGCGATGAAGGCCAAGGCGCGCGCCGGAGCGTGACGGAGCGGCGCGCCATCACGGAATGCCACCTGTACCTCTGCACACCCGATCGTCCCGACCTCGAAGACTTCGTCGGGGCGTGCATCGCGGGAGGGGTGGACATCGTCCAGCTGCGCGAGAAGCACCTCGAAGCCAAGCACCTCATCGCGCGGGGCCGCCTCGTCCGCGACGTCTGCCGCTCCCACGGAGTGCCCTTCATCATCAATGATCGACCGGACGTGGCCCTCGAGGTCGGCGCCGACGGTGTCCATGTGGGACAGGACGACGCACCGGTCGCCCTCGCCCGCCGCATTCTCGGGCCCGACGCCATCATCGGTCTCTCGACGCACGGCCTGAGCGATCTGGCCGAGGTCATCGACCCGAGCGGACCCGACGTTTCCTACATCTCGGCCGGACCGGTCGAAGCCACGCCGACCAAACCCGGACGCCCGGGCACCGGCCACGGTTACCTCCAGTCGGCTACGGAGCAGATGGCGACCGCAAAATCGTCGGTCCCGGTCTTCGTTACCGGCGGGGTCACCCCCGAAAGGATCCCCGCCCTGGCCCGGTCCGGAGCCCGGCACTACGTCGTCGTTCGCTACCTGACCGACGCACCACATCCGCAACAGGCTGCACGCAGCCTGCGCGACGCCATCGACGAAGCCTTGGCCACTCGCCCCCGCCCCTAACGACATCGCTCCAGCCACCCGACCAGGATGGCAATCACTCTGGGGTCGGCCCGCAGCCAGTGGCCGGCACCGTAGACGACCCGGAGGTCCGCCGCACCGGTGGCGGCTTCGGACAGCGCGCGGGCATCGTCGACGGAGATGTCGGGGTCATCGGCACCATGGACGACGAGGAAAGGCCTTCCCTTCAAGAGCTCGGCATCCTCTTTCGGCCGGAGGACCGAAAGCTCCTTGGCCCAGCTCTCGACCGAGGTGGGATACCCCGGGGTCGAGATCACTCCGGTCCGCACACACCGCTCGACGAGTTGCTCGGAATCCCGGGTCAGATAGGTGAGGTCGGCCGGCGTGCCGAGACACGCCACTCCGGCCACGCGGTCGTCGTCTGCCGCCACACGAAGGGCCAGGACACCGCCGAATCCGAAGCCCACCAGCCACCGCCTGGCCTCGCCGGGCACTTCGGTGTCTATCAACCAGCGCAGGTCCTCCAACCACCCCTGGGCCGAGAAGTCACCATCGGAGGCACCGGCCCCGCGCAGGATGCCGGTGACGACTCGTTGGCCCGTTTCACGGGTGAGCCGATCGGCCAGCGCCGGATACGTCTGGGCCACGTCGTTCGCCGATCCCGTGGCGCGGGGCAGGTCATGGCACAGGACCACATGGCCGCTCACCGGCGCGCCCGGAGGCATCGTGCTGGCATACGAGCAAAGGTTGCCCGCTGGCCCTTGCAGGAGCCGGAAGGGCCCCGTCACCCTATATGCCGATGCGCTGTGCCAGGAGCTCGCGGTGGTAGGAGGGATCGCCGAGGAGGAGTTCCGAGGACTTGGCCCGCTTGAAGTACAGGTGAGCCGGGTGTTCCCAGGTGAAACCGATGCCACCGTGGATCTGGATGTTCTCCGCCGCGGCGTGGAAGTAGGCCTCCGAGCAGTACGACTTCGACAAGCTTGCGACGACCGGAAGCTCGTCGGAGTCCTCGGCGGCGGCCCAGGCCGCGTAGTACGCGGCCGACTTGGCCGACTCGACTTCGAGCAGCATGTCCGCGCACTTGTGTTTGATGGCCTGGAAGCTTCCGATGGGCCGGCCGAACTGGATGCGCGTCTTGGCGTACTCCACCGAGGCGTCCAGCACCCGCTGGGCGCCCCCGACCTGCTCCGCGGCCAGCGCCACCGCCGCCAGGTCGAGGGTCTTGGACAAACCGGCTTCCGCCCCACCGTCGGTGCCGATCAACCAGGCCGGCGTCACTGCAAATTCGAGCCGGGCCTGCTTGCGTGTCTGGTCCATCGTTGGCAGGGGCGTGCGCGTCAATCCCTCCGCATCCCCCTTGACACCGAAGAGCGAGACCCCCTTGCTCGTCCGCGCCGCCACCACGATCAGGTTGGCGATGTGCCCGTCGAGCACGAACATCTTGTGCCCGTTGAGGACCCATCCGTCCCCACTCTGCTCGGCCTGGCACTCGATCCCGCTGAAGTCCCACTTTCCATTGTCCTCGGTAATGGCGAGCGTCCCGATGGTCTCGCCCGAGGCGAGTCCCGGGAGCAGGTACTTCTTGGCCTCCTCGTCACCCGACGTGAGAACCGCATTGGCCGCCAGGGCAACGGTGGAGAAGAAGGGAGCGCACAGCAGTGCGGCGCCCATCTCCTCCAGCACCACGATCAGCTCGACGTAGGAAAACCCCGAACCCCCGTACTCCTCGGGAATCGTGAGCGACTGCAGCCCCAGCTGGTCCGCCATCTGGCTCCACACCGCGGGGTCGTAGCCCTCTGTCGTCTCCATCAAGCGCCGCACCTCGGTCTCAGGAGACTTCTCCGCCAGGAACCGGCGCACCGACGTGCGCAACTCCTCCTGCTCGTCACTGAATGCGAAGTTCATTCGAGGACTCCCTCTGCCTAGATGTTCATCTCCCCCCGGCGGCCAGGTCGAGGGCGGTGGCGGATCACCACTACGTCAGGAGGCTGTTTACCAGAATCGGGACCACCGCGACCAGAACGCCTCTCATTGTGAGACGCTGGAGGCATGGGACAGCTGGAGATGATATGGAGCGATGCGGCGGCGGAAGTCCACCAAATAGTGGTGGGCCCTATGGACAACAACGTCTACGTGATCCGTTGTCGGAGGTCGGGCGATGCGATGCTCATCGACGCCGCCAACGAGCACGAGGCCCTGCTCGAGATCTGCACAAACCTGGGCGTGAACCAGGTGGTGGAGACCCACGGACACTGGGACCACATCCAGGCGGTTCCCGCGGTACGCGAGGCGGGGATCTCGGTGGCGGTCACACAGGCGGACGCAGGGATGCTCCCGAGCTACGACCTCATTCTCACCGATGAGGAGGAGCTCAGTGTCGGTGACCTGCGCATTCGCACGCTTGCCACCCCGGGTCACACGCCCGGTTCCATCTGTTTCGCCGTGGAGGGGACCCCCCTGCTCTTCACGGGCGACACGCTCTTTCCCGGAGGCCCGGGCAACACCTCATTCGAGGGCGGCGACTTCGCGTCCATCATCACTTCGATCGACCGCCGTATCTTTGCGAAATTCGCCCCCGATACAGTGGTCCTGCCGGGCCACGGTGTGGCCACGACAGTGGGAAATGAATCCCCTCACCTCCAAGATTGGGTCGATCGTGGTTGGTGACGTGGGGCCCGGTCCGCAATACCTGACCAAAACGATAGACTTTTAGAAATGACGACGACTCCCTTGCTCGAGATCCGGGATCTCCACGTTTCGGCCGAAGGGCAGGAGATCCTGCGGGGAGTCAATCTGTCCGTGGGAACGGGCGAGATTCACGCCCTCATGGGCCCGAACGGTGCCGGAAAGTCAACCCTCGCCGGAGCTCTCATGGGGCACCCGTCCTACACCGTGACCTCCGGATCCATCCTCTTGGACGGCGAGGATGTGACCGCGTGGGCCACCGATGTCCGCTCCAAGGCGGGACTGTTCCTGGCCTTCCAGTACCCCGAATCGATCGAGGGCGTTTCGGTGACCCAGTTCCTGCGCCAGGCCATGGCGGCGCGCACCGACGACGACGTGTCTGCGCTCGAAGTGCGCGTCCTCATGACGGAGTGGATGCAGCGCCTCGGTATGGACTCGTCGTTCGCCAGCCGCCACCTCAACCAGGGCTTCAGTGGGGGCGAGAAGAAGCGCAACGAGATCCTNNAGATGGCGCTCCTCAAGCCCCGGGTAGCGGTGCTCGACGAGACCGACTCCGGACTGGATATCGACGCCTTGCGTGTGGTGGGTCGAGGCGTGCATGCGGTGCGAGATGAGCGGCCCGAGCTCGGCGTGCTGGCCATCACTCATTACCAGCGCCTGCTCGATGAGTTGATTCCCGACGTCGTCCATCTCCTCGTCGACGGCCGCATCGTCCTGAGCGGCGGAGCCGAGCTGGCCAAACGCGTGGAGATCGAAGGATACGAGGCGTGGCGATGACAACAACCCCGCTCAATGTCGAAGCACTCCGCAAGGACTTTCCACTTCTCGCCCGGACCGTGCACGACCGGCCGATCGTCTACCTCGACTCGGCGTCGTCGGCATTGCAACCACGCGCCGTCATCGACGCCATGGCGCGCTACTACGAAACGACGCACGCCAACGTCCACCGCGGTGTCTATGCCACCGCGGAGGAAGCGACGCACCTCTACGAGCAGGCCCGCGTGGTGGTGGGTCGTTTCATCGGTGCACCGGCGCCCGCCGACGAGATCGTCTTCACCAAGAACACCACCGAATCGATCAACCTGGTGGCGCACACATGGGCCCGCACCAATCTCAAGGCCGGCGATCACATCTTGCTGACCGAGATGGAGCACCACGCCAACATCGTGCCGTGGCTCATGCTGGCTGAAGATGTTGGCCTTGAGCTCCGCTACATACCCGTCGACGGAGAGGGTCGCCTCGACCTCAGCGACCTGGCCACCTTGATGGCGGGGGTCAAGTTGGTCGGCGTGTCCGCCATGTCGAACGTCCTCGGCACTATCAATCCGATTGCCGAGATCGCCGGTGTCGCCCACAGCGCCGGTGCGGTGGTCCTGGTCGATGGGGCGCAGTTGGTGCCCCACGCCCCCGTCGACGTCACCACGCTCGGGGCGGACTTCCTGGCTTTCTCCGGCCACAAAATGATGGGGCCGACGGGGATCGGGGTGCTCTGGGCCCGCCGAGAGCTCCTCAACGCGATGCCGCCATTCCTCGGTGGCGGGGGCATGATTCTCGACGTGAAGCTCGACTCCTTCCGCCCTGCGCCCCCTCCCGGACGGTTCGAGGCGGGCACGCCGCCAATTGCCGAAGCGGTGGGGCTCTCGACCGCGGTCGACTACCTGAGCGACATCGGCCTGGATCGCATCCGGGCGCACGAGCTCGACCTCACGAACTACGCGCTGGCGCGCCTGGACGAAAAGTTGGGCAGCGACTGCCGGATCTTCGGACCGCCGGCCGGTGCCGACCGGGGAGGCGTGATGTCCCTCGCCTACCGTGACGTCCATGCGCACGACCTGGCGCAGGTGCTGGACCAGTTCGGTGTCTGCGTACGTCCGGGGCACCACTGTGCCAAGCCGCTGATGCGCAAGCTGGGCGTCCAGGCAACCGCCCGAGCCTCATTGTCCCTGTTCAGCGACGAACACGACATCGAAGTGTTGATTGAGGGTTTGGTGGAAGCCGGTAGATTGTTCGGGTGACGTCTCTTGCTCCCGAGGCCAGCTGATGGGCGATTTCGACGATCTCTATCGCGAGATCATCCTTGACCACTACCGCTCACCCCGTAACCGGGGTGAGCTCGAATCGCCTCCGGCCCATCGGGTCGAGGGCTTCAACCCCTTGTGCGGTGACGAGGTCGTCCTCAGCCTTCTGGTCGAAGACGGCAAGCTGTCGGATCTCAAGATCGGTGGCTCCGGATGCTCCATCAGCCAGTCCTCGGCTTCACTGATGTCCTCCGCCGTCAAGGGCAAGTCGCTGGAAGAGGTCCATCAGCTCATCCACACCTTCAAGACGATGATGTCGATCCACGAAGCGCATCTCGGCAAGGACGGCGAGAACGAGGAGCCAGACGTCATCGATCTCGACAAGCTCGGTGAGCTCGCCGCGCTCCAGGGTGTGGTGAAATTCCCGGTGCGCATCAAGTGCGCCACCCTCAGTTGGGTCGCCCTGGCTCAGGGGCTTGACGAAGTGGCGGCAGAAGCCTCCTGAGGTGACCGACGTCGAATTCTTCGTCGATCCGAGTTGCCCGTGGGCGTGGATCACGTCTCGTTGGGCCAAAGAGGTTGCCACCGAACGGGACTTGAGCATCACCTGGCGGTCATACTGCCTTGAGATCCGCGACAACTACGACGTGGCCCCGACAGTGCCGGCGCACATGCGGGAAACCGCACTGGCGGCGCATGCCTTCTCGCACCGGATGCTGCGCATCTTCGAAGCGGCGAGGGCCGAGGCCGGGGAAGCAGCCGTGGATGCGCTCTACACCGAATGGGGTCGCCGCTATTTCGACAGCGCACCGGGCGGCGACGACGCGCTCTTGGCAGGCTGCCTCTCCTCGTGTGGTCTCGGCCCGCATCTCCTCGGCGCCGCTGACGACGTCACGTGGGACACCCCGATTGTCGAGTCGATGGAGGTGGCCTACCAGTTCGGCGGTCCCAAGACGCAGACCCCGACCATCGTCGTGCGCTCCACGCCCCCTTACGGCTTCAAAGGACCGGTGATGGCGCCTGCACCCACGGGCGAGGCGGCTGTCCGACTGTGGGACGCCATAACCGTCCTTGCACTCGAGCCGGGATTCTTCGAGATCACGCGACCTCGGGTCAACCGGCCTCAGCCGGCACAGGTGGGCTGACGTGGTCGGTCCAGACCCGACCTGAACTCGATCTACCCTTGCGGCATGCCCCAAGAATCATCCGGACCCCAGTGGTACACCGTGAGATGCCTGTTTGGATCCGCACGCGGCGAGGGCTTCACGTACGAAGAACGGATGACCTTGTGGTACACCGACAGCTTCGACGACGCCATCTCCCTCGCCGAGAAGGAAGCGACGACCTACGCCGCGGCAGCGAAGGTCGACTACCTCGATCTGGCGCAGGTGTGCCTGCTCCCCGGTCACCCGACCAGCGGAGCTGAAGTGTTCTCGCTCGTCAGAGACAGCGAGCTGGCGACCGACGACTACCTCGACAGCTTCTTCGACACGGGAACGGAACGGCAGTCCTCCCTCAACGGGTAGTAGTGACCTAGCGACCAGCGTCGCACCCGGGGATCAGGTGGGTTCTATGCCTCGACCGTGAGGAGAGCAGCTTCGACCTTGGACCCCCACTGCACCGTGATCCCGTCGCCCCGCATCATGACGACGAACTGCCTGATCGACAGGTAGATGGCCAACGCGGTCATCGAGTAGGTGACCGCCGCACGCTCGAGCACGAACGCATGCAGCGATGACGTGACCAGCAACCACAACACGAACCCCGCATTGAGCAGGAGCACTGTGGCCCACAGTACGGAGATCCGCACGAAGAACCTGTGCACCAGTGGCCGAGCCAGTATCTCGGGGTCGATAGGGCAGAAATCTCCCGCAAAGCGCTGAGTGAAAGGGCGCCTGACGAGAGCCGAGCCAAACAGCACGAAGGCGATCACGATCGTGCCGGCTGTCGGCTGTGCGAAATAGATGAACGCGCTCCCCGTGATGAACGACACCGTCGTGCGCAGGGTAAGGAGCAACGTGCCCAACAACAGCAACATGGAAACCCGCTCTCCCCGGCGCAACCTTCGGGCCAGGGCGAGGAAGGACCAGGCGAGGGCGGCTATCAACGCACCGCGGAATCCCCACAGCGTCAAGACGAGGTAGAAGAGTCCCAATGGGGCGATGACGGCCTCGAGGATGACGGGGACGGCGTGACGGAGTGCGGCGCGCGGAGCTGGCATCTTGAGGATCCCACCGCTCTTCCCACAGGCATGGGCCGAAATGGTGAGCCTCGGGAGTTGACCACGGCAAGCGACACTGTCCTGCACTGCGTTCCCCTTGCGTCCCATGGGGACCGCCGATCATTGCCTCCGTGAGCGAAGACGCTTTCGCTCGTCGTGAGCTAGTACCAGTGTACGACCAATCTCCACCGACATTCTGTCGCTTTGGGTGCAATTCGGTTGCTTTTGCCCGGTCTCGACGTGGTCGGGTCAACCAGGGGTGCACGGCGTGGGATCAAAGGATGGAACAGCGGTTGTGGTCGGTGTCGTGGTTCCCGTTTGTGACGGAGCACCCGTCGGAGCGGTGGTCGCCGAGACCGTGGGCGGAGGTTCGGCGAAACCGTTGAGGTCGGGCGGCGGACTGGTCGGGCTGACCAGGGAAGACCCGAAGATGTTCACCAGCATCTGCTGTGCTGCCGGCTGATCGGCCACCAGCACGTCGCCCAAGCCGGGAAAAGCCGAGCTGGGTTCCGTCGGCAGCGTCTGCGCCGCCAGCTCGCCGGCGTCGAATGAGCGGTAGGTCTCGGCCAAGCCGATCAATTCGTTGGCACTGAACCCGTCGTCGATCTCCAGGCCCTCATGGAGAGAACCGGCGAACCTGGCCATGGCGATGGGATTGGTCTCTTTGGACTTGACGGCGGTGATCAACGCCCGGAGAAAGGCGTCCTGGCGTTGAATGCGGCCGAAGTCGCTCGTGCCGTCGTACTGCCACTCCCCGTTCTCGAAATACTGGTAGTGCCGTGAGCGGGCCACGGCGAGCGCTTGGGCGCCGCTCAGCAATTGGCATCCCGGCGCGGTGATGTCGAGGCCGGAATAGGCATCTTTGGCCGGGTAGTTGAAGTCGAGGTAGACGCCGCCAACCGAGGTGACCGCATCCTCGAAGCCGGAAAAATCGATCTCCGCCACGTGGTTGATCGGGATCCCGAAATTGGCCGCGATCGTCTCGACCAATTGGTTGGCGCCCGAATCGAAGGAAGAGTTGATGCGGTTGAAGGTGCCGAATTGAGCGACGTCGGAACCGAGCATTGACACGACGGTGTCACGGGGTATGGAGACGACCTGAATCTCCTTCTTCGAGGGCGTGACGCGCCAGAGCTGCACCACGTCACTGCGTTGCCCGGCCACCTGGGCCGTCGACCCGAATGCCGCGCTGTTCTGCCCGACACGCGTGTCCGAGCCGACGACGAGGACGGTGAACGGCGCGCCGTTCTCGGCCGTGACCTCGTCGCTGACGTGGAGCTTGTTGATCGAGTCGATGCTTCTCTGCAGATAGATGTACCCACCCCCAACCACCACCAGGGCCAGCACCACGAGTGAGGCCAGGACCGTGATGACTATGCGCCGCACGCTCCAGCGCCGTCGCCTGCGATGGCCGCCGGCGCTGCGTCCATCCGCTTCATCGATGCGGGCCCCGAGCGCCTGCAACCCGGATTGGTTGGCCACGGAACCCGCGGTGGTGCCGGGGCCGATCTTTTCGCCGAGGGCCTCGAGCCCACCCGCGTTCGCGACCTTGTCACGTCTTCTACGGGAGGAGCGGCTGGACCCGTCGTCCGTTGGACGACCATTCGCCATGAGGGCCTACGGTACCAAGCGACAGCTCCCGCACCGGGTCACCCGAGACCGTACGACGGGGGTCACGTGCTGTACCCGGCGTACCCGGTTTGCTCCAATTCCAGCGCCAGGTCGGCGTCGCCGCGCGCCACGATGCGCCCGTCGACCATGACGTGCACCATGTCCGCCTCCAGTTCGACCAGGAAGCGGTGAAAGTGCGTGATGGCGAGGATGCCGACCTGCCACTCCACGGTGGCTCGCTGCAACCGCCGGGCCACCTCTCCCAACGCGTCAACGTCCAACCCCGAGTCGATCTCGTCGAGTATGCACAATGCCGGTTGCAGAACCCCCAGCTGCACCATTTCGGTCCGCTTCTTCTCCCCGCCGGAGAGGTCGACATTGAGCGGCCTCGTCAGAAGGCTTCGGTCGAGGCCGACGGCCTTTGCCTCCGCCACCAGGCGTTCGTCGAGCGTGCCATCGCCTTTGCCCTCTGTGGCCGCATGGAGCACGTCCCGCAGCCCGACCCCGGGGACCTCTACCGGGTTTTGCAGGGCCAGGAACAATCCGGCGCGGGCCCGCTGCCATGCGGGCAGGTCCACGAGCTCCTGACCGTCCATCCGTATGCTGCCCGACGTCACGGTGGTGCCGGGCCGACCCATGAGGGCATGGGCGAGAGTGCTCTTGCCAGAGCCGTTCGGTCCCATGACAACGTGCACTTCCCCGCTCTTGACCTCGAGATCGATCCCGTGGAGCACATCACGACCGCCCACCGACGCGTGCAGACCCTCTACGACAAACGTGTGCGCCGTCATGGCAGGACCACCGAGACGTTCCCGTTGGCAATCTCCACCTCATAGGTGGGCACCGCATGCGTGGCCGGGAGAGAGCACGGACTCCCCGTCAGCAAGCTGAACGTGCTGCCGTGCCGCGGGCACTCGATCTCGCGTTCTTCGACCCACACTTCGCCCTCGGCCAACGAGTAATTCTCGTGGCTGCAGCGATCGCCCACCGCGTGGAATTCGTCCTCGGTGCGTACGAGGGCGATGCGATGACCGGCAACATCGAACCGTCTGGCCTCGCCAGACGACAGCTCGTCGACGCGGCAAAGAATGATCGTCTCAGACATCAACCGCCTCCCGGAGCACCCGACGATTGCCGAAGGCAAGATCGAGGCGAGCGTGGACTTCCCGTTTCAGCAGCGGCATCACGGCGGGGATGGGGCCGCGATCGATGATGTGATCGAAGAATCCCTGGACGATCAGCCCTTCTGCGACGTCAGGCGCCACGCCTCGAGATTCAATGTAGTACCGCTGGTCCTCGTCGATCGGGCCGACGGTCGACGCGTGCGAGCACTTCACATCGTTCTCCAGGATGTCCAAATTCGGGACGGAATCTGCATGTGCGCCCTCGTCGAGAACCAGGTTGTGGTTGGTCTGTCGTGCGTCAGAACGAACCGCCCCGCGGTGGACCCGGATGAGGCCGCTGTAGACGGACCGCGAGGTGCCGGCGACGGCCCCCTGACACAGGAGCTCGCTGTTCGTGCGCGGAGCCACATGGTCTTGCAGCGTCCTGATGTCGTGCACCTGTGTCCCGTTGCCGAGGTAGGTCGAAAGAATTTCGCTGCGCGCGCCACGACCCTCAACCGAGACGTCCGATCGCACCCGGTCGTAGGCGCCTCCCAGGCCAGCGCTGAAGGTGCGCACCATCGACCCCGCCCCGCCGCGGGCGGCCAGACGAGCAATGGACCATGTCGCATCGTTCAAGATCTGCAGAGAGACATACGAGAGTGAGGCCTCCTCGCCCGCTGACAATTCCGCCACCGGCACCACGAGTGAGCGGACCGTGTTCAGCGGCCCCGCGTAGACCTCCACCACCGCGACGCGTGCGCCATCGCCGAGACGTATGCACGTGCGCGGAAGGATGGCTGAGCCCGCACCTGGATCCTCGGAGCCTGCACACCAGTGCAGAACGAGGATCGGGTCAGAAACGACCACCCCGGCTGGCACGTCGATGAGTACGGCGTCGGGCAGGAATGCGTCGTTGAGGAGCACCAACGCGTCGCCTCCAACCTGCACTCCCCCGACCATCTCCCGGCCGCCGGCATCGTCGTTGCAGCCGCCGAAGACAAGCCCGCTCTCCACATCGTCGGTCCGGAACGAAAGGGGGTAGCCGTTGTGCACCACGGCCTCTCCCGACACGCGCCCGAGGATTGAGAGCACCAGTTCCCGGAAGATCTCACCCTCGACCGGCAAGGGCCCCGGCGAAGCCGTGACGGGAGCGAACTCATCGAGCTTGAGCTCGTCAATCGGCGTATAGCGCCAGACTTCCTCGCGTTCCGAGGGCATGGCAGACGCCTCCAGGGCCACCACACCGGCCGCGCGCCGGTCGCGGAGCCATGGGGGACCCGCTAATGCGGCAGAACCCTCGGCGTTGAACGTGTGCAGCATGAACCTCTTTCAGATGCTTGTGCGGCGCGCCGTACGATTGGTACGGAGCCCGGCGAGGAGATTCTGCATCGGATCCCTACAGCGCCGGCTACAGGGCGGACCTACCGCCCGCACCACTCTAGTGGCCTCCTGGACAGTCGTTTCCGGGTATTAGCCTGCCGGTATGGGCGACACCCCGACATTTGCATCACCGGTTCTGGCCATCGAACGCACAGGTGCTGTGGCCACGGTGTGGCTCGACCGGCCTGAGGCACGTAACGCCATGGGCGAAGAGTTCTGGCGGGACCTGCCGAGAGCGATGGAGGTGGTCACCAATGACGCCGACGTGCGCGCCGTCGTCATCGCCGCCAGGGGCCCCCACTTCTCCGTGGGCCTTGACCTCAAGGCACTCGGTGGGATGCTGAGCGCTGCGGGCGCTGAGGGGGCTGGGGGCGGCGGTGAATCGCCACGGGAAACGTCGGGTGCGGCGAAGGCGCTGAATGCCCGCAGGGACATCCTCCGGCTCCAAGCATCCATCACTGCGGTGGCGCAGTGCCCCAAGCCGGTCATCGCGGCCGTGCACGGCTATTGCATCGGGGGCGGGGTCGATCTGATCGCCGCGTGCGACATAAGGCTGGCGTCGGCCGATGCCATCTTCTCGGTCCGAGAGGCCAAAGTGGCGATTGTGGCTGACCTCGGGAGCCTGCAGCGACTGCCCTCCATCATCGGAGCCGGATATGTCGCCGAACTGGCATTCACCGGAAAGGACATCAGCGCCGAACGGGCCAAGCAGATCGGCTTGGTGAACGACGTGGCCGTCGACGCCGAGGGGGTGCGACAGGCCGCCTATGAAATGGCGCACGAGATCGCTGCAAACTCCCCACTTGCCGTGCAGGGGACCAAGGCCATGTTGGCCTCCAATGAAGGTCGGACGGTCGCCGAGGGCCTGGACTACGTCGCCACCTGGAATGCCGGCATGTTGGGCTCCGATGATCTCGTCGAGGCGATGACGGCGTTCATGGAGCGCCGGGCGCCCACGTTCACCGGGCGCTAGCTCAACGCCTCTTGCGCCACCACCGATGTTCGGCGCGTTCCTTGCGGGCGTCCTCAGCACGGACCTCGGCCAGCACCCCCGGCGCGACCTCATTGACGATCTCCTCGACGGAACTCAGGAAGGCCGCCACTTCGGGGCCACCTGTTCCCGGCTCGTCCTCGATGGCCGGTTCGACCAGGCTGCCGTGGACCCACCCGACGTCGGCCAGCCGCCGGTGGTAGGAGGGGCAGTTCTCCGGGCAACGCCAAGGAGCTTCAGGTGCCAGGTCGAGCACGCAAAAGCGGGCTGCCTCGCCTGAGGCATAGGTACGGCTTTGAAAATGGGTGCACTCCTCACGCATCGGCACGTCTCTATGGTGCCACGTCGCCCACGGTCGGATCGATCAACCGACGGAACCCTCCATCTGCAGTTCAATCAGCCGGCTCCACTCCACCGCATACTCCATCGGAAGGGTCCGGGTGACGGGCTCGATGAAGCCGTTGACGATCATCCCCATGGCCTGACTCTCCGACAGCCCACGGCTCATCAGGTAGAACAGCTGGTCGTCGCCGACCTTCGACACCGTGGCCTCGTGTCCGATGCGAGCGTCGCGCTCGCCGACTTCCATGTACGGCTTGGTCTCCGACGTGGACTCATCGTCGAGGAGGAGGGCATCGCAGCGGACGAACGACTTGGCCCCGGTCGCGCCCGGATCGACGTGTACCTTGCCTCGATACGTGGTGATGCCACCGTCCTTGGAGATCGACTTGGAGACAATCGTCGACGTCGTCTCGGGCGCCACATGGAACATTTTCGCCCCAGCGTCCTGGTGCTGTCCCGCGCCGGCATAGGCGACCGACAGCACTTCACCTGAAGCCTTGGGTCCCATGAGGTAGACGGATGGGTATTTGATGGTCAGGCGCGACCCGATGTTGCCGTCGATCCATTCGACATGGGCCTCCGCTTCGCAACGAGCACGCTTCGTGACCAGGTTGTACACGTTGGTAGACCAGTTCTGAATGGTCGTGTAGGTGATGCGTGCACCCTGAAGGGCCACGAGTTCCACCACGGCCGAGTGCAGCGAGTCGGTCGAATACACGGGAGCGGAGCACCCTTCGATGTAGTGCACCTGGGAACCTTCGTCGGCGATGATCAGCGTGCGTTCGAATTGGCCCATGTTCTCTGCGTTGATGCGGAAGTACGCCTGCAGGGGCATTTCGACCTTGACGCCAGGTGGCACGTAGATGAACGACCCGCCTGACCACACGGCCGAGTTGAGCGCGGCGAATTTATTGTCGTTGGGGGGGATCAATGTTCCGAACCAGCGACGGACGTGCTCGGGGTATTCCCGCACGGCCGTGTCCATGTCGCAGAACAACACGCCCTGGGCTTCCAAGTCGGCCCGGTTACGGTGAAAGACGACCTCGCTCTCGTACTGGGCCGTCACCCCGGACAGGTATTTGCGTTCCGCCTCGGGGATGCCCAACTTCTCATACGTGTTCTTGATGGCGTCCGGCAGGTCTTCCCAGTCGTCCACCTGCCCACCCGTGGGCTTGATGTAGTAGTAGATGTCGTTGAAGTCGAGGTCGGGCATGTGAGCTGCGAACCAGGAAGCCATCGGCTTGCGCTCGAAGTACTTGAGCGACTTCAGCCGGAAGTCCCTCATCCACTCGGGCTCGTTCTTCATCTCCGACATCTCTCGGACGATGGACTCGTTCAAGCCCTTCTTGGGCTTGAAGATGTAGTCCTCGGCATCGCTCCAACCAAGCTGGTAGCGACCGAGATCGAGATCTGTTGTAGCCATAGGGCTCCTGAGCTCACGAGGGAGGTATTTCCCCTATGTAGATAGTAACAACTACCCGGGCCAGCCGAAACGCTCAATCTGGACACGGCCGTAGCCCCGCCGTGGCAGGCTCCGAGGATGGAAACTCCACCTCAGGCCCCCCAGCGGCCCCATATCCTCACGACCTTCGGCCATGATCGGGTGGACCCCTGGTACTGGCTCCGCGAACGGGAGGATCCCGAGGTTCGGTCGTACCTGGAAGCCGAAAACTCGTACACCGACAACGTGCTCGCCCCCCTCGAGGGCCTGCGCGCCACCCTTTTCGAGGAGATGAAGGCCCGGATCCTCGAAACCGACATGTCCGTGCCCTCCCGCCGCGGACCCTGGTGGTATTACGGGCGCACCGAAGAGGGCAAGGACTACGCCATCCATTGCCGCCGGCCGGCAGGAACTGTGGATGAGCTCCCGCCGGCCGGCGAACCAGGCGAGGAGGAGCAGATCCTCCTCGACGAGAACGAACTGGCCCAAGGGCACGAGTACTTCGCGGTCGGGACCGCCGTCGTCAGTCCCGACCACTCCACGCTGGCCTACGGGACCGATACCAAAGGAGACGAACGCTATGAGCTCCGTTTCCGGTCGCTCCTGACCGACGAGCGATCCGACACGGCGCCTGAGGTAGTGCCCGACACCGGTTACGGATTGGCGTGGTCCGGCCAATCCAACATGGTGTTCTACACCCGCCTCGATGACGCAATGCGCCCCTACCAACTGTGGCGCCACGAGCTCGGGACCGATCCTTCCCTCGACACGTTGGTGCTCGAGGAAGCCGACCGGCGTTTTTCCCTCGGGACCGGACGCACCCGAGACGGCGCCTTCGTGCTTGCGGCACTGCACAGCACGAACACGACCGAGTGGCTGGCTATACCGGCCGACGACCCAACGGCCGAACCCCGCGTGATCCTGGCCCGGCGTGAAGGGCGCGAATACTCCGTCGACCACGTGAGGGGGCGGGGTCCCCGGGGATGGTTCGTCGTCTTGACCAACGAGGAGGCGGAGGACTTCCGTGTCCTCGCTGCCGCGGACGATGCCGGGGGGGGTGAGGGGGGATGGCTCGAGGTCATCCCCCACCGTCCCGGCGTGCGCATCGAAGACGTTGATGCATTCTCCGACGTCCTCGTCCTCAGCGAACGGTCCGAGGCCGAGACCTTCGTGCGGGTCGTTCCGCTCCAACCCGGGGGCGATCCGCTGGCAGGGGACCTCCTGCCGGCCAGCTGGATCATCCCCTCGGCGGAGAACCCCTCGGCATCGTGGCTGGGACCCAATCCCGAGCCGAATGTGACGTCTCTCAGATTCGGCCGGACCTCAATGGTGACGCCGACGTCGGTGCTCCAGATCGCGCTCGACACCAGAACGGAGACGCTCCTCAAACAGGAGCCGGTACTCGGCGACTTTGATCCCGCACGCTACGTCACGCAGCGCATCTGGGCCGACGCCGAAGATGGGACTCGTGTGCCCATATCTTTCGTCCACAAGCGAGGATTGGCGCTCCCCGCCCCTTGCCTTCTCTATGGATATGGCGCCTACGAGCACTCCATTGACCCGACGTTCTCATCACATCGGCTATCGCTGCTCGACCGGGGCATGGTCTACGCCGTGGCACATGTGCGCGGCGGCGGCGAATTGGGCCGGGCCTGGTACGAAGACGGGAGGATGGAACACAAGGCCAACACCTTCAGCGACTTCATCGCCTGTGCCCGGCATCTGACCGCTCAGGGCATCGCCGCATCCGACCGCGTGGCTGGGCGGGGTGCGTCCGCGGGCGGCCTCCTCATCGGCGCCGTGGCCAATGCGTCGCCAGACCTCTTTGCCGCGCTCGTGGCACAGGTTCCCTTCGTCGATGTCCTCACCACGATGCTCGACGCAGATCTCCCCCTCACGGTGGGCGAATGGGAAGAGTGGGGCAACCCGCTGGCTGACCGAGCGGCCTACGACCGGATGTTGTCCTATTCGCCCTACGACAACGTCAGCGGGCAAAATCCCGACGGGGCTCCCCGGACTTACCCCCGCCTCCTGGTCACCGCGGGACTCAACGATCCCCGGGTCAGTTACTGGGAGCCGGCGAAATGGGTGGCGAAAATCCGCTCGGTGTCACCTTCGACCAGTGTCCTGCTGCGTACGGAAATGGGCGCCGGCCATGGCGGACCGTCGGGGCGCTACGACGCCTGGAAGGAGGAGGCACTGGTCTTCGCCTTCCTCCTCGACGCGCTGGGGATGTATGCGCCGGACGAGCGACCTGGGCCTGGCCTCAACTCGCAGTTGTGAACTTCATTGTGAACGGGGACTGAAAGCCTGACGGAAGGGCGACAGAGCCCCCATTGACCGAGACGGCCAGCACCGTCGGCGCACCGAGGACAACGGTGACCGGGCCCGAGGCCACGAGCGAGTGCTGTTGTCCGGGCTCCAGCGTTCCGGAGAACAGTGTGGCGCCCGAGGTGGGATTGAGGGCGTCGACCCAGCAGGCACCTGACGTCGCCGAGAAGGCCAGGGTGAATGTGCCGCCCGGCACGGCGTACGTCGCGCCGCGTGACGTGCCTGATTGTGGCACCACGACCGGCGGCGACGTGGGCGACGTGCTATTCGCCGTCGTCGTTCCACCGGCATTCCTGCCGGCGTGCGCTGTGGTGCTCTTGCCGCTCCGTCCGAGATGGTGGCGGGGTTGGGGTGCCACGGCGTGCGATCCGGTGAGGAGCAGCACGACGACGAGGACGATCACGACCGCCACAGCCGTCGCCGGCGCGGCCAGTCGTCGGGGTCGGTGGTTGATCGAGCCCATCGCCTTGTCCCGGTTGACGGGCAGGTCGTGCGCCACCGGCGCCGAAGGTCCTGCATCGTCGAAGAGCAAGGGCGCGTCGAGATGCATCACCGGAAGAGGCCGCCCGGACTGCGCTGCAGAGGATGGCGCGTCGGTCACCCGCACCGACGGCGTGCCCACGACGCGAACGGCACTCTCGGAGTGGACGGTAGCGGCATCAAGACCGGACTCGGTGGTGGCCGTAGGGACCGCCGGATGCGCATTGATGCTTTCGAGCGTGTGGATGGATCGGTGGTAGCCCTCGACCGAGTGCACATCGTCGTGGGCCATGCGCCGGGTGAGGAGGGCCAGCGTGAGCGCCACCGCTACCGCTACCACCGCCACGATCTCACCGATCAGCATCACCTCCTATTCAACAGGACGCGGTGGCTCCACGGAACCGCGACCGGAGACAAATCTGAGTTGCCACCATCGGACCCCTCCAACGCCTATTGCCACGTCGAGGGAGGCGTTGCGCCAGATTCCCTGGTGGTGGTCCGCCTCCTACTGGTGCCCCCGCGTCATGTGCGCATCGTGACTCGGGGCCGCAGCCCGTCCACAATGTCCTCACGTCGAGGGTTGCCCTTGTCCCGATTCGAAAGAATGGGGTCGGTCAGCCCCCACGCAGCGCCGACAGTGGGGTCGTCCCAGGCCAGGCCGAGTTCATCGGACTCGTTGTAGTAGCCGTCAACGAGGTACCACAGCAGAACATCTGTCAGTGCGGCGAAGCCGTGGGCCACGCCGGGAGGTATGAAGAGCCCCTGGTCGACGTCCCCGTCGAGGTCCACCAATTCGGTCGCGCCGTCCGTGGACGAGCCTTGACGGAGATCATGCAACACCACGCGGGCACGCCCACGCAGTACATACCAGTAGTCGGCTTGGTGCAGGTGGTAGTGCAACCCGACCACTGCTCCTGCCTCCTTCTCGGACCGGTTGCCCTGGATCATCTCCCGCCCGAGAGGGAACCAGCTGCGCCGGTAGGTCTCGACGAAGCGACCTCGCTCATCGCCATGGACGTCCGGCCGCACGCGCAGGACGTCATTGATGGTCGAAGAGGCGATCAATTCAGGCATCGGGGCACGGTAGCAGTGCTCGCCTACGCCACGAAGCGGCCGAATCCGGAACGGTAGAACAACAGGGGAGATCCCTCGCCGATTTCCATGGTCACCACATGGCCGGTGACCAGCTCATGGTCTCCGCCTTCATAGATCGCTCCCAGTGTGCACTCGACGGCGGCGAGTGAACCAGCGATCAGAGGGGCACCTGTGATCCCTGGAGTCCAGTCCACCCCATCGAATTTGTTGCCGCCCGAGACGGCGAAGGCCCGACACACTGCTTCCTGGTGCTCCGCCAGGATGTTGACGCAAAACGCACCCGCCCGGGCGATGCGCGGCCAACTGGTTGACGTCTTGGCCGGGGCCAGGATGACCATGGGGGGGTCAAGCGAGAGGGCGGCGAAGGACTGGCACGAAAAACCGACCGGCTCCCCTTCGTCCATCGCTGTCACGATGGTGATGCCGGTGGCGAAGTGCCCGAGCACCTCGCGAAACCGGGCCTGGTCGAGGCCCGACATCTACGACCGCCCGAGGTCTATGGAATGCGACTCACGTGCCAGGGACACGATGTCGATGCCCGCGGCCTCAGGGAGGCTGCGAGCGAGGGACAACATGCGATCGAGATCGCTGTCGTCGTGCGACGGGTCGTGATGGGTGAGCACGAGTCTCTTGGCACGCGATTCCGCCGCGACATGGACCGCGAACGTCACCGTGGAGTGACCCCAGTCGGCTCTGGTCGAGAACTCCTCATCGGTGTACTGGCCGTCGTGCAACAACAGATCCACATCGTGGCAGAGCTCGAGAACAGCATCGGAGATTCTGCGACCATCGAGCGGCGCCTGGTGGTCGGACAGGTACGCGATGGATCGGCCCTCCGCCTCGATGCGATAGCCCAGGGTGGTGCCGACGTGCGGGATCGAACGCGCCATGACCTTGGCCGACCCGATTGAGAAGTCCTCGTCTCGGGTGTCGATCATGACAATCTCCCCACAGAACTGGTCCATGTGGATCGGAAAAACCGGTGGCCGCACGGCGGCATGCAACGCGTCCTTGAGGCTTCCCTTCGGTTGAGCCGGACCATGGATCGTGAGGCGGGACCCCGGGTCTTGGAGTGGGCCGAAGAACGGGAGGCCGAGGATGTGGTCGAAGTGAAGGTGGGTCAAGAGGGCGGTGGCCTGCAGTGGCGCGCCAATGGCGCGCGATTCCTTCAAGAAGTCAGCGCCGAGCTCCCGCAGACCAGTGCCCAGGTCGACGATCAAGGGCTCGTCTCCCTCGATGTCGATCAACAGGCAGGACGTATTCCCGCCGTACCGCCGGTAACGATCCCCCGAGCACGGACAGGACCCCCGCACGCCGTAAAACGTCACATTCACCATGGCGACGATACCCGTGCTTTGGGTTATGCGTTAATTCAGCATGGAACAACACCAGGTCACGGCCAACGGGCTTGAGTTCTCCACCTTCGATGAAGGACCGGCAGATGGTCCGCTGGCCCTGTGCCTTCACGGATTTCCCGACACTGCGCACACCTGGCGCTTCCTGCTGCCCAGACTCGGCGCAGCCGGGTTTCATGCGGTCGCCCCCTTTCTGCGGGGATACGCTCCCACGGAGATCCCCCCGGACGGCCGCTACCAGATCGGTGCCCTGATCCGTGATGCCAACGCACTCCACGATGCTCTCGGGGGCGGGAGCGACGCGGTCATCATCGGACACGACTGGGGGGCGCTCACCGCCTACGGAGCGGTGGCCCATCAGCCGGATCGGTGGCGTCGAGCCGTCACCATGGCGGTCCCGCCCGCCGCGTCCATCGGGATGTCCCTGTTCACCTACGCACAGCTCCAGCGCAGCTGGTACACCTTCTTCTTTCTCTCGCCGCTGGCCGACATGGCGCTGCCGCTGGACGACTTTGCCTTCATCGATGGGCTCTGGCGTGATTGGTCTCCGGGTTATGACGGCACTTGGGACGTGGCCCGCGTCAAGGAGTCGATCGGGGATCCGTCGCACATCGCCGCCGCCATCGGCTATTACCGGGCCGTCTACAACCCAGAGCTCTTGGAGCCCGACTTGGCCGGCGAGCAAGAAGCTGCGTTCCTCCCCATTCCCAAGCCCACCCTGTACCTGCACGGACGTAACGACGGGTGCATGTTGCTCAGCTCCATCGGCCATCCGCTCGACTACATGGCCGAAGGCTCCGAAGTTGTCGTGATCGACGACGCTGGTCACTTCCTGCACGTGGAAAAGCCGGATGAGGTGAACCAGCACGTTCTGGCGTTCATCGCTCCCGAGGGGTAGCCGGCGTCCGCCATCTCACCTCATCTCGTCTCATCTCATCGCAGTTGCAGCTGCGGCGGGCGCCGTCGCCCCTTGGACCACTCGGCAAATCCCTCGGCGACGAGGGCATCGGCGATCCTTTCGGCCCGTGTCGTATCCCCCGACCACCCGCAGGCTGCGGCCAGCCTCTCCCGGGTCACCCCGCCCTGACGCAGGGCATGCACCAGACGTCCGCGACCCTGACGATCCGAACCGGCGAATCGGGATTGGGGTCGCACTGATGGGCTGACCCTCCACGGGTCAGGATCGGACAAACCGCGACGCCTCCAGTGACATTGGGGACGGAGGGGACACACCTCGCACGTCGGACGGGCTGCGGTGCAGACCGTGGCGCCGATGTCGAACATGGCTTGGTTGAATTCCCAGGAGCGTCGGGCCGGTAGGAGGCGGTCGGCCAACACCTGGGCTTGCCCGATGGTCACGCCGGTTCCGGCGATACAGCGCGCCAGTATGCGGACCACATTGGTGTCGACAGGAGCGACATCGAGCTCGAAGGCGAACGACTGAACGGCCCGGGCCGTATAGGGACCCACACCGGCTAGTGCGCGCAAGGCTCGTTCGTCCTCAGGGAAGCTGCCCCCGTGCTGGTCCGTGATGGCGACGGCGGCCCGGTGCAGATTGAGCGCCCGCCGGTTGTACCCCAGCCCGGACCATAGGCGCACGACATCGCCCGGTCGGGCTCGGGCACAGTCGCTCACCGTGGGAAAGGCCTCGAGAAATGCCTCGTAGTAGGCGACGACCCTATCCACCTGCGTCTGTTGCAGCATGATCTCGCTGACGAGAACGCGCCATGGATCACGGGTGGCGCGCCATGGGAGATCACGCCGGTGTGCGGCACCCCATTCGAGCAATCGGCATTGGAACCGCCGGACTCGGGCCGCCGAAAGCGGCTCAGTCCCAGACGTTGTCGTCGTAGGGGCGACGGCGCGCCGGTGCGTGCGCCGTCTTCCACACCATGAGCTTGCGCCGGAAGTAGCAGACCTCTTCACCCCGCTGGTTGAAGGCCTTCGTCTCCACTGTCACGATGCCCCGGTCGTCCTTGGATTTCGACGGCGTGGCCTCGAGCACGCGCGTCTCGGCGTAGATGGTGTCGCCATGAAACGTCGGCGAGCGGTGGAGAAGCGATTCGACTTCGAGGTTGGCGATGCAAGACCCGCTTACATCGGGCACGCTCATACCGAGGGCCAACGAGTAGACGAGGTTGCCGACCACCACGTTCTTGCCCTGCACGGTCTCGTTCTCGGCGAACCATGTGTTGGTGTGCAGCGGGTGGTGGTTCATCGTGATCATGCAGAACAGGTGGTCGTCAGCCTCGGTGATCGTCTTGCCCGGCCAATGCCGGTAGACGTCACCGGGAACGAAATCCTCGAGATAGCGGCCGAATGGCCGGTCGTATGTCGTCATGCGAGCTCTTCCACCGGCCGCATCTCGACACCTAGTCCGCGACGACGGGACGTGGCCGTGTCGTGAAGCCCAGCGAAGCTCCGGGAAGGGACTCGCCGTCGATGGTCAGCCTCCAGGCAAACCGGGTGGCAGGCGCCAAAGGAATCGGTCCGAGGTTCACGGCAAGCGCGACGTCAATGGGAGATCCTTCCGGAATTTCTCGTGGCTGGCTCACGGTGAACTCGCCTCGTACCTCGACCGGCTGGGTACCGTCAGGTGTCTCCATGAGCACCGGCTGACCGTCAGCATCTTCCAGGAAGAGTTCCCAATGGTGCGACGTCTCGGCCTCGTGCCAGTCGACGTCGATCTTAAGGGCGACGGCCGAGGGCACGGGATCCGGTCCGGTCATGCTCCAACCCCCGCCGAGTATGTAGAGCTTTCCATCTGCTACTTGGGCAGCATCGCAGAGCAACATGGTTACCTTCACGAACTCGAGGATATAGGGCGGGCGGGGCGGTCGAATGCCGGACACGGCGGGGGCTCCAATTGTGCCGGTGCACAGCAGCTACGCATCGGGGCGGGAGGTCGGCCGTAGAGTGCGGAGTCATGAAGGAACCCTGGCCCGGCTCGGACGTCGGTCGTGAGTGACCTCACGGGCCTCCGCGACGACGTCTATCGACGGCCACTGGCCACGGCGCTCGAACGCCTCGGCCTGGGGCCGGGCTGGCGTTGCCTCGACGTTGGCGCCGGGGGTGGAGACGTGTCGGTTGCCCTGGCCGAAATGGTTGGCCACGAGGGACGCGTCTACGCCGTGGACAGCGACCCCCTGGCCCGCGACGAGGTGGCCCGGACGGCCGCGGCCCACACCCAGGTCATTGCGCTCACGCAAGCCGGGGAAGACCTGATCCTCCCCGAACAAGTGGACCTGGCGTTCTGCCGCTTCTTGCTCCTCCATGTACGCGACCCCGCCGTCGTGGTCCGACGCATGGCCGCAGTCGTGAGGCCGGGGGGGTGGGTGGTAGCCCAAGAGCCGATCACCTCTGCCGGCCGCGTCGCCGGTATGCCCCTGTCGATGCCCGATGCTCGCCATCCCGACATCGGCGCACTTCTCCCCTCCTTGGTCCGTGAGGCCGGACTCGACGTCATCGATGCCTGGGCAGAAGCCCCGGCAGGGGTGGGCGAGGGGCCGGTAGCCCGCTACCTCGAGTCGTTGACCGGCGTCGACCCCGAAGAGGATCCCGTGGTACTCCCGCCGTTGGTCACCGTTATCGGACGCCGTCCTTCAGCAGGGAGCGAGGCCGCGAGCCAGTAGGGTCGGAGGCCGTGACGGAGCCCGCCTCTCCCGGCCTTGCCGCGGCCTCCGAGGCCGTCGAACTCGCCCAGCGTCTGGTTGATGTGGGCTGTGCAACGGTGCGCACCAACGGCGGGGTCGACAGCAATCAAGTCGTGGCCTACGACGTGGCGCATGCCGCGGCGGCCGTGGCCACGGCCCGTGCCGCCCTCACCTACGGCGCCTACGGAGAGACCGAAGAGAGCCTGGCCACCGCCTTTGTGGCCGACGTTCTGGCCGATCTGGTCGGTCGAGTGGCGGGGAGGGAAGCTGCGTGGGGAGCCCGCGTTGACTGGATCGCACCGGCGACCGACTTCCTGGCTGCCCGCCGCGACCCTGCCGCCTTGGCCGCATTGGCCAACATCGAGGGGCCCCGACACATCGGCAGCGATTTCGAACTCGTCCGCGAGACGTTCCACCGCTTCGCCGAGGACAAGGTACGCCCCCACGCAGAGCACGTGCACCGGACCAACGGCGATATCCCCGAGGAGATCATCAGCGGCCTGGCGGATCTGGGCGGGTTCGGGCTCTCGGTCCCCGAGGAGTACGGCGGGTTCGCCACCGGCGGCGAGAGCGATTACCTGGGCATGGTCGTGGCCACTGAGGAGCTGAGCTGGGGCTCGCTCGGCATCGGCGGCTCCTTGATCACGCGTCCCGAGATCCTCACCCGGGCGCTGGTGTACGGCGGCACCGAAGCGCAAAAGAAACAGTGGCTCCCCAAGCTGGCCTCCGCCGAAGTGCTCGCGGCGGTCGCGGTGACCGAACCCGATTTCGGCTCGGACGTTGCCGGCATCGTGACATCGGCCACGCCGACAGAAGGTGGATGGCTGATCAACGGCGTGAAGACATGGTGCACCTTCGCAGCCCGCGCCGATGTGCTGATGCTGCTCGCCCGCACCAACCCCGATCGCTCGGTGTCGCATCGCGGCCTCTCGATGTTCGTCGTCGAAAAGCCGCAGGGCGACGGGCATGGCTTCGTGTTCATCCAGGACGCCGAGGGGCGACCCGCCGGGGTGGCACCGGGACGGCTCGAAGGGCGCCCGATCGACACGCTCGGCTACAGGGGGATGCACTCGTACGAGCTGGCCTTCGAGAACTGGTTCGTTCCCGAGGCCAATTTGGTCGGCGGCGCAGAGGGCCTCGGGAAGGGCTTCTATCTCCAGATGCAGGGGTTCGAAAACGGCCGGCTGCAGACGGCGGCGCGCGCTCTCGGCGTCATGCAGGCGGCCTACGAAGCTGCCGCCAGTTATGCGGCCAATCGCAAGGTCTTCGGGTCGCCGATCGGCGACTACCAGCTCACCCGGGCGAAGCTGGGCCGCATGGCCGTGATCATTCAGGCCACCCGGCAATCGTCGTACCACGTGGCCCGGCTGATGGCTCAGGGTGACGGCGCCCTGGAGGCCTCCATGGTGAAGGCGTACGTGTGCCGGGCCGCCGAATGGGTCACCCGCGAGGCGATGCAGATCCACGGAGGGATGGGCTACGCCGAGGAGTTCGCGGTCAGTCGCTACTTCGTAGATGCCCGGGTGCTGTCGATCTTCGAGGGTGCCGACGAGACGCTCGCCCTCAAGGTGATCGCCCGCCGGCTGATGGGGTAGCTCAGCTCGGGCTGCGGGTCAACCCGGCCCGCTCGCCACGGCTGACGAACTTGATGGCCATCTTTCGACTCGCCTCGTCGATCATCTCGTCACCGAACATGACCGCGCCCTTGCGGTCTCCCTCGGTGGCCTGGCGGTACGCATCGAGAATGTCAAAGGCTCGGTCGAATTGCTCCTGGGTGGGCGAATAGACCTCGTTGAGCACGCCCGCCTGGTCGGGCGTGAGCGCCCACTTGCCGTCGTAGCCGAGCATGCGGGTGCGCAAGGAGTACTGGCGGAGAGCATCGAGCTCGCGCACCTTGAGGAACGGGCCGTCGATGACCTGGAGCCCGTTGGCACGCCCGGCCATCAGAATCCGGCTGAAGACGTAGTTGAAGTGGTCGCCCGGGTACTCGGGGATCTCGATCCCGCCGGTGAGCACCGGCATCTCGATGCTGGCCGCGAAGTCCGCCGGCCCGAAGATGATGGCCTCGAGGCGGGGCGAAGCGGCGCAGATCTCGTCAACGTTGATGAGTCCCCGTGCCGTCTCTATCTGCGCCTCGATCCCGATGTGGCCCACCGGGAGGCCCGACTTCTTCTCCACCTGGGTCAGCAAGAGATCGAGTGCCACGACTTCGGAGGCCGACTGCACCTTGGGCAGCATGATCTCGTCCAGCCGCTCCCCGGCGTTCCCCACGACCTCGATGACGTCCCCGTAGGTCCATTCGGTTTCCCACGCGTTGACCCGAACGCACAACACCCGATCGTCCCAGGGCAGGTTCTTGATGGCGTCGACCACCTTGGGCCGGGCGCTCTCCTTCTCGAGCGGCGCCACGGCATCTTCCAGATCGAGGAAGGTCATGTCGGCCGGGACGGTCGGCGCCTTGGCCAGGAACTTCTCGTTCGATCCTGGCGTGGACAAACAAGACCGGCGCGGGAGTTCACGGGAGCGAGCGGACATGACCAGATGGTAACAAACCCTCTCGTCGGGCCGGCCCGGGTGGCGCCAGGCCGGGTGCCTAGCTCAGGTGTGAGCGGAAGAACGCCAGGCTGCGTTCCCAGACCTCCGCAGCCGCCGCCGCGTTGTACACCTCGGGTCGGGTGTCGTTGAAGAACGCGTGATCGGTTCCCGGATAGACGATGATCTCGGCCTCCTTGCCGAGCCCGCGCAGTTGCTCTCCCAGGGCTTCGGCTGCGGCGGGAGTGAAGAAGTCGTCATCGCTGGCGTAGTGCCCCAACACCGCCGCCGTGAGCGCTGAGTAGTCGGGTTGGGCATCGGGCCACGGGATGACGCCGTAACAGGCCACCACGGCGCTGACCGCGTCCGGCCGCTGGGTCGCCAGCACCAGAGCCAACCCTCCTCCCATGCAAAACCCGATGACGCCGATGTGCGGTAAGCCGCTCTGGCGGACCACCTCGTCCACTGCGCCGCTCATATCACGGGCAGCCTGATCCATCCTCAGCGCCATCATCGCCTTGCCCGCCTCGTCGGGTTCGGCCACGGTGACCCCGTGGTACAGATCCGGCGCCAATGCAACGAACCCGGCGGCGGCGAAACGGTCGCAGACGTCGCGGATGTGGTCGACCAGGCCCCACCACTCCTGGATCACGATGACTCCGGGACCCGTGCCCCCCTCCGGTGTGGCCAGGTAGCCCACTGCATTCGATCCATTGCTCGGGAACTCGATCATTTCACCCATGGAGCGACCGTACTCCCGCCCGGGCAGGACCGGAAAGGCTATTGCCGGGCAACAATCGATATTTCTTGGCCCACGTCTGTGGCCAGGGATTTCCTACCTCTGGTAGGAACACTTCCGCCCAGTTCCAACCGAATGTGTTTGAAACTTGCCCGTTGGGGAAGTAAGAATGTCCCTCATCGTGACTGACGTAGAGCGGCCTCGGAGCCACTCCACGCCCCGGTCAGCTCGGAGCTCTCGGGTGCTCCGGCGGGTGATGTTGCCCGTTATGGCCATTGTCACAGTGCTTCCCGGCACTGTGCTTCTGCTGACGCGCCCGGCCGCGGGTGACTCGATTTCCAGTGCCAAGGCCCAGGCGGCCGCAATCGCCTCCGAGTTGGCGGCAGCACAGAACAGGATGTCCGCGCTGAGCCAGCAATATGACGCCGCCGCCTACCGGCTCACCCAGATCAACGCCAGCATCGCGAGCACGAAGGCCACCATCGCCGCCGATCAGAAGCAGGTGTCGACCGATCGCTCCCGGCTTTCGAAGGCTGCCATCGCCAACTACGTCTCCGACGGTGCGGCGTCGAGTGACAATCCGATCTTCAGCGGCAACGAGAAGACCGTCGGTGCGGCAACGGAGTACAACCAGATTGCCCAGGGTGACATCAACCTGGCCATGGGCAACTTGCACACGGCCGAGATCACGCTCACCGCACAGCAGGCGCAGCTCCAACAGCAACAGGGGCAGGCCACGCAAGCTGTGGCCGCCGAGCAAGCCGCGGTGAACCAGAACGCCCAGGAGATCCAGGACCAGAAAAATGCCCTGGCGCAGGAAAATGGAAAGATCGCGACGCTGGTGGCCCAGCAGCAGCAACAACAGGCGCAAGCGGCGGCGCAGCTCGCAGAATCCCGCGTGGCCGCGTCACGGGCGACCGTTGCGCCCGGGCTCAACAACTTCGCGCCCCCTCCGACCGCCGCCGGCGGGGCCGGGGCGGTGCAGGCAGCCGAGAGCCAGCTTGGCGTTCCCTACGTCTGGGGTGCCGAGTCTCCCAGGGGATCGGCAGATCCGGGATTCGACTGCTCGGGACTCACCGCGTACTCCTGGGGCCAAGTTGGCGTCGGCCTCCCCCATTACTCGGGCGCTCAAATGGCCGACTCGGCTCCCGTGCCCCTCAGCGACCTGCAACCGGGAGACCTCCTCTTCTACGGCCCCGGTGGCTCCGAGCATGTGGCCATGTACGTGGGTCCGGGCACTATGATCGAGTCCCCGGAAACCGGCCAGACGGTCCATCTGACCGGATTACGGCTCGGTAGCGGCTTCGTCGGCGCCGGCCGTCCCTGACGGCGGCAGCGCGCCCAGCGGTCCGTTTCACTGTCGTAGCCTGGCGCGTGGCGTGCCATGAAACCCATCCCCGTCGCATTCCACATTGGGCCGATCCAGGTCCATACCTACGGCATCGGCCTTGCGCTGACGTTCTGGTTCGCTTTCTCCTACTTCGAGCGACGGCTCAGGAAGAACGGGTATCGCTCCGATTGGTTCGTCGGGGTCTTCCTGTGGATCATTCTGGCTGCGGTCGTCGGCGCGCGGGCTCTCCATGTGCTGTCGAACCTCAGCTACTACGACCACAACCCCGGCCAGGTGTTGGCGATCTGGCACGGCGGGCTCTCCTCCTTCGGGGGGCTCCTCTTCGCCGTGCCGACCGGCCTCGTCCTGACCCACCGACGCTGTCCCGAATTGCCCATCGGTCGCGCGCTCGACCTCATTGCTCCGGTGCTGTTGGCGGCCTGGGCCATCGGGCGGTTGCTCGGACCGCAGCTGATGGTGGCCGGAGGCGGGCACCCGACCCACCAATGGTTCGGCATGTACTACGCCGGCCAGCACGGCCGGCGTCTCCCGGTACCCATCTTTCAGGCGATTGAGGACTTCAGCGTTTTCTTGGTGCTGATCTTCATCGAGCGACGCCTTGCTCGCTGGCCCGATGGATCGATCCGGACCGGTTACCCGCCCGGCACGGTCATCGGCACCGCGATGGTGCTGTGGGGGATCGAACGTGCGCTCGACGAGCACCTCTGGCTCGGAGAAGACGGACGGCTCGGCTCACTCCTCGTGCAGGTCGCCGGAGTCTTGTTGGTCGTGGGAGGCACCGCGCTCCTCCTGCGGACACGCAGGCGTTGGCGGGATTGGCTCCGGGACCATGGCGCACCGGGCGGAGCGACCCTCCTCGGCGGTGAGCCGCCGCCTCTGTCGCCAGCGACGTCTCCTGAGGCGACCTCAACCCCACCGGTGCCCACCCGGTTGCTCTAAGTTAGAACATGTTCTAACTGGCACGCGGGTCTGTGGAACCGGACGCGGGACATCGCTGCGGCAATCGCAATCGAGAGAAGGGGGTAGGCATGGGTGACCTCGGGTTCTGGGCCTTGGCCCAAGAGGATCCCGATTATGTGGCCCTGATCACGCCCGAAGGGGCGGAGGTCCGATCAGGCGACCTGCTCGGGCACGCCAACCAGGTCGTCCATGCGCTGCGGGCGCAGGGGGTCGAACCGGGCGACGTGATCGCCACCGTGCTCCCCAACGGAGCCGAGATGCTCGAGGTGTACCTCGCCGCGCTGCAGGCGGGCTGGTACCTGGTTCCCATCAATCACCACCTCGTGGCGACGGAGATCGCCTACATCCTGAGAGACTCGGGAGCGAAGGTCTTCGTGGCCCACGAGCGGTTCGCCGAAGCCTGCCGCGCCGCTGCAGATGACGTCGGCCTGCCTCCGTCGAGTCGCCTGTCGGTCGGCGACATCAACGGGTTCTCGTCGTATGCATCGGTGCGCGACGCTCAGCCGAGGACGCTTCCGCAGGACCGCACCCTGGGCGACGTCATGAACTACACCTCGGGTACGACTGGGAATCCCAAGGGCATCTTCCGAAGGCCCCTCGGCATCTCCCCCGAGCAAGGGGCTCTGGGACTGGCCGGTGTGCTGTTCCTCTTCTCGGTGCAGCCCAAGGACGACAACGTCCACATCATCGGTTCGCCGCTCTATCACACGGCCGTCCTGAGATTCGGGAGTGCATCACTCCACCTCGGTCATTTGGTCGTCCTCATGGACAAGTGGACACCTGAGGACATGCTCCGACTGATTGAGCGGCACCGGGTCACCACCTCGCACATGGTGCCCACCCAATTCCACCGCCTCCTGGCACTTCCAGAAGCCGTGCGCCAGCGGTACGACGTCTCGTCGCTGCGCCACATGATCCACGCAGCCGCTCCTTGCCCCATCGACGTCAAACACAAGATGATCGCGTGGTGGGGTAACGCCGTCGACGAGTACTACGCCGCCAGCGAGGGTGGCGGCACGCTCGTCACAGCCGAGGAATGGCTCCAGAAGCCGGGAACGGTCGGCAAGGCGTGGCCCATCTCTGAAATCGCCATCTTCGATGACGACGGCGTGCGGGTGGACGAGCCCAACGTGATCGGAACCGTCTACATGGCCACCNNGACGTCGGGCTGATCGACGAGGACGGGTACCTGTTCCTCCGCGACCGCAAGATCGACATGATCATCTCGGGTGGGGCGAACATCTACCCGGCCGAGATCGAGAACGTGTTGCTCTCACACCCGAAGGTCGGCGATGCGGCGGTGTTCGGCATCCCCCATGACGACTGGGGAGAAGAGGTGAAAGCAGTGATCGAGCCGGCGGAAGGCTGCGACGGCAATGACGAGCTGGAAAAAGAGATCATGGCCTTCTGCGCGAGCAGGTTGGCCAAGTTCAAGACGCCGAAATCGATCGACTTCACCAACGAGATGCCACGTGACCCCAATGGCAAGCTCTATAAGCGAAAGCTCCGGGATCCCTACTGGGAGGGCGTGCAGCGCTCACTTTGACGGGCCATGTCACACCACCAGGTGCATTCGGCCCCGGCGCGGCATAGGCTGGGGGAACCGAAGGACAATCCCGCTCATCTCGGGCCTGCTGCAGTCCTTCCGGCTCGGCGTTTGGCCGAACCGGGCTCGGCGATGGATCGGAGGATCATGGCCTCAGCCGAATCATCACTTGTCGGAGCGCAGCTCGATGAGCATCACGCGCCGGAGACGAACGGGCGAATGTCGGTTTGCCGGAGGTGTGGCGCACTGACCGACAGTCCCGTGGGCTTGCAGCATGTCCCGCATCCGAGCCAAGTCGACCGCTCGAGCGAGTGGTTGACCGCACAGTCTCGACTTTTGCAAATCGATCGGGCGAAAGCATTGCGGGCGCAATAGGCGTGACGCCGGGGAAGGGCCGGGGCGCGAGCGCACAGCCCTCGCGTGGCCTTCCCCGCTGCCCCCCGTTCCTGCAGCCAGGTCGCAAATTCCATCCGCTTGGTTGGCCTCCAAGGCACGCTTGCCAGAATGCGTCGTTGACCTCTTCGTCCGATGGCGGAGGCGTCCCGGTCAAGAACTCCGCGATCCGGCTCAAGAAGCACAGCGCAAGAACTGTTACTCCCACTGAGTTGGAGGTTGCTCATGGTCGACGACCTCGACGATCCACGCCGGCGAGAGCCGTCCTTCGTGCTCGGTGAGCGTGACATGTTGGAGGCGTGGCTCGAGTACCACCGCACCACGTTGCTCCTCAAGTGCGAGGGACTCACGGATGCAGAACGCAAGAGCCGACCGGTGTCCACCTCCAAATTGTCATTACACGGGCTCGTGCGGCACATGGCCGAGGTCGAGCGAGGATGGTTCCGCTGCACACTTCTCAGCGAGTCAGACGCGCCACCGATTTGGTACGACCCTGCGGTCGAGGACAGCGAACTCGTGCCGCTCGGAGGCGCCGAATGGCAGGCTGACCTGGAAGCGTGGAGGGCGGAATGCGAAGCCAGTCGCTCCGTTGCGGCCATGCACCCGCTCGACGCCACCGGTCCCCGCCACGGGGAACCCTGCTCGCTGCGCTGGATCTACGTCCACATGATCGAGGAGTACGCCCGCCACAACGGGCACGCCGACCTGATCCGCGAACTCATCGACGGGAACGTGGGTTGTTGAAGGAACGCGGAACCGCACGTTCCCGAGCGGCAGATCGCGACGGGACGACACTCGTGTGCCGGGGAAGAGTCTCTCAATCGGCGGCGTTCTCGGCGATGGATCTGGCGAACCGCTCATCGATCAGCGGTTCATCGGTCGCCGTCGCATTGGTGGCGACGATGTCGAGCATGTGACCGGGTTGCACCTGGATGAAGAGCCCGTTGGCCTCCGCCGTGAGCGCGCCCTCGTGGTAGATGGCGGCCCAGGTGTGGACCTTGCGACCTTCGCTCCGCACGAACCGCGCCACCAGATCGAGTGGGGTCAACAAGGGTGTGGGCCTGCGATAGCGCACCGTGAGGGTTCCGGTCATGGCCGGCTTGTCGGCAATGACGTTGGCCGCCCCCATCAACTCGTCGAAGAGCTCGGCGATGACTCCACCATGGACGCAGGTCGGAGGCCCCTCGTACGGGTAGTCGAACGTCACGCGCCCGCGAATCTCCGGTTGGCCGTCGTCGCTTTCCCCCAACCACACTTCGACCGGGGGCGCGATCGGATTGGCAAATCCGATGATGGGACTGCTGGGGAAGAAGTCTTGTGGATGACCCGCCAGGTTGGGCTGCGTGCGGGCGCGCCTCGAGGTGGTCGCGCTGCCCTCCAAAGACTCGGCGATCTCGACCAGTTGCTCGGCCGCACGGGCGATCTCCAAGTCAGGCACCGGGTGGCCCACTGCGACGGCGCTGATGCGCCGGATGGCCGCCGCCAGGCGGTTGAGTGGTTCGTCCCCGGTCGACGTCGGATCGTCATCTCGACTGGGGACCTCACCGCGGTTCGGCTGCAGCGGGTGGCTCACTGGCGGGTGAAGTTGGGCGGTCGCTTCTCGGCAAATGCCTTCTGCCCTTCGGCTGCGTCGAGTGATGCGAAGATCGGCCATCCGATTTCGAGCTCACGGGCCAGGCCGTCGACCTCGGACATCCCCTCCGTCTCGCGCACCGAGCGCTTGATCGCCTCCACGGCCAATGGTCCGTTCTGCCCGATGACATGCGCGATCTCCAGCGCCTTTTCGAGCGCGGTCCCGTCCGGCACCACGTGGCCGATGAGTCCGATGCGCAATGCCTCCTCTGCCCGCACCTCTCGAGCCGTCAGCAGGAGCTCCATGGCCACGGTGAAGGGAATCTGACGGCGCAGCCGCACGGTGGATCCCCCAAGAGGGAAGAGGCCTCGTTTGGCCTCGAAGATGCCGAAGATGGCGCTGGCGCCGGCCACCCGGATGTCGGTGGCCTGGAGAATTTCGGTACCCCCGGCGACGGCCCAGCCCTCGACAGCTGCGATGAGGGGCTTCTTCACGTCGTAGTGGCGCAGCAACGCCTTCCAGTGCAGATCGGGATCGGCCTCCTGGCGGTGCCTGTACTTCTCGGCGCCCGCCCCGCCCATGGCTTTGAGATCCATCCCGGCGCAGAACGTGCCTCCGGCACCGGTGAGGATGGCGCACCTGATCTCGTCGTTGTTGTCGATTTCTTCCCAGGCATCCGCCATGCCCACCAGCATGGGCAAGCTGAGGGCATTCCTGGCCTCGGGCCGGTTCATGGTCACGATGGCCGTCGCACCCTCGCGCGCGAACGTCAGATGCTCAGTCGATTCCACGGTCAACGCCCGGTGCCGACGATGAGCTGATGATCAGAGCCGCTCGATGATGGTGCCGGTGGCCAAGGCGCCACCGCAGCACATGGAAACCAGGCCGAACGTGGCGTCGCGGCGTTCCAGCTCGTGCAGGATCGTCGTGATCAGGCGGCTGCCCGTGGCTCCGACCGGGTGGCCCAGAGCGATGGCGCCTCCGTTGACGTTCACCTTGTCCATGTCCGCGCCATGGACCTTGGCCCAGCTCATGACGACCGAGGCGAAAGCCTCGTTGACCTCGAACAGATCGATGTCGCCCATGGTCATCCCGGCCTTCTCGAGAACCTTGGTCGTCGCGGCAATCGGCCCGTCGAGGTGGTAGTAGGGATCCGAGCCGACCAGCGCCTGGGCCACGACCCGGGCGCGGGGACGTAGCCCTTCCGCCTTGGCCCGCTCCTCTGACATCCACAACACGGCTGCGGCGCCGTCGGAGATCTGCGATGAGTTCCCGGCGTGGTGCATGCCGTCGGGAAGGACCGGCTTGAGCTTGGCCAGCCCCTCGGCCGTGGTCTCCCGGGGCCCCTGGTCCTTGCTGACCACGAGACGTTCGCCTGCATGCTCACCCCGCGGTCCCTCTTCACCGACGATCGGCGCTTCTATGGACACGATCTCCCGTGCGAATCGATCCTCCGCCATCGCCACCGCCGCCTTCTGCTGCGAGGCCAGGCCCAGCCAATCGACATCCTCGCGGGATATCCCGTACTTTTCCGAGATCCTCTCCGCCGCCGTGAACTGGTCCGGCATGTCATAGGGCAGGTCGGCCGGGATCGAACGACCGACGCCGGAACCGGAATTGGCCCCGAGCGGGACCCGGCTCATGGCCTCGACGCCGCAGGCGATTCCCACGTCGATCGCACCGGCAGCGACCAGGTTGTTGACGAAGTGGTTGGACTGTTGCGAGGAGCCGCACTGGCAGTCGATGGTGGTCGCCGCCACCTCGTAGGGCAGGCCGCTGAGCAACCACGCGGTGCGGGTCACGTTGAACGCCTGCTCACCCACCTGGGTGACGACGCCGCCGACGACCTGCTCGACGAGAGAGGGGTCGATCCCCGATCGCTTGACGACTTCCACCTGCACGGCGCCCAGAAGGTCGGCGGATCGCAGCCCCGAGAGCCAGCCATTGCGCTTCCCGATTGGCGTCCGGACCGCTTCGACGATGACCGGCTTCCCCATGATGGATGTCCCTTCTCCTCCGCGTACCGGCCCCGGCCGGCTGCCCCCACGGGGCCAGATATAGAACCTGTTCTACTTTATCATCCTGCTCAATCCCACTCCCTCAGCAGCGGAGCGGGCCACAAGCATGCCTCATCTGTGGGGGAGGGTCAGTTGGCGAACCGCCCTCCTCAGGCCTTCTTCAGGAGCTCCCGCGCAATCACGACGCGCTGAACCTGGTTGGTTCCCTCGTAGATCTGGGTCACCTTGGCGTCGCGGAGGAACCGCTCCACCGGGAAGTCCTTGGTGTAGCCATAGCCGCCCAGGAGCTGGACGGCGTCGATCGTGACCGACATCGAGGTATCCGAGGCGAAGGCCTTGGCCATGGCCCCGAACAGGGTGAGCTCGCTACTCGGATCGTCATCGACCATGGCGCAGGCCCGGTAGACGAGCGCCCGGGCCGCCTCGTTGCGCATCGCCATGTCCGCCAACATGAAACGCAGTCCCTGGAGGTCGGCGATGGGAGCGCCGAAGGCATGACGTTGCTTCATGTATGAGGCCGAGTAGTCGATGGCGCCTTGGGCGATACCGACCGCTTGGGCCCCGATGGTGGGACGGCTGCGGTCCAACGTGTGCATGGCGATGGTGAACCCCTGGCCTTCTTCCCCGATACGGTGCGAGGCCGGGACACGGACCTCGTCGAGGACGACCTCGCCCGTCGGGCTGCCCCGCATGCCCAGCTTGTCTTCGTGCTTGGCGATGGTGATACCCCAGTCCCGCTCCACGAGAAAGCACGAGATACCGCGGCCCCCCGCGTGCGTATCCGTCTTGGCAAACACGATGTAGACGTCGGAGATCCCGGCGTTGGTGATCCAGTACTTCGAGCCCGTAAGGATGTAGTCGTCGCCATCGCGCACGGCACGCGACCGCATGGAGGCGACGTCGCTTCCCGCGTCGGCCTCTGACAGGCAGTAACTGGCCTGAATGTCGCCGGACGCCACCCGGGGCAGATAGTGGCGCTTCAGGTCCTCCGAGCCCCAGTTCATCACGGGCAGCATGCCGAGCTTGGAGATGAGGATGGTGAGCGACGTGGAGGCGCAGACCCGTGCAAGTTCCTCGGTGACGATGGCCTGCGTCACCATGTCCGCACCCGCACCGCCGTACGCCTCGGGGATCCCGAGCGACGGGAGCTCCATCTCCACGCAGGCGGCAAACGACTTCCAGGGGAACACCGCGTCGCGGTCGACTTCGACCGCGTGGGGCGCGATCCGCTCCTCCGCGAACTGGCGCATGGTGTCACGGAACTGTCGTTGCTCATCGGTCAGGGCAAAGGTCGAGTTCTTCACTCCGCCATTCTCGCAGAGCTGATCGGGTACTCCCGGCGCCCTTCCAACCGTTCGTCCTCCACGGCGCAGAATCAGCCCGAGAGCCCCAAGAGAGAAGTCTTCAGGCGGTGGCCGCCGGCTGGGTGGCCACCGGCTGAGGGGCGGCCACCACCAGGAAGCCGGCCTGCGCCTGGGCGGGGGTGAGCCGTAGGCTCCCATCGGGAACGGCGTCGACCAGGCTGCGCTGGGCCACGTAGTCGTGGGACACCGACGAGAATGCGTGGCGGCGGGCGACGACCAGCTCCTCGGGAACGTCATCGCGCAGGAATCCCCACAGCGCCAGGGCAACCTGCACGTCGTAGATGCTGGGCCCCCGGCCGTAGAGGGCGGCGCGTCGAGCTGCGATGAGCCCACACCCCAGGAGGGCATCGTGCTCGTTCTCCCCCTCCCGCAGCTTCAGGTCGTCGGCAAAGCGTCGAGCCAGCCGCAGCGCGAAACCGGCGTCGGTGCCCGGTGTGCCGACGCTACGCCCCTTGAGCGCGGTGGGCGTCCTGAGCTCAGCCGGACGGCTGGTCGTCCAGGCCTCCGGCACCTGCAGATGGAGGGCCGGCCGCACCTGGTCCGCCTCTGTAATGGGGACGAAGGTCGGCTGGGTCATAGGCGGGCAGGCTAGTCCGGGTCAGGCCCCGTGAACGAGCCCGAAGACAACCGAGTCGTAGAGCGCCTGCCAACTGGCCTCGATGATGTTCTCGGACACACCGATCGTGGTCCAGACACTCTCTCCGTCAGTGGTGTCCACGAGCACGCGGGTGACCGCGCCGGTGCCCTTGCCCGTATCGATCACCCGCACGCGGTAGTCAGTCAGATGGATCGTGGAGAGCGCCGGGAATTTTGGCCCGATGGCACCCCGCAGCGCTGCGTCGAGCGCGTTGACCGGCCCGTTCCCCTCGGCCGTGGCCACGATGCGCTCGCCACCCACATGCACCTTCACCGTGGCCTCGGTCGTCACACCCAATGGGGCGCTGGTCGTCCCTTCGGCGCTCTCGCCATGGTCGGTGATGACCCGGAAGGACTCCACGGTGAAGTAGTCCGAGGTCCAACCGGTAGCCCGTCGCAGCAACAACTCGAGGGAGCCATCGGCCACCTCGAAGTGATAGCCCTCGTGCTCCAGCCGCTTGAGCTCGTCGAGCACACGACCGAGTACCTCGCCGTCGAGTTCGAGGCCGAGCTCGGCCGCTTTCATGGCCAAGGTCGAGCGACCGGCCATTTCCGAGACCACGACGCGGGTGCCGTTCCCGACCGAACCCGGCACGACGTGCTCGTAGAGGTCCGCGCTGCGCGCCACTGCACTGGCGTGGAGACCACCCTTGTGGGCGAACACTGAGTTGCCCACATAGGGCTGTTGGGCATTCGGCGCGATGTTCACGAGCTCGGCGATGTGATGGGACACCGGGGTGAGCCGCTCGAGCCGATCGGTGGGGATAGTCCGTATGTGCAGCTTGAGCGAGAGATTGGGGATCGCAGCAGACAGGTCGGTGTTGCCGGCCCGTTCCCCGTAGCCATTGATGCACCCTTGCACCTGGGTTACCCCGGCCTGGACGGCCACCAGGGAATTGGCGACCGCACACCCGGCATCGTTGTGGCAGTGGATGCCCAGTTGGGCGCTGGTGCGTGCCCGCACTTCAGCCACGGCCCGCCCCACCACGTCGGGCAACGTCCCGCCGTTGGTGTCGCACAGCACGAGGGCCTCGGCCCCCTCCTCCTCGGCCGCCGCCAGCACGGAGAGCGCGAAATCCGGGTTGTTCCGATAGCCGTCGAAGAAGTGCTCGGCGTCGAGGAACACGCGCAGGTCGTGGGCGACGAGATAGCGCACCGAGTCGCGCACCATGTCGACGGCCTCGTCGAGGGAGGTACGCAAGGCCTCGACCACGTGGCGGTCCCAGGTCTTGGCCACAATGCAGGCCACAGGTGCTCCCGCGTCGATCAGGTTGGCCAGGACGGCGTCATCCTCCGGCCGCACTCCGGCCCGCCGGGTCGATCCGAATGCCACCAGGGTGGCCGTGGAGAGTTTCAGCTCCTGGCGCGCCCGGGCGAAGAACTCGATGTCCTTCGGGTTGGCGCCGGGCCACCCACCCTCGATGAACGTGACTCCCAGATGGTCCAGCTGCTCGGCCACCCGGAGCTTGTCGGCCACGGTGAGGGAGAGCCCTTCCTGCTGGCTCCCGTCGCGCAGGATCGTGTCGAAGATGTCGACCGACTCGGGCAAGGCCGGTATCTCGTAATCGTGCGCCAGGTGCGAGTGTCCGTGGGACTCGCCGGGGCCGTGGCTATGAGCCCCGCCGGGGCCGTGGCTATGGCCGTCAGTCGACATGATCCAGCCAGTTCTTGTAGCGATCGACCTCGCCCCGCACGGCGGCAAAGTAGGTCTGCTGCACTTCGAGCGTGATCGGTCCGGGCTTCCCCGTGCCGACCAGGCGGTCGTCCACGGCGCGGATCGGCACGACCTCGGCCGCCGTCCCGGTGAGGAACGCCTCGTCCGCCAGGTAGAGGTCGGTGCGGATGATCTGCTCGTGACGCACCTCGAAACCGAGGTCGGCCGCGATCGTCTCCACCGAGCTCTGCGTGATGCCGTCAAGCGCGCCGGCGTCCGACGTCGGCGGAGTCAAGAGGACGCCGTCGCGCACGATGAAGATGTTCTCGCCCGTGCACTCGCTGACCGTGCCGTTAGGGGCGAGGAGAATGGCCTCGTCGTATCCGGCTTTGATCGCTTCGACTTTGGCCAGCGAGGAGTTCACGTACATCCCCGTCCCCTTGGCCGCCGTGGGGACAGCGTTGGGATCGTGGCGCCGCCAGGAGCTTATTTTGCACGTCACGCCGTTGGCCACGCCGTCGTCGCCCAGGTAGGTACCCCAGGGCCACGCCGCTATCGACACATTCGTCGGGCATGGCAACGGGTTCAGCCCCATCTCCCCGTAGCCGAGGTAGACCAGCGGGCGTAGGTAGCAGCCGTCGGTGAGCCCGTTGACCCTGACCACCTCTCGGGTCGCCTCGATGATGTCGTCGACCGAGTACGGGATGTCGATCATGAAGACCTTGGCCGAGGNNGTCGGGTAGGCCCGGATCCCTTCGAACACCCCCGAGCCGTAGTGCATGGTGTGCGTGAGGACGTGCACCTTGGCCTCGGCCCAGTCGACGAGCTCGCCGTCCATCCAGATCTTCTCGGTCGGGGTAATGGGCATTCTCAAAGCCTTTCTGCAATGGCGTCGCCCACGGCCGTCGTGGACAGTTGTGCGGTTGATGTGGTGGACATGATGTTGGATTGCTCGGACAGCGCTTTGAGAATGCGGTGAGCCGCATCGCGGTCGCCGAGATGCTCGAGCATGAGCGCCGCGGAGTGGATGGCCGCCAACGGGTTGGCAATCCCCTTGCCGGCGATGTCGTGCGCCGCGCCGTGCACCGGTTCGAAGAGCGACGGCCCGGTGCGCGGCGGGTTGAGATTGGCGGACGCGGCAAAGCCGATCCCTCCGCTGACCGCACCGGCCAGGTCCGTCAGAATGTCCCCGAAGAGGTTGTCCGTGACGATGACGTCGTAACGACCGGGTTGCTCCACCAGGTAGATGCAGGCGGCGTCGACGTGGTTGTAGTCCCACGTGATCTCAGGAAACTCATGCGCCACCTCGGTCACGGTGCGATTCCACAGATCGCCGGCGAACGTCAGCACGTTCGTCTTGTGCACGAGCGTCAGATGCCTCTTCGAGCGCTGGGCGGCCAGCTCGAAGGCGAAGCGCACGCAACGCTCGACGCCCATGCGGGTGTTCACCGAGCCCTGGGTCGCCACCTCGGCCGCAGTCCCCTTGCGGAGGAACCCGCCCTCGCCCGCATACGTGCCCTCCGTGTTCTCGCGGATGACGACGAAGTCGGCCCCTTCGGCGATCGAACCGGGGACGCCCGTGAACGGACGGAGATTGACGTAGAGGTCGAGTGCGAACCGCAACCTGAGAAGGAGCCCCCGCTCGAGTGTCCCGGGCGGGATCGAGGTATCGCCGACCGGGGGCCCGACGGCTCCGAGGAGGATGGCGTCGTAGCCCCGGAGCTCCTCGAGCACCGCGTCGGGGAGGACGCTGCCGTCTCGCAGGTAGCGGGCCGCGCCCAGGTCAAAATCTGTGGTGTCGAGCTCGACGCCGGCCGCCGCCACCACCTTGAGCGCCTCCGCGCACACCTCAGGCCCGATGCCATCGCCTCCGATGACTGCAATCCGCCTCTTGATCGTGCCTGTGCTCACTGATCCTGCCTTTGTCGTGTTTCTTCGCTTGTCGTGTTTCTTCGCTTGTCGTGGTTCTTCGCTTGTCGTGTTTCTTCGCTTGTCGTGGTTCTTCGCTCTGTGCGACATCGTGTGCCCGGAATTGAAAAACCGCCCACGCAGTGGACGGTTGAGCGGCGCGCGGGGATGTGGCGCGCCTAGTGAATAATGCCTACAGACTGCTCGGAGGGGTACATAGTTCCACCAGTCTCCCGCGGCCGGGGTAGTCCCGTCAACAACACGGGCGCAGGGGCGTCGCCCCGCCACCCCGGGGGCGATTAGCGTTGTGGCTGCCGCCGAGCAGCAATTCGCCGCCGGCACCCTCCATCCGAAGGACACGCTGTGACGAATCCATCAATCAACGACCAGACCGTATCGGCCAACCTCACCCGGGGCACCTATGACCGCCTCGTGGCTGAGCTGGAGGATCTCACGACCCGGGGACGGGTCGAGATCGCCGAGCAGATCGAGTCGGCCCGGGCCCTGGGCGNNAACGGCGACTACCACGCCGCCAAGGACTTCCAGGGAAAGATGGAATCTCGCATCCGTCAGCTCCAGGCCCTGCTCAAGAACGTCGAGGTGCTGGACGAATCCGAGCCGCGGGACGGGAGCGTGGGGACGGGCAGCACGGTGACGTTGCGCTACGAGGGCGACGACGAGGACGACACGCAGCAGTTCTTCGTGGGCTCCATCGAGG
>PLZH01000306.1:0-495 GCA_003152055.1 Burkholderiales bacterium
CCCAGCCTGCGGCAAAGAGCGGCGGCTCGAAGGCCGGCCTCGTTGCCGTCGGCGTGGTGGCCGTCGTCGTCATCGGTGCGGCGGCGGCGTGGCAGTTCGCTGGCAAGCGCGACGGCGCCGCCGGCGATACGGCAGCGATCGCCGGCGGCGCCGTCGCGCCCCTGGGCGTCGCGTCGGCGCCGCTGGTTCCTGTTCCGCCGCCTGTGGCCGCTCCGACCACCGCGACGACGACGATCGATGGCGCCACGACCTCGCCCGCCGCGGCGACGACNNTTGCCCGACGAGACGAAAGTCGTTTCCCCGCCGACTTCGCGGCCGGCGACGACCGCAGTGCGCAACGAGCCGCCTTCCGACACGACACCGAGGCTCCCGACGCCGGATCGCAACGCAGCGGCCGATCGCTCGACCATCAACGCCGACAGTGCCGGCTCGCGTGTGCGGCCCCTGGGTCGCCCGGTGCCGCGCACCGGCGACAACGACGCGGCGGTGAAGGCG
>PLZH01000306.1:518-32479 GCA_003152055.1 Burkholderiales bacterium
GGCGCGCGCTCCGCAGCCGAGCGACAACCAGCCCGCGTCGGCACGCGAGGCTTGCGGCAGACGCGTGTTCATCGCGCTCGCGGTCTGCATGGACGAGCGCTGCGAAGAGCCGCGTTTTCGCAGTTCGGAGGAATGCGTCGCCGTCCTCGCTCGCAAGCACGCGCGCGAGAACCGCTGATCCTTCTCAGCCGTCGAAGGCGGCGAGGAATTGACGCAGCTCCGGTGTCTGCGGTGCGCCGAAAATCTGCGCTGGCGGCCCGATCTCGTGAATGCGGCGGGCGTGCATGACAACGACGCGATCCGAGACTTTGCGGGCGAAGCTCATCTTATCGAGCGTCGGGACGACGAGGTTGACCTCATTCGTCTGCAGATAGGGAATGTGGTTGGCGCTCGTCACCGGGACGAGCTCGGCCGTGACGCCGAGCTTGGCGGCGATGAGATCGGTCACGTCGATGTCGAGCCCTATGCGGGTTGACGCCGTGGGCGCCGGCACCAGCCTCGGCTATACCTCGGGCCTTCGCAGAAACTCGTCGTGTGGAGTCGTTCGTGCAGTCGTCGCAATCGAATTTCGAGGTGCCCGCGGACCGCCCGCATTTCACGGTCTGGCCCAAGCGCCTGCCGCATGCGCTCTCCGTTCCCGAAACGTCGCTCTGGTTCAACGCCGAGGTCGCGGCCGCGCGCTTCCCGGATAAGCCTGCCTACGTTCTTTTCGGCAGGAGCCTGTCCTATCGCGAGTTCCGCGATCAGGCCGAGGCGATCGCCGGCTGGCTGCAGAACGAGGGCGTCGGCGCCGGCGACCGCGTCGCGATCTTCATGCAGAACTGCCCGCAGTTCGCCGTCGCCCTCTACGGTGCGCTGCGCGCGAACGCGGTCGTCGTTCCGGTCAACCCGATGAACCGTGCCGAGGAGTTCAAGCACTACATCACCGACCCCGAGACGAGCGTCGTCATCTGCAGCGCCGATCTTGCGTCCATCGTCGCCACCGCGCAGGAGGCGCTTCCCGAAACGGCGCGCGCGCGCCGCGTGATCGTGACGCGCTATACCGACGCGATGCCCGAAGGACCGATCGCCGAAGGGGACGCGCCGCCCCCGGCGATAGACGCGTGGCTGCGCGCCGACCCGCAGCTGCCGGCCGGCTACTTGCGGTGGAACGATGTGCTTGCCGCAAAGCTCCGCCCGGGCCCGCACACGGCGCGCCCCGACGATCTCGCCTTGCTGCCCTACACGTCGGGGACGACCGGACTGCCCAAGGGCTGCATGCACACGCATCGCACGTTGATGTCGAACACTGTCTGCGGCCAGTGGGGCTACGCCTCGGCCGAAACCGTGGCACTCGGCGTCGTGCCGATGTTCCACATCACCGGCATGCTCTACAGCGTGCTTGGCTCGGTGGCATCGGGATCGACGGTTCATCTCATGCCGCGCTGGGAACGAGAGCTCGCCGGGCGCCTCATCTCGCGGCACCGTATCTCGCACTGGGTCTGCATCCCGACGATGATCATCGATCTCTTCGGCAGCCCGAACTACAGGAGCTTCGATCTCTCGAGCCTGCGCTCGCTGAGCGGCGGTGGCGCGGCGATGCCGCAGGCCGTGGCGCAGCGCCTGCTCGACGAGTTCGGCCTCACCTTCGCCGAAGGCTACGGCCTGACCGAAACTGCCGCGCCCAGCCACTCGAATCCGCCCGAGCGCGCCAAGCTGCAGTGCCTCGGCATCCCCTTCTTCTCGGTCGATTCTCGCGTCGTCGATCCGCTGACGCTGAAGGAGCTGCCGCCCGGCGAGGTGGGCGAGATCATCACGCGCGGGCCGATGGTCTTCAAAGGCTACTGGAAGCACCCCGAGGCGACGGCGGAAGCTTTCGTCGAGTTCGACGGCCGCCAGTTCTTCCGCACCGGCGACCTCGGGCGCATGGATGAGGAGGGTTACTTCTTCATGACCGATCGCCTGAAGCGCATGATCAACGCCAGCGGCTACAAGGTCTGGCCGGCCGAGGTCGAGATGCTCCTCTACAAGCACCCGGCGATCCAGGAGGCCTGCATCATCGCCGCCAGGGACGCCTATCGCGGCGAGACGGTGAAGGCCATCGTCGTCCTGCGAGCCGCGGCGAAAGGTCAGACGACGGCCGAGGACATCATCGCCTGGGCCCGCGAGAATATGGCGGCCTACAAGGTGCCGAAGATCGTCCAGTTCGTCGAGGCGCTGCCGAAGTCGGGGTCGGGCAAGGTGATGTGGCGGCTGCTGCAGGACGAGGAAGCCGCGGCCGGGCGCTGAATCGGCCTCAGGCGCGCCCGGTCGCGACCGGATAGCCGGCTTCCTGCCAGGCTTTCATGCCACCGTCGAGCGCCACGGTGCGCATGAACCCCATCTGCCGCAAGGTGGCGGCGGCGAGTGTCGAGATGCGGCCGAACTCGCAGCAGGTGACGATGCGGCGCGTCGGGTCCGGCAGCTCCTCGTTGACGCGAAGCTCGAGCTGGCCGCGGGGCAGGAGGTGCGCGCCGGGCACATGCGCGGCTTCGTACGCGTCGCGCTCGCGCACGTCGAGGACGATCATCTCGTTGTCGCCCGCTTCGACGCGCGATTTCAGTTCCGCCAGCGACATGAAGGTCACGCTCGCCGCCGCTTCGGCGAGCATCTGCGCTACCGTCTTGCCGCCGCTCAGATTCGTGCGCAGCGCTTCGGTGATGTGCACAGGCATCGTCAGGTCCAGCCCCTTCATCATCGCGACGAAGGCGCTGCGATCGCGTTGCTGCAAGCGCGGGTTGCCGGCGATCTCGGCGGCCAGTGTCGATTCGGACCGGCCCTTGTACTCATGCGCCGGATGGACGCGAAGCGCGGGATCGAGCTTCAGAACGCGGCCGAACAGGCTGTCATAGAGCGCCTCCGGATCGCCGCCCGGCAGATCGGTGCGGCCGGTGCCGCCGATNNAGCAGCGTGTCGCCGCTGAACAAGCGGTCCTCGACGACGAGGCACATTGAGTCGGGCGTGTGGCCCGGCGTGTGCAGGACGCGCAGGCGCAGCTGGCCGATGATGAGCATCTCGCCGTCGTCGACGCGCATGTCGATCGAAGGCGCCGGGCTGGCGCGATGCATCACCGTCGGCACGCCGAATTTATGAGCGAGCTGGCGCGTCGCCGAGAAATGGTCGGCGTGGGTGTGCGTGTCGATGACGAAGCGGATGCGCAGGCCGTCGCGCGAAGCGAGCGCCAGGTAGCGGTCAATCTGGCCGACTTCCGGATCGATCAGGGCCGCAGCGCACGTGGCTTCGCAGCCAACGAGGTAGGAGCGGCAGCCGCCGCTTTGCACCTGCTCGAAGATCATGCGCTAGGCTCTGTGGGGGGGGGCGGCGTTACGACCCGGTCGCCGATCGTATCAATAGGTGGCGCGGCCGCCGGAGAGATCGAAGACCGAGCCGGTCGTGAACGAGCATTCCTCGGAGGCCAGCCAGGCGACCATCGCCGCCGCCTCGCCGACTTCCAGGAAGCGCCCCATCGGAATCTTCGAGAGCATGAAGTCGATGTGCGCTTGTGTCATGGTGGCGAACATCGCCGTCTTCGCCGCGGCCGGAGAGACGGCGTTGACGAGCACGCCCTTGCCCGCGAGTTCCTTGCCGAGCGACTTGGTCAGCGCGATCAGTCCGGCCTTCGATGCGCTGTAGTGCGAGGCGTTGGGATTGCCTTCCTTGCCGGCGACCGAAGCGATGTTGACGATCCGCCCGTAGCCCCTGGCGAGCATCTTCGGCACGACGGCGCGGCAGACGAGGTACGGCGCGACCAGGTTGACCTCGATGACGCGGCGCCAGACCTCGGGCGCAAGCTCCCACGTCGTCGCGTTGCCGCCGGTGATGCCGGCGTTGTTGACGAGGATGTCGATCTTCTTCTGCGTCTGCATCACGCTCTCGGTCGCCGCGGCAACGTCGGCCTCGCTCGTCAGCTCGACGACGTGCGTCGTCACCCCGCTGCGGCTGGCGAGTCCGGCCTTGGCTTCGGCGAGCTTCTCGGCATCGGCGTCCCACAGCACCACCGCGGCGCCCGAGGCGAGCATGCGCTCGGCGATGGCGTAGCCNNAACCCGAGTCGCGTGGCGCGCGCCGCCGTCGCGCCGCGCGACCAGTTGGCGACGATGCCGGCGATCGTCTCGTCGCGAACGAAGCGAACGCGCTCGCGCACGGCTTTGCCGGCGACCGCCTCGAGCGCCTCGAGCATCTCGGCGACAGTGACGTTGACGGCCGGCAGGTTGAGGGCGAGGCGGCCGCCCAGCGCTTCGATGCTCGCCTCGTAGACGGCGACCAGCCCCTCGACGGTTCGTGCTGCCGAGGTGAGCGGGTGTGAAACCTCGGCCGCGACGGGGCAGATCGCTTCGACGCCAGCGAGCGGCTCGCGGATGATTCCCGAGAAGAACGACGACGCTGCGCCATTCGGCCTGCCCGGCCGCACCGTCACCGTCATCAGCCGTGCCGATCGGCCGTCGACGAAGCCCTTCCTCGAATAGTCGGCGATGAGGTGCTCGCACATCAGCTTGTGCGTGCCGTACGAGGTCTTCGGTGCCGGCAGCGTCTCGTCGCCGACGAGATCGGGCAGGGGGCTCGACGGGTCGGGGCCGAAGACGGCGACCGAGCTCGAGAAGACGAGCTTGGCTGCGGCTTTGCCGGAGAGCGTCGACGAGCGCAATCCATCGAGCAGGGCCCGCGTCGTGTCGAGGTTGGAGCGCAGGCCGAGGTCGAAGTCGGCCTCGCACTCGCCCGAGACGGCCGAGGCAAGGTGGAAGACGCCGTCGAAGCCTTCGCGGCCGAACCCTTCGCATTGGCTGGCGAGCGGACCGACGCGAGCCTCGACGCGCGCATCGCTCGTCAGCTCGGCGCGCGGCGAGACCTGATCGGCAAGCACGAGCCGATCGATGGCCCGGTCGTCGAGCCGGCCACGTTCGAGGAGAAAGCGCGCCAGCCGCGAGCCGATGAAGCCGCCGCCGCCAGTGATCAGGATCTTCATCGTCGCCCGTTTCTGGAGGGAGTGGCTATCGGTGCGGCCGTGCGCATGCGGCGGTCACCGCCGCGCATGTGCTGGACGGCGCGGCGGCGCGCCAGCGTCGCGTCGCCGGCGGCGATGGCATCGACGATGGCCCGGTGCTCGAGGCGCACGGCCTCGACGAAATCGGCGCGTCTCGCGTCGTTGCGCCGCGTCACGCGCATTGCTTCCTTGGTGTATTGCTCGAGGAATTCGAGCAGCCGCCCGAAATGCGGATTGCCTGCGGTTTCGGCAAGCAGGCGGTGAAAGGCGAGGTCGTCCTCGACGCCATCGCGTGCATCGGCGGCGCTGCGGTCGATGGCACGCAACGCCCGGCGCAGCGCCGCCACCTGCAATCGCGTCGCGCGTTCCGCCGCGAGTGCTGCCGTTTCGGCCTCGAGGGCGCGGCGCACTTCGCGGATGCGCATGACGTCGTCGATCGAGCCGATGACGCTGAGCTCGAGCGTCAGCGCCTCGCCGGGTGGTGCCGCCGTGACGAAGACGCCCGAGCCCTGGCGCGAGCGCAGCAGGCCACGCGATTTCAGCTGGTGCACGGCCTCGCGAACGACGGTGCGCGAGACGCCGTGTGCCACGGCCAGGCGCTGCTCTGTCGGCAGCCGATCGCCCGGACGAAGGTGCCCGGCGCCAATCTCCTTGCCGAGGCGATCGGCGAGGCGGTCGGAGAGCCGCTCGGTGACGAGCGGCGCGACGGCGACCTGGGGGACGGCGCTGGCATGATTGAGCATGGTGGTCGGGTCATCATACGAATCCGCACCATCGTCGATCTACCGGTTTGCCCTCATGGCGCCGGCGCGGCGCGGTGCAGATACTCTGCGTAGCCCGGGTGAGGGCCGCCTTCACAGCAGCGCCAATGGCCAGCGTCACGATCCAGTCGGTACGGAAGAATTTCGGCGAGACCGTCGTGCTTCATGGCGTTGACATCGACATCGCCGACGGTTCCTTCACCGTCCTCGTCGGCCCGTCGGGCTGCGGCAAGTCGACGCTCCTGCGCATGATCGCGGGGCTCGAGGAGATCAGCGCCGGCGAGATCCGCATCGGCACGAAAAGGGTCAACGATGTGCCTCCGAAAGAGCGCGACATTGCGATGGTCTTTCAGAACTACGCGCTCTATCCGCATATGACGGTGCGGCAGAACCTCGCCTTTTCGCTGATGCTGGCGAAGAAGGACAAGGCGACCGTCGATGCCAAAGTCGCTCGCGCCGCCGAGATCCTCGCGCTTTCGGCGCTGATGGATCGCTATCCGCGCCAGCTATCGGGCGGGCAACGGCAGCGGGTCGCAATGGGGCGTGCCATCGTTCGCGACCCCCAAGTCTTTCTCTTCGACGAGCCGCTTTCCAACCTCGACGCGAAGCTGCGCGTCGCGATGCGCAGCGAGATCAAGGAGCTGCACCTGCGCCTGAAGACGACCTCGATCTACGTCACCCACGACCAGATCGAGGCAATGACGATGGGCGATCGCATCGTCGTCATGAAGGACGGCCGCATCGAGCAGATCGGCTCGCCGCTCGAGCTCTATGACCATCCGGCCAACGTCTTCGTCGCTGGCTTCATCGGGTCGCCGGCGATGAATTTNNGGCGGCGCCGATGGCCAGCCGGTGATCATGGGCATGCGCCCCGAACACCTTTCGCTTGCTCCGACCGGCATCCCCTCGAAGGTCGTGGTCGTCGAGCCGACTGGCGCCGATACCTTCGTCGCGTGCCGCCACGAAGGCGCCGAGTTTTCGGTCGTGTTCCGCGAGCGCCACGATTTCGCGCCCGGCACGACGATCCACCTGCAGCCCGACCTGCAGCGCGCGCACCTGTTCGATGCGAGTACCGGACTGCGCCTCGCCGCGTGACCCGCGCGCCAGTCCACCCCTTAGCCGTCACGTCATGAAAGTACAAGGAGACTCCGATGAGTGAATTCAATCGCCGCAGATTTCTGGAGAGTTCGGCCGGTGTGGCCGCCGCGGCCACGCTCGGCGCCGGGACCGCGCTGTGGTCGCCGCCTGCGCAGGCTCAGGCCTTGGCGCTCAAGCCCGAGAAGGGCGCGAAGCTGCGCGTGCTGCGCTGGAGCCAGTTCGTGCAGGGCGACATCGACGCCTACATGGTCAACGTGAAGAAGTTCATCGAGAAGACGGGGATCGAGGTGCGGGTCGACAAGGAAGGCTGGGAAGACGTGCGTCCGAAGGCCGCGGTCGCGGCCAATACCGGCGCCGGCCCGGACATCATCCTGTCGACCAACGACGACGCGAATCTCTATCCCGAAAAGCTGCTCGATGTCACCGATCTATGCGAATACCTCGGCAAGAAATACGGCGGCTGGTACCCGGCGTGCAATGCCTTCCTGCGCCCCGACGGCCATCACTGGATTGGCGTGCCGCTCGGTGCGGCCGGCTCGATGATGGTTTACCGCGAGAGCATGCTCAAAGCCGCCGGCTTCGACAGCTTTCCGAAGGACACCGACGCGTTCCTGAAGATGTACAGGGCGCTGAAGGACAAGGGCACGCCCGGCGGCATGGCGCTCGGCAACGCGACCGGCGATGCCCTCTGGTGCAACTGGCTGATGTGGGCGTTCGGCGGCAAGCTCGTAGACACGAACAACAAGGTCGTCATCGACAGCCCCGAGACGCTGAAGGCGCTCGAATACGGCAAAGAACTCTATCCAACCTTCATCTCGGGGACGCTGTCGTGGCTCGACCCGAGCAACAACAAGGCCTTCCTCGACGGCCAGATCTCGGTCACCGATAACGGCATCTCGATCTACTACGTCGCCCGCACGTCGAGCGATCCCAAACTCAAGGAAATTGCGCTCGACATCCAGCACGCATCGTTCCCGGTCGGTCCGATCGGCGTGCCGACCGAGTCGCACCTCTTCTTCAACCAGATGATCATGAAGTACACCAAGTACCCGCAGGCCGCCAAGGAGTTCCTGCGCTTCATGATGGAACAGGATCAGTTCGATCCGTGGCTGACGGGCTCTGGCGGCTATGTGGCGCCGCCACTCGCGGCCTACGCGAAGAGCGCGATCTGGACCTCGGACCCGAAGAACACGCCGTACCGCGACGCGGTCAAGAACCTGCGGCCGGCCGGCTATGCGGGCAAGCTCGGATATGCCTCGGCGGGCGCTGCCGCCGACTTCATCGTCGTCAACATGGTGGCCGAGGCGGTCAGCGGCTCGAAGACGCCGAAGGAAGCGATGGAGCGGGCACAAAAGCGCGCGGAGCGCTACTACATGGTCTGATACTCGACGGCGCTTCGCGTCCGAACATCGCGACTCGTCCCAGGGATCGAGCCGGCCGGGACGGCGGCTCGTCGTTGCGGCGGATTCACTCGTGTGCGCCGATGACGGACCGCACCGATCACCGAGCGCACTTTCCGATCCCGCACCAGCCTTCTCCCGCATGCTCGAAAAGCTTCAGAACAACCGCAATGCGCTCGGCGTCATCTTCATGTTGCCGGCGGCGCTGCTGTTGCTGCTGTTCCTGACCTATCCGCTCGGGCTGGGCATCTGGCTCGGCTTCACCGACGCCAAGGTCGGACGCACGGGTAGCTGGGTCGGCCTCGAGAACTACGAGTACCTGTGGGGCGACAGCGTTACGCGGCTCGCGCTCTTCAACACGCTGTTCTACACGGGGGTCGCGTCGGTGTTGAAGTTCTTCCTGGGACTTTGGCTCGCGCTCCTGCTCAACCGCAACATCCGCTTCAAGACCTTCTTTCGCGCCGTCATCCTGCTACCCTACATCGTGCCGACGGCGCTCTCGGCAATCGCCTTCTGGTGGATCTACGACTCGCAGTTCTCGATCATCAGCTGGCTGCTCGTGAAGATGGGCGTGATCCACACCTACATCGACTTCCTCGGCAGTCCATGGAACGCGCGCTTTTCGGTGATCGCCGCCAACGTCTGGCGCGGCGTGCCCTTCGTCGCGATCACCCTGCTCGCCGGTCTGCAGACCATCTCGCCTTCGTACTACGAGGCCTCGGCGATCGACGGCGCCACGCCGTGGCAGCAGTTCCGTCACGTCACGCTGCCATTGCTCACGCCGATCATCGCCGTGGTGATGACGTTCTCGGTGCTCTTTACGTTTACCGACTTCCAGCTAATCTACGTCATCACCCGTGGCGGCCCGCTCAACGCCACGCACCTGATGGCGACGCTCGCCTTCCAGCGCGCCATCAACGGCGGCGCGCTCGGCGAAGGCGCGGCGATCGCGATCACGATGGTGCCGTTCCTGCTCGCCTGCATCATGTTCAGCTTCTTCGGGTTGCAGCGGCGCGCCTGGCAGCAAGGCGGGGCGGACAAATGAGTGCGACGGCGGCGGTTGACTCGGCCGGCATGGGCTACCTTGAATCGACGCGGCGGCGCGCCGTCGTCGTCTACATCCCGCTCGCCGTCTTCCTCATCGTCCTGCTGTTTCCGTTCTACTGGATGGCGATTACCTCGGTGAAGCCCGACGCCGAGCTGCTGTCGCGCGAGGGCAATCCGTTCTGGGTCGTCAACGCGACGCTCACCCACTTCCACCACCTGCTGTTCGAGACCTCTTTCCCGGCCTGGGCGTGGAACACGGTGCTCGTCTCGGTCGTCTCGACTGCGGTCTCGCTCGTGGCGGCAGTGCTCGCCGCGTACGCGATCGAGCGGCTCCGCTTTCGCGGCTCGAAGCACACCGGCCTGGCGATCTTTCTCGCCTACCTCGTGCCGCCTACGATCCTCTTCATTCCGCTCGCCAACGTGGTGTTCCGGCTCGGCCTGTTCGACACGCGGTGGGCGCTGATCCTCACCTACCCGACCTTCCTCATCCCGTTCTGCACCTGGCTGCTGATGGGCTACTTCCGCTCGATTCCCTACGAGCTCGAGGAATGCGCGCTGATCGACGGCGCNNTTCACGCTGTCGTGGAACGAGTTCATCTACGCGCTCACCTTCATCTCGTCGTCGGAGATCAAGACGCTGCCGGTCGGTGTCGTCACCGAGCTCGTCCAGGGCGATGTCTACCAGTGGGGGCCGCTGATGGCCGGCGCGCTGCTCGGCTCGCTGCCGGTGGCCTTCGTCTATTCCTTTTTCGTCGAATACTATGTCTCGGGACTGACCGGCTCGGTCAAGGAATGACGAGGCGCACGTTCAGGAGTTCGCGATGAGCCAGCTGCCGAGGATCAAGAAGCCCGAGGATCTGCGCAGCCGCCAGTGGTTCGGCCGCATGGACCGCGACGGCTTCGCCTACCGCAGCTGGATCAAGGGCAAGGGCGTTCCCGACGACCAGTTCGATGGCCGGCCGGTGATCGGCATCTGCAACACCTTTAGCGAGCTGACACCCTGCAATTCGCACTTCCGCACCCTCGCCGAGCAGGTGAAGATCGGCGTCTACGAGGCGGGCGGCTTTCCTTTCGAGTTTCCGGTCATGTCGCTCGGCGAGACGCTGCTGCGGCCGACGGCGATGCTCTATCGCAACCTCGCGAGCATGGACGTCGAGGAGTCGATCCGCGGCAACCCGGTCGATGGTGTCGTGCTCCTCATGGGCTGCGACAAGACGACGCCTTCGCTCGTCATGGGCGCCTCGAGCGTCGACCTCCCGACGGTCGGCGTCTCCGGCGGGCCGATGCTCAACGGCAAGTGGCGCGGCACCGAGCTCGGCTCGGGCACGGGGGTCTGGAGCATGAGCGAGCAGGTGCGCGCCGGCACGCTCAAGCTCAAGGATTTTCTAGAGGCCGAAAGCTGCATGCACCGCAGCCATGGCCACTGCATGACGATGGGCACCGCGAGCACCATGGCCTCGATGGTCGAAGCGCTCGGACTCGGCCTGCCGGGCAACGCGGCGTTTCCGGCGGTCGACGGGCGGCGCAACGTCTTGGCACGAATGGCAGGCCGACGCGCCGTCGAGATGGTTCACGAGGACCTGAAGATCTCGAGGATCCTGACCCGCGAAGCGTTCGAGAACGCGATCCGCGTGCTGGCCGCGATCGGCGGCTCGACCAACGCGGTGATCCACCTCATCGCCATCGCCGGGCGGCTCGGCGTCAAGCTCGAGATGGAGGATTTCGACCGGCTCGCGAGCGAGTCGCCGTGCCTCGTCAACCTGCAGCCCTCGGGCCAGTACCTGATGGAGGACTTCTGCTATGCCGGCGGCCTGCCGGCGGTGATGAAGGAGATTTCCTCGTCGTTGCACCTCGACGTCATCACCGCCAGCGGCGAGACGATGGGCAGCAACATCGCCGCGGCGCAGAACTGGAACAGCGAGGTCATCAGAACAGTCGCCGCGCCGTTCAAGGAGAAGGCCGGCATCGCCGTGTTGCGCGGCAACCTGGCGCCGCGCGGCGCCGTCATCAAGCCGAGTGCGGCGACGCCGGCGCTGATGGTCCACACCGGCCGCGCCGTCGTCTTCGAATCGATCGAGGACTTCCATTCGCGCATCGATGACGATTCACTCGACGTCGACGAGAACTGCGTCCTGGTCTTGAAGAATTGCGGCCCAAAAGGCTATCCCGGCATGGCCGAAGTCGGCAATATGCCGCTGCCCCCGAAGATTTTGAAAAGAGGCATCACCGACATGGTCCGCATCAGCGACGCNNGTCGTCCGCAACGGCGACATGATCGAGCTCGACGTGCCGAAGCGCCGCTTGCATCTGCACGTGAGCGACGACGAGCTGGCCAAGCGCCTGGCAGGCTGGAAGGCGCCGGCGCCGCCCCTGGCGAGCGGCTACTGGAAGCTCTACGTCGATCACGTCCTGCAGGCCGACGAGGGCGCGGACCTCGACTTCCTGAGGGGCAAGCGCGGTTCGTTCGTGCCCAGAGACAACCACTGAGCCGAGGCCGCGGTGCCAGCCGGAATCGGACCCTGCCTCGGCGTCGTCTGCTTCTATTTCACCGCGAACCGGCGATGGAGATCGCGGCGCCGCACTGCACGCGGCGACGGGGTGACATGATCGAAGGCCTGCTGTCTCTGGCCGAGTGGAATCGCAGCCGCTACGACCCCGCATCTTCTTCGGGCCACTACGAGAGCTGGTTTCAGCGTGCCAACCATCCCGAGCGCCGCCTCGCGTTCTGGATCCGCTACACGATCTTCAGTCCCAAAGGTCGCCCTGCCGACGCGTTCGGCGAGGTCTGGGCGGTCTTCTTCGACGGCGAGCGCGGGCGAACGACCGTCGTCAAGGAATGCGTGCCCTCGGCGCGCTGCAGGTTCTCGCGCCGCGATCTCGATGTGCGCATCGGCCTCGCCACACTCGACACCTTTCACCTCGAGGGAAGGGCGCGCTCGAAGGCGCACATGATGCGCTGGCAGCTCGACTACGCGGGCGGCGAGCCGCCGGTCTTTCTTCTGCCGCAGCGCCTGTACGACAGCGCCTTTCCGAAAGCGAAGGCGCTCGTCGGCACGCCCGACGCGCTTTATCGTGGCCTCCTCACCGTCGACGGTGAGCGCGTGCGCATCGACCGCTGGCCGGGCACGCAGAACCACAACTGGGGCAGCCGCCACACCGATGCGTACGCGTGGGGCCAGGTCACGGGCTTCGACGGCACGCCCGATGCCTTTCTCGAATGTGCGACGGCACGACTGCGTCTCGGCGGCGTGCCGCTGCCGTCGATGACGACACTGGTGCTGCGTGTCGAGGGCGAGGAATACCGTCTCAATGGTGTCTGGCAAGCTCTGCGCGCGCGGGCTCGCTACGACTTCTTCGATTGGCATCTCGACTCGCGGGCTCGCGGCGTGCGCGTTCGCGCGCACCTGCAGGCGCCCGCGTCGGCGTTCGTCGCCCTGCGTTACGACGATCCGCCCGGTGGCGCGAAGACCTGCCTCAATACCAAGCTCGCCGCCTGCGAGGTCACGCTCGATGTCGCCGGGCGCGCAACCAGAACTTTCACGACGTCGCATCGCGCCGCCTTCGAGATCGTGACCGGGCGCACCGACCACGGCCTCGCGATCGCCGCTTGAGGGGCTCCAGGCGCGTTCACAGGCCGCGCCGAACGGATCCCTATTGCGGCGACGTGAAAAGGTGCTGGCGCAGGAAGGTGAAGGTCAGGGCCGCCACGTGGGCGCGCTGCTCGTTGTCGGCGGCGCCGGCATGGCCGCCCTCGATGTTCTCGTAGAAGAGCACGTCGTCGCCCATCTCCAGCATCCGCGCCGCCATCTTGCGCGCGTGTGCGGGGTGGACGCGGTCGTCGCGCGTCGAGGTCGTGAAGAGCACGGGCGGGTACGTCACGCCGGCTTTCACGTTCTGGTAGGGGCTGTAGCGCGAGATGAAGGCCCAGTCGGCCGCATCGTCGGGGTTGCCGTACTCGCCCATCCAAGAGGCGCCGGCGAGGAGCTTGCTGTAGCGTTTCATGTCGAGGAGCGGCGCCTGGCAGACGACGGCGCCGAAGAGGTCCGGCCGCTCGACCATCACCGCGCCGACGAGCAGGCCGCCGTTGCTGCCGCCTTCAATGCCGAGGTGCTTTGGCGTCGTGAACTTGCGCGCGACCAGGTCCTCGGCGACGGCGATGAAGTCGTCGTAGCTCTTCTGCTTGTTCGCCTTGATCGCGGCCTGGTGCCACTCCGGCCCGAACTCGCCGCCGCCGCGGATGTTGGCGAGCACGAAGACACCGCCTTTCGCGAACCACTCCGCACCGTAGGCGCCGGAGTAGAAAGGATTCATCGAGATCTCGAAGCCGCCATAGCCGTACAGCAGGGTCGGCGTGTCCCCGCCGCCCGGCGTGGCCGCGCTCAGCCCCTTCGGCCAGACGACGAAGTACGGCACCTGCATGCCGTCTTTGGAACGCGCGAAGAACTGGTCGACGTGCATGCCGGTCGCATCGAACAGGGCGGGCCGCGTCTTCAAGGTCTCGCGCGCGTCGCCGCCCGCCGTCGCCAAGGCCAGCGAATCGGTGGTCAGGAAATCGACGTAGGTAAACCAGTAGCGATCAGCCAGGCTGCCGTCTGAGCTGCCGGGCACGGCGGGCTTGCCCTTTTCGGCGGGAACGCCGTCGACCAGCGGGTCGTAGAGCGAAGCGATGCCGATCGATCCGGGGAAGGGCGCTTTCACCTCCCGGCGAGTGAAGACGGCACCGTTCTTCTTCAATTCCTCGAGGCGGCTCGCGACGTTGTCGAGCACGTCGAGCATCAGGTAGTCGCGCGTCTGGGCCCACCCGGCCAGCGACCGGGTCTTCGTCGGCGCGAAGAGGACCGTCATGTCGCGCCGGCCGGCGAGATAGGCATCGGCGTCGCTGGCGAGCAGCGAGCCGGCGACGTAGGTCTTCTCGCCGATCTTCAGGTCGCTGCGCAGCTCCATGAGCAGTGTGTCGCGCATGAAGTCTATCCGCCCGTCGTCGGGCATGTCGATGGCGACGAGCTGGTCGCCCTTCAGCAGAAGGCGCTTGCTCTTGCGCGTGTCGATGGCGCGCTCGAAGATCGTTCGTTCGAAGCCGGGCGTGCGGTCGATGGAGACGCCGGCGGCGATGTCGTGCGTCGTTGCTTCGAAGACCGTTGTCGCCTCGGCCAGCGGTGTGCCGCGGCGCCAGCGCTTGACGATCCGCGGATAGCCCGATTCGGTGAGCGACTCGGGGCCGAAATCGGTTGATACGTAGAGCGTATCGGCGTCGATCCACGTGACATCCGATTTCGCTTCGGGCAACGCGAATCCGCCGTCGACGAAGCGCTTGTCGACGCTGTCGAACTCGCGCACGACGTCCGCGTCGGCGCCGCCGCGCGACAGCGAGACGAGGCAGCGGCGGTTGCCCGGGCCGAGGCACTGCATTCCCTTCCAGGTCCAGTTTTCGTGCTCGGCGGCGCCGAGCGCGTCGAGATCGAGCAACGTCTGCCACGGCACGTCGACCTTGCGGTAGTCGGTGAGCGTCGCGCGGCGCAGGATGCCGCGCTTGTGCTGCTCGTCCTGCCAGAAGTTGTAGAACCAGTCGCCGCGGCGCGTCACGTTCGGAATGCGGTCGCGCGAGTTGTAGATCGAAAGCAGCTTGGCGTAGGCCGGTGCGTAATCGGGGCGCGACTCGAGCGCGCCTTGCGTCTCGGCGTTGCGGGCGCGGGCCCAGTCGAGCGCGCGCGCGCCGCTCACGTCCTCGAGCCAGAGATAGGGGTCGTCGGTCATCGTGTCGGCCGCGCGCACGGCAAGCGGAGCGCAAGTGCAAAGAGCGCAAGCCAGAAAGGCAACGCTTGTCATGAACCGGCGCCGGTCGGGACGGGTGAAGAAGCGTGAATCGGTCATGGATTCGGTGTGGAAACGATGCCGCATCTGACATCTGAAGACGGATCGGTACGCGGATCTGCACAGCATGCAGGACGATGCTGACGCGCACGTACGGAGCCTTCCGATGGCCTGGCGACGCGATTCTGCCGATATTCGTTTCTTACGTATCAGACCGGAGAACAACCATGATCGCAAGACTTGCCTCGGTGGCGATTCTCGCCGCCGCGTCGGCGGCCTTCACGGCTCCAGCGCAGGCTGTACCCCTGAGGGTCGACATCGCCGTCGGCCCGCCCGCGCCGCGCGGCGAAGTCATTCCCGTGCCCCGGCCCGGCTGGGTCTGGGCGCCGGGCTACTGGGATTGGCGGCGCGGCCATCACTACTGGGTCGGCGGGACCTGGGTTCGCGAACGGCACGGGTATTTCTATCACCGGCCGGAGTGGGTCAATCACGGTGGCCACTGGCATCTGAATCGAGGCGGCTGGACACGTTGATTCGCAGAGCCCGCGCCGGTCTCGACCCTCAGAAGGTCGAGCCCGGCTGCGCGAGATAGGCGATCTCCTCGGCCGTCGACGCCCGGCCGAGGATCGCGTTGCGGTGCGGAAACCGGCCGAAGCGCTCGACGATGGCGCGGTGCCGACGCGCGTGATCGAGCATGTTCCCGAGTTCGGGCGCGGCGGTCGCCAGACGAGAGAACAGCCGGACCGCTTCGTCCTGCGCGGCCATCCCTTCGGCGTGCTCGAAAGGCATGTACACGAATGCGCGCATGAGAGGCCACAGGCCCTCGTCCAGGCGCGAGCCGACCATGGCGCCCGCGGCGGCGAGCGCCTGGGCGTCGCCCGCGAAAGCACGCGGCCGGCCACGAAACGCGTTGCGGGTGAACTGATCGAGCAGCAGGATGCGGGCGAGTGCGCCCGAGGCCGATCCGGCCCACACGTCTAGTTCGCCGCGCAGGGCCTTTTCGATCGTGCTGCCGAAGCGCTCGGCGACGATGCGGTCGAACCCATCGTTCTTCGTGAACCAGACCTTGCGCTGCGTGCCGAACGGTTCGTTTCCAGCTGCGCCGAACCAGAAGTCGAGAACCTCTTGTGCTTCGTCGTTCATGCGCGTTGTCTTGTCGGGCGGCACGCCCGCTTCTTTCAACGCAGGCGCTCCGGCACGATCTGCACCGAGCGCTCGCCGTCGGCGATCCAGACCTCGCCGTCCTGCCGGTTCACCTGCAGCTGCATGCTGCGGCCGGCGAGCGTCGCGAGCTCACGGCTGCGCTCGGCAGGGACGAGCCAGGCCTCGATGTTGCCGGCGCGGCGAACGCGGCTGCCGAGCCCGCTCCACCAGCCCGGCGCGGCGTGGCTGAAGGCATAGACACTCACACGATCGGCACGACCACTCGCCTTGACGAGGCGCCGCTCCTCGGGCTGGCCGACCTCGATCCAGTGGCGGATGCGGCCGGTCAGGTCTTTTTCCCACAACTCGGGCTCTTCGGGCTCCCACATGCCCTTGGCGACTTCGAGCCCGCCGTCGCGCGAATCGGCCGGGACGTTGAGCGCGAAGGCAAGCAGGCGGATCATCATCCGCTCGTCGCTCTCCGAAGGATGGCGCGCCAGGGTGAGCTGATGGTCGGCATAGACGCCGCGGTCGATGTCGGCGATCTGCAGCGTCGCCTTGCATACAGTCGCCTTCAGAGCCATCGCCGGACTCTGCCACAACGCGGCGCCACAATGGTGCCTGAACTCGTAGGTGCCTCAACATGAGCATGAAGAAGTCCGATCTCGACAAGCACCTCGGCAAGAAGCTCGGCGGCCAGATGAAGACCGCCGGCGTCCCCGGCCGCTTCGCGCAAGGGGCGGGCGAAATGGTTGATCGGCGCGAGCAGCGTCGTCGCGACGCCGCTGCGGGGCTCGTTCCGTTCGCGTGCAAGCTGCCCTCGGATCTGGCCGCGACCTTGCGCGAGCGCGGCGCCGCACACGCCAAAGGCATCAACGCGCTCGTCGAGGAGCTTTTGCGCAAAGGTCTGGGCTGAGGCCGACGTGTGCGCCGTTACGGCTTTTCCGTCTCGGCCTTCAACNNGCCCATGTCGCCGTTCATCGTCCAGGTGACCTTCGTCACCGCCTCCTTCGCTTCGAAGCGAAGCTCGCCTGAAGAGGTGGTTCCGAAGTCGGGCAGGTAGAGCTCGTAGGCGACTCGCTGGCTCGGCTCGGCCTCCATGAAAGTCATCGCGCCGTCGCCCTGGCTCTTGCTCTTCCAGCGCCAGGTTGCGCCCGCACCGCTCGGTGGACCGCTGTATTCGACGTGCATCAGCGGGTCGCGGCGGTTCCAGGCTGACCACCGCTGCCAGCCGCGCGGGTCGGCGACGAGCGCGTAGATCTTCTCCGGCGGCGCGGCAATGACCGCCGAGCGCGTGACGGTGAAGGTCGAGGGCAGGACAAGGCCGCCGATCAAGAGCACCGCGAAGAGCACGACGAGAACCGTGACTATCCACTTGACGAGCCACATCGGCGCGTTCCTCCATCGTTCGAATGGCGCGAGTCTGATCGCCCGCGCCGCGCCGTGCAACGGGTATCGTTCGCGTTAGCGCGCCCGGTTTTTCCACGCGCCCCGTCCGCATGACCCAAGACGTCTTCGACCTCTTCATCATCGGCGCCGGCAGCGGCGGCGTCCGCGCCGCGCGCATGGCGGGCCAGCGCGGCGTACGCGTTGCCATCGCCGAAGACGCGGCTCTCGGCGGCACCTGCGTCAATGTCGGCTGCATCCCGAAGAAGCTCTACAGCTTCGCCGCCCACTATGCCGAAAGCTTCGCGGAGGCGGCCGGCTTCGGCTGGTCGCATGCCGCGCCGCAGTTCGACTGGCAGACGCTCAAGGCCAATCGCGCCGGCGAAATCTCGCGTCTCAACGCCATCTATGCCGACCTGCTTGCCGGCGCCGGCGTCACCCTGCTGCGCGGGCGAGCGCGGGTCGTCGGTGCACACGAGGTCGAAGTCGGCGGCGACGTCTACGGCGCCGAGCGGATCGTCATCGCGACCGGCGGCTGGCCCGTCGCGCCGGAAATCGCGGGCGGCGAGCTGGCGATCAGCTCGAACGAAATTTTCGATCTGGCCGAATTTCCGAAGCACCTCGTCGTTGTCGGCGGTGGCTACATCGCCTGCGAATTCGCATCGATCTTCAACGGCCTCGGCAGCCGCGTCACCCAGCTCTATCGCGGCGAGCAGATCCTGCGCGGCTTCGACGACGAGGTGCGCGATTTCGTCGCCGCGGAGATGAAAAAGACGGGTGTCGACATCCGCGTGCAGGCGAAGGTGGCGGCGCTCGAAAGACAGAGCGCCGCGACCCCGATCCGCGTCATCCTCGGCGACGGCGAGTCGTTATCCGCCGATACGGTTCTCTACGCCACCGGCCGGGTCCCGAACACTGCCGGCCTCGGCCTCGAAGCGCTAGGCGTCGAGCTCGCACCGAACGGCGCCGTCGTCGTTGACGCGGGCTATCGCAGCAGCCTGCCGAGCCTGTACGCGATCGGCGACGTCATCGATCGCGTCCAGCTCACGCCGGTCGCCCTCGCCGAAGCAATGGCGCTCGTCGACGGCTTGTTCGGCCCGGGCGGACGCCAGGTCGACTACGCGCACATTCCGACGGTGGTCTTCACGCATCCGAACATCGGCACGATCGGTTTTTCTGAGCAGGACGCGCGGGCACGATTCGAAAAGATCCGCGTCTATCGCAGCGATTTCAAGCCGCTTCGCCACACGCTCTCGGGCAGCAGCGAGCGCACGCTCATGAAGCTCGTCGTCGACGACGCGAGCGATCGCGTCGTCGGCCTGCACATGGTCGGCGCCGATGCCGGTGAAACGATCCAGGGATTCGCCGTGGCGATGAAGGCGGGCGCGACCAAGGCGACTTTCGACGCGACGCTCGGCATCCACCCAACCGCTGCCGAGGAGTTCGTGACGATGCGCACCCCGGTGGTGGCATCATGACTGGTTTTGCCAGCAGCCAGCTCGTCTTCATGTTCGACCTCTCCCGTGCCGCGCCGAGCCGCATCGCTCTCGCCCTCGCGTTCCTCCTCGCGGCGGGCGCCGCGAGCGCGGCCGACAAGAGCACGAAGAGCATGGGCTCGGGGCCGCTGCTCACGCCCGCGCAACTGCGCGACTGCGTGGCGCAAAAGGAAAAGCTGCACACGCAAACCGACGACGCGCGCAAGGACGAGGCGTCGATCGATGCCGACAAGGCGGAGATAGGACGCTCCGGCGCGGCGCTTGGTGCCGAGGTCACGACGCTCGACCGGACGAGCGCCTCGGCCGTCGACACCTACAACGGCAAGGTCGGCGCGCGCGACAGGCTGATCGACTCCTATCAGGCGAAGGTCGCGGCTTACAACGCCAAGGCCGAAACCGTGAAGGCAACCAAGGCAGCCTACGCGAAGTCGTGCGAGAACCGGCGCTACGACGAACGAGACATGGACGACCCCAAAGCCAAGAAATGAACACCGACAACCCTCTGCTGCAACCCTGGACGAGCCCGTATGGGTTGCCACCATTCGCGGCCACGCGCGCCGAACACTTCGTGCCGGCCTTCGAGCTGGCGATGCAGGCACATCTCGAGGAGATGGACGCGATCGGCAACGCCGCTGAGGCGCCGAGCTTCGAGAACACCGTGGCCGCGCTCGACCGTGCCGGCCGCCTCTTGGATCGCATCGGCGGCATGTTCCACAACCTCACCTCGAGCGAAACCTCACCGGCACTGCAAGCGGTGGAGCGCAAGATGGCGCCGCTGCTCGCGGCCCACGACAGCAAGCTCTACATGCACCGAGCGCTTTTCGCGCGCATCGACGCGCTGTATGGCAAGCTTCAAGAGCTCGGCCTGAGCGACGAGCAGGTACGCGCCCTCGAGCGTTTCCACATCGACTTCGTGCGCGCCGGCGCCAGGATGAATGCGGCCGAGCAGAAGCGTTATGCCGAGGTGATGCAGCGGCTTGCCGACCTGACGACGCGCTTCGGGCAAAACGTGCTTGCCGATGAGTCGGAATTCCAGCTCGTTTTGTCGACCGAAGCCGATCTAGCCGGCCTGCCTGATTTCGTTCGCGCCGCAGCGCGCCAGGCGGCGGCCGACCGTGACATCGCCGAGGCCTGCGTGATCACGCTCTCGCGCTCGCATATCGTTCCCTTCCTCACTTTTTCCGAGCGGCGCGATCTGCGCGAACAGGCCTGGCGCGCCTGGACCTCGCGTGGCGAACACGCCGGCGCCAGCGACAACCGTGAAGTCGCGGCCGAGATCCTCGCCTTGCGTCTCGAGCAGGCGCGTCTGCACGGCTATGCCTCGTATGCCGACTACGCGTTGGCCGACACCATGGCGGGCAGCCAGGAGGCGGTGACGTCGCTGCTCATGCAGGTGTGGCATCCGGCCAAGGCCCGCGCCCAGGGCGAGCGCGAGGCGCTCGAAGCGATCGCCTTGTCGCGCGGCGAGGCAGCGACGATCGAGGCCTGGGACTGGCGCTTCTACGCGGAGAAGGTGCGCCGGGAACGCTTCGACCTCGACGAAGCGTCGATCAAGCCCTTCTTCTCACTCGAGCGGATCACCGAGGCGGCCTTCGACTGCGCGAAGCGCCTGTTCGGCATCGCGTTCGTTCCCAAGCCCGACATCACGGTCTATCACCCGGACGTCAAGGTCTACGAGGTGCAAGGCGAAGGCGGCCGGGCGATCGGCCTCTTCCTGCACGACAACTTCGCGCGGCCGACCAAGCGCAGCGGCGCCTGGATGAGCGCGTACCGGTCGCAGTCGAAAAACCGCGCCGGCGGCGCCACGCCGGTGCTTCCCATCATCGTCAACAACAACAACTTCGCAAAGGGCGCTCCGGGCAAGCCGACGCTGCTCAGCTTCGACGACGCGCGAACCCTGTTCCACGAGTTCGGCCACGGCCTGCACGGGCTGCTTTCGAACGTCACGTACGAGCGGCTGTCGGGAACCAGCGTGCTGCGCGATTTCGTCGAGCTGCCGTCGCAGCTCTTCGAGCACTGGCTCGAGGAGCCGGAGGTGCTGAAGCGCCACGCGCGTCACCACGCGACCGGCGCGCCGATCCCCGACGCGCTGATCGAAAAGCTGCATGCCGCCCGCTACTTCAACCAGGGCTACGAGACAATGCGCTACACCGCGTCGGCGCTTGTCGACATGGCGGCGCACTCGCGCACCGAGGCGCCGCTCACCGATGTCGTCGCCTTCGAGCGCGCCGAGCTCGAGAAGATCGGCCTGCCTGCCGGCGTCGGCCTCAACCATCGCCTGACGCACTTCCAGCACCTGTTCTCGGGCTCGAGCTACGCCGCCGGCTATTACGTCTACCTGTGGGCCGAAGTGCTCGATGCCGACGGCTTCGAAGCCTTCGTCGAGGCCGGCGATCCTTTCGACGTCGCGGTGGCCAGGCGCCTTCTGCGATTCATCTACTCGGCCGGCAATTCGATCGAGCCGGGCGCTGCGTATCGCGCCTTTCGCGGCCGCGCGCCGACGCCGCAGCCGATGCTGAAGCAGCGAGGCCTCATCGAAGAGACGACGACTGCCTAGCCTGCGGCCGTGGGCGCATCGACGGGCCGCTGCGCTGGCGGCGGCGAGACGGGAAAGCGCTGGTGCAAGGCGCCGAGAAAGGCGCCGAAGTCGATCGGCTTGGTCCAGTATTCGGCAAAGCCGGCAGCGAGACCGCGCTCGATGTCTTCGGGCATCGCGTTGGCCGACAACGCGATGCAGGCGATGCCGCGCGTCGCCGGGTCGGCGCGCAGGCGGCGCAGGACTTCGAAGCCGTCGAAGTCGGGCAGCTGCAGGTCGACGAGGACGAGATCGGGGCGCAAGCTCTTCGCGTGCGCGACGCCAGCGGCACCGGTCGGCTCGGAGGCGATGGCGATGCCGCCGACGCCTCTCACCATCTCCTCGACGAGCAGCACGTTGACGTGGTTGTCTTCGATGTAGAGGATCTGTCCGGCACGGTCGCGGCGCGGCGCAGTGACGGCGGCGATGGCCGGCTCGGCCGCGGCGACGGGCACCTCCACACGAGGCCCCGGGCTCGCCGCCGGCAGGCTGACGTCGAACGTCGTTCCCGTCCCCGGCGTGCTCGCGACGCCGATGGTTCCACCCATGCCCTCGACCAGCGCCTTGACGATGGTCAGCCCGATGCCCGTGCCTTCGATGCCTTCGCTTTCCGCGCCGAAGCGGTTGAACGGCTCGAACAGGTTGGCGAGTTGAGCTGCGGTGAGGCCGCGGCCGGTGTCGCGCACCGTGAGCACGGCGGCGTCCGCCGCGACCCGCGCCTGCACGACGACACGACCGCCGCGGCAGTTGTACTTGATCGCATTGGAAAGCAGGTTGATGAGCACCTGACGCAGCCGCGTCGGATCGGCGTTCGCGACTCCGCCGAGCGCGCCCAGCGCGACCACGACGCCGTGCTGCGCCGCGAGCGATTCGACGAGTGGCACCGATTGACGGATCAGGCCACCGAGATCGACCGCCTGCAGCGAGAGCTTCGCCTCTCCCGACTCGAGGCCGGAGAGATCGAGTACATCGTTGATGAGCGAGAGAAGGTGGTCGCCGGCGGCTCGGATATGGCCGAGCTTTGCGAGTTGGTCTGCGTGCGCCGATTGGCGCGCTTCGACCTGCAACAACTGCGTGAAGCCGAGAACGGCATTGAGCGGGGTGCGCAGTTCGTGGCTCATGCGCGAGAGAAACTGCGACTTGGCCTGGACCTCGCGCTCGGCGAGCGCTGTCTGCTGCCAGGCGAGTTCGGCCTCTTTCGCTTCCGTCACGTCCCAGTTGACGCCGACGCGTCGCACGGCGATGCCGGCATCGTCATAGACGAGGGCCGAGCGCGAGGCGAGCCAGCGCCAGCTGTCGTTCGGCATCTTCCAGCGGAACTCGTACGACGTCGGCAGCGTGCCGACGTCCGACTTCGGGCGCGAATCGAGAACGCGCTGCAGGTCGTCCGGATGAACCATCGCCATCCGCTCATCACGCGTCGGCACGGCGCTGCCCGGCGCAAGGCCGCGCAGATTGAACATCTGCTCGTCCCAGCGCTCGGGCGCGCCGTCGAGCCTCGCTTCCCACATGCCGATGCCGGCGTAGCGGGCAATCAGCGAGGCGCGCTCGCTGGCGTCGCGCAGCGCGTCGACGGCAGCGTGGTGATCGGTGACGTCCATGGCGACGCCGAGAAAGCGGCGCCGGTCGATGGCGCCGCGATCGCGGTCGGCGCGCATCACGATCCAGCGCACGCTGCCGTCGCGACGAAGCGTGCGGAACTCGATCTCGAAGGGCCCGTCGCCGGCTGTCAGGTAGTCGTGCGCCTTGGCGCCGACACGGCCGAGATCGTCGGGATGCACGCTCTGCGTCAGCCACTCGGTGAAGCCCGGCACGCGGGGCGGCGCGAAGCGGTCGAAGAGGACGTACATCTGTGCGTTCCAGTCCGACTCCTGCGGATCGCCGGCCGTCGTCCACAGGCCGATGCCGGCGGCCTGTGATGCCGCTTCGAGGCGGCGCGCCAGCTCGTCGGCGTGGCGCCGGTGTTCGACGGCTTCGGTCACGTCGAGGGCAACGCCGACGAACGCGAGCGGTTGTCCTTCGGCGTCGCGCTCGACGACGCGGCGCGTCAGCACGTAGCGCCAGCTGCCGTCTTTGCGCCGGTAGCGCGCTTCCATGTCGGTCGGCTGATCGGAGTGGAGCGCCTGTTCTACCGAAGCGAGAACGGCGGGGAGATCCTCGGGGTGGATCAGCGAGCGTACCTCGTCGATCGACAGCCCTTCGGGTCGCGGCTTCATCTGCAGCAGCTCGAAGGCGCGGTCGCTGTAGTGCATGCGCTGCGTGCGCAGGTCGTGCCGCCAGATCGCGATGTTGCCGAGCTCGACCGCCATCTTCAGCTGCGCGCTGACGTCGCCGAGGGCGCGCGCCGAGTCGTAGGCCTGGGCGTCGTCCATCATGATGCCGATGGCGCGGTCGGGCACGCCGTTCGCCCCGTTCTTCACTTCCCATTGCGAGTGAATCCAGCGTGTCCCGCCGTCGGGATGGATGACGCGATAGCGCTGCTCGTAGCGGCCGGCGCGCGCCGTCGATTCGACGTAGTTCATCTTCGCCCGGTCGTCGGGATGGATGTGCTCCCTCGCCTGTTCGAACGTCGGCGTGCCGGCCGCCGGATCAATACCCCAGAAGCCGAACACGCGGCGGTCCCAGCGGCCCTCGCCGGAGGGAATCCTGCGTTCCCACAGGCCGAGCCATCCGAACTCCTGCGCCGTGTCGAGCAGCTCGCCCTGGCGCCGCGCCTGGCTTTCGAGAAGGCGCGTCGGGCTGACGTCGGTGAAGGTCCAAAGGACGCGGGAGCCGAGGCGACGGGCACGCGCATCGACCCAGAGCGCGGCGCCGTCGGCCGCTTGCAGAGGCAGGCTCGTGCTGAGGGCAACGGAGGTGAGCGCCGTCTCGAGCCGCTTTCTTGCCGGGTCGCCGGCGGCGCCATCAGGGACGGCCTGCAGGAGCGTCGTCCTGCCGTCCGCGGCCAGTCCGGTCGCCGCGGCGAAGTGCTCGTTGGCCCAGACGATTCGCCCCGCGCCATCGGTCACGGCGAGCAGCTCGAGGCTCTGCTCGACGAGCGCGCGCAACACCTCAGCGGGCGGGCCGTCTGCCGGGAAGTTTGGGTCCGCGTCGCTCATGGCCCGTTCGGGCGGTCTTGGGGGTATCTGGGCTCGAAGCGGCGAAGTCTAGCCCGCGACCGGCGCACGCCACACGCCGACGCTCAGGCTTGTGCGACCTGCAGCACAAGCTTGCCGAAGTTCTCGCCGCGAAAGAGCCTGAGCAGGGTTTCCGGGAACGTCTCGATGCCGGAGACGACGTCCTCACGGCTCTTCATGCGACCTTCCCTGAGGTAGCCGGCCAGCTCGGCGATGACAGGCCCGAAGCGATCGGTGTAGTCGAAGACGACGATCCCTTCCATGCGGGCCCGGTTGACGAGGAGCGAGAGGTAGTTGGCCGGCCCTTTGACTGCATCGGTGTTGTTGTACTGGCTGATCGCGCCGCAGATGACGATGCGCGCCTTGCGGTTGATGCGCGTCAGCACCGTGTCGAGGATCTCGCCGCCGACGTTGTCGAAGTAGACGTCGACGCCGTTCGGGCAGTTCGCCTTCAGGCCGTCCTTCACCGGGCCCGCCTTGTAGTCGATGCAGGCATCGAAGCCGAGCTCCTTGACGACCCACTCGCACTTCGCCGGGCCGCCGGCAATGCCGACGGCCCGGCAGCCCTTGATCTTCGCGAGCTGCCCGACCGTCTGGCCGACGGCCCCCGCAGCGCCGGAGACGACGATGGTCTCGCCGGCCTTCGGTTGGCCCACGTCCATGAGGCCGAAGTACGCGGTCATTCCCGGCATGCCGAGAACATTGAGCCACTGCGTCAGCGTGCCGACGCGCAGGTCGATCTTCGCGAGCGCGGCCTTGGCCAGTTGCCCGGCACCGAAACGCGCGTACTCCTGAACCCCGAGCGAACCCGTGACGCGATCGCCGACGGCGAACTTCGCGCTCGTCGACACCACGACGGCGCCGATGCCGCCGGCGCGCATGACTTCGCCGATGCCGACCGGCGCGATGTAGCTCTTGCCTTCGTTCATCCAGCCGCGCATTGCCGGGTCGAGAGAGAGCGCGAGCGTCTTCACCAGCACGCCACCTTCCTCGGGCGGGGCGACCGGCTCGTCGGTGAAGCTCCAGTCAGCCCGCACCGGCAAGCCGACCGGGCGGCGCGCGAGGCGGATCTGGTGATTCGTCGCGGCGATGGGCTGATCCAAGATTTGGCTCCTCGTTGCAGAGGCGATCTTANNTAATCGCCGCCCCGCGCATGCCATTCCCGTCTGCGACGGGCGAAAAAAAGCCGCGGCGAACCGCGGCTTTCTCGATCGGGCGCGAGCCCGAGGCTTAGGCGAGGACGCGAATGTTCGCGGCCTGCAGGCCCTTTTGGCCTTGCTTGACTTCGAACTCGACGCGCTGGTTTTCAGCGAGCGTCTTGAAACCGCTGCCCGTGATGTCACGGAAGTGGGCGAAAAGGTCAGCGCCGCCCGCGTCTTGCGCGATGAAGCCGAAGCCCTTGCTTTCGTTGAACCACTTCACGGTGCCGGTCTGGGTGGGGGTCGTCATGGGTAAATATCCAATCTATTGCAAATGAATGCGCCGCACATGCGGCGCATGCAGCGACACTCAAGAACCGATCAGGGGGATTTCAAACGCCCGCCGCGAGAACCGCGAGGGTGGAACGAGAATCACGAACAAACCACTGTCTTGCGTATAACTGTGACCGTAATGTACACGAGGCAGCACGATGTCGCTCAAACACCCGCATTCCTCTGAAGCCGATGTGGCCTGGAGGCACGATGGCGTTCGCGTCATCACGTCGAACCGGCTCGACCCGAACACTGCGCAGACGCCCGGCATGGACCGCAAGGCGGCGATCAACTTCGCGCGCGTCGGCGCGCAGAAGCTCTGGGCCGGCACGGTGCACATCCACCCGGACGCGAAGACCGGCGCCCATCACCACGGGGCGCTCGAAAGCGTGATCTACGTCGTCAAGGGCCGAGCGCGCATGCGCTGGGGCAACGCGCTCGAGTTCACGGCGGAAGCCGGGCCAGGCGACTTCATCTACATCCCGCCCTGGGTACCGCATCAGGAGATCAACGCGAGCCGCGACGAAACGCTCGAATGCGTGCTGTGCCGGAGCGACGGTGAAGCGATCGCCGTCAACCTCGACATCGAGCCCGTCGAGAAGCCAGAAACGGTACGCTGGATAGATCCTACGCATCCGCAGGGCTGAGCCGCTGACCATGAGACTTTCCGTTCTTGACCAATCGGTCTCGCTCGCAGGCAGCAGCGAAGATGCCGCGATTCGCGACACCTTGTCGCTCGCCGAGCATTGCGAGCGGCTCGGCTATTCGCGCTTCTGGGTCAGCGAGCACCACGGCCTGCCGACCATCGTCGGCTCGGCGCCGGAGATCCTGATGGCGGCGATCGCGGCGCGCACGTCGAAGATCCGTATCGGCAGCGCCGGCGTCATGCTGCCGCACTACAGCGCCTTCAAGGTGGCCGAGCAGTTCCGCGTCCTCGAGGCGCTGGCGCCTGGCCGCATCGACCTCGGCCTCGGCCGCGCGCCCGGCGGCGACATGCGCACGGCGCGCGCGCTCAACCCGAATGCGAGCCACGCCGCCGAGGACTTTCCGATCCAGGTGCGCGACCTGTACGCATGGACGACTCTCGGCACGCATGAAGGCATCACCGCGCATCCTCTCGGGCCGCACGCGCCGGAGCTCTGGATCCTCGGCAGCTCCGACTACGGCGCCCAACTCGCCGCCCACTTTGGCCTGCCGTACGCCTTCGCCTACTTCTTCACCGACGGCCAGGGCGCCGAAGAGGCGATGGCGCTCTATCGCGCCCGCTACCAGCCTAGCGAGCGCCATCCCGAGCCGCAGGCGACGCTCTGTGTCTGGGCACTCGCCGCGGGCAGCGACGAGGAAGCAGCGCACTTCGCGCTGTCGCGCGACCGTTGGCGCATCGATCGGCAACGCGGCGCGCTCGGGCCACTGCAGGCACCCGACGAGATCGCGAAGCGCGGCTTCACCGATGCCGAGGAGACGATGCTCGCATCGATGCGCGACAAGGCTTTCGTCGGTTCCCAGAAGACGGTCGCGGCGAAGCTTCGAGCGCTCGCGAGCGACTTCATGCTCGGCGAAATCGTCATCAACACCTGGGCCCACGATCCGGCGGTGCGGCGGCGTTCGTATTCCCTGCTGGCCGAGGAATTCGCGCTGACGCCGCTCGGGCAGTCCGCCTAGCGCCTCAGGCGGCCGTAAGTAAGACGGCGCCACACGTATTCGACCGGCCCGTAGCGAAAGTGCGACAGCCACCAGGCGCTGAGCGGCAGCTGGATTGCGAAATAGAGGGCCACGGCGAGAAGCATCTCCGCGAGCGGCGTCGTCCGGTCCCACCAGCCGAGGCCCCAGCCGTAGAAGATGAAGAGTCCCATCAGCGTTTGCAGCAGATAGTTGCTGAGCGGCATGCGGCCGGGATAGGCAAAGAGGCGCAGCACATGGGCCGGGCCGGGCACGCCTGCGAGACGAACCAGCGTCAGCGCGTAAGAGCACATCAGCGCGGCGCGGCCGATCGTGCGAGCGAGCGAGGCGGGGAAGTTCTCGCCTGCGTCCTGAACGGCGGTACCGCCGATCGCCCACCACAGGCCACCCGCAGCGAGCGCGACTGCAAGCGTTGCCCATTGCGCCAAGCCGATCTGATCACGAAGCGCGGGCAGCCGCTCGATCCAGCCGCGGCGGCCGACATAGAAGCCGATCAGGATGCCGGTAGCCATCTGGATGAAGAATCCGGCGACGGTGAAAAGCCCCATCGGCGAGGCATAGGCCCAGGCGAAGACGCGCAGCGTCTCGCGCACCGCGTCCAGGAAGCTGCCCTGGCCGAAGGCGACGTCGTTGGAGCTGGCGAAATCGTAGAACTCGAACGTGGCAAGCAGCGTCGTCTCGTTCGAGAAGAGGTGCGTCGAAAGCGCGTCCGAAGCCGCCGGGTAGGCGAGGCACAGTCCCAGGAGCGCGAGCAGCACGCCGTCGGGCACGCGGCGGATCGCCAGCAGCATGAAACCGAGCACCGCGTAGGCGACGAGAACATCGCCCATCCAAAGCAGCGCCGCGTGGACGAGGCCGATCGCGAGCAGCACCGCGAGCCGGCGGACGTAGACGAGCGCCCCGTCGTCCGGGTCGGCGGCCTCGAGCCGGCGCAGTTGCAGCGTGAAGCCGATGCCGAAGACCATGCCGAACATCAGATTGAACTTGCCGGCGAAGAGCAGCTCGCGCAAGGCGACGACAATGCCTTCGGCGCTGGCGTTCTGCGTTGGCGCCGGCGTGAAGATCGAATGGGCGAAGCTCGGCATGTTCATAATGAAGATGCCCAGGAGCGCAAAACCGCGCAGCACGTCGAGCACCTCGATGCGATTCGCTGTCGGCAGCGGCTCTTGACATGTCGGCAGCGTGGTTTCGTTCTTGTCGTTCACGGCAGCGACGGTATCAAACCTCGCCTCCGCGCGACCGCACTCTCGACCCAAAGGCATCGTTCATGTTCGACACCGCCATCGCCGGCAGCCTGCCCAAGCCCTCGTGGCTCGCCGAGACCGAAAAGCTCTGGCCCGAATGGAAGGCGAGCGGCGCCGAACTCGATCGCGCCAAGGCCGACGCGACGCTGCTCTGGCTCAAGGTCCAGGAAGACGCCGGGCTCGACATCGTCGGCGACGGCGAGCAGTCGCGCCAGCATTTCGTGCACGGCTTTCTCGCGCGCGTCGAAGGCATCGACTTCGAGCACAAGGTGAAGAGGGGCATCCGCAACAACCGCTACGACGCGATGCTGCCCCAGGTGGTCGGGCCGCTTCGCCTCGCCGGCCGGGTCCATGCGACGGAGGCGCGCCTGGCGCGGGCGCACACGGGCAAGCGCCTGAAGTTCACGCTGCCCGGGCCGATGACGATCGTCGACACGGTCGCCGACCGTTTCTACGGCGAAGCCAAGGAGGGGCGCATCCGGATGGCCTTCGCCTTCGCCGAGCTGCTCAACCAGGAAGCGCGCGCGCTTGAGGCCGACGGCGTCGACATCATCCAGTTCGACGAGCCGGCCTTCAACGTCTACATGGCCGACGCGGCCGAGTGGGGCGTCGCCGCGCTCGAGCGCGCGGCCGAAGGCCTGCAGTGCAAGACGGCGGTGCACATCTGCTACGGCTACGGCATCAAGGCCAACGTCGACTGGAAGGCGACACTCGGCGGCGAATGGCGACAGTACGAGCAGGTGTTCCCGGCGCTCTCGAAAAGCTCGATCGACCAAATCTCGCTGGAGTGCTTTCACTCGCACGTGCCGCCCGACCTCATGAAGCTGCTCGACGGCAAGGACGTGATGGTCGGCGTGATCGACGTCGCCTCCGACGTGATCGAGACGGCCGAGGAGATCGCTGCCACGATCGGCCAGGCCTTGCGGTTCGTGCCGAAGGAGCGGTTCATCGCCTGCACGAACTGCGGCTTGGCGCCGATGCGCCGCGAAGTCGCCGAAGCCAAGCTCGTCGCACTCTCCCAAGGTGCGGCGCTGGCGCGCCAGCGCTTCGCCTGAGCGNNCGCTGCGCGCTTCGTGGAACGATCTCCCGCCCGATGACTATCTGCGCGACGGCGGCCACTATCGGCGACGGCGCCATTCGTGCTTCATCGTGCGGCGCGACGAGGTCGAGCCCGTCCCGCATCGGGCGCACTGGCAGCCGGTCGAATACAACGCGCTGCACGGCGGCCTCGAGCGCTGGTTCGAGCCGATCGAGCCGGCCGTGATCGCGAGCCCGGCGTGGCCGAGGCTGCTGCGGGCGATGGCCGGGCTCGCGTCGTCGCTGCGCGGCGAGCAGCCGTGGTACGTCGAGGCGCACCAGTTCCGCATCGACACTTCCGACGGCATCGGCCGGCCGACGCCCGAGGGAGCGCATCGCGACGGCGTCGACCTGGTCGCCGTCGTGCTCGTCGATCGATCGGGCATCAAGGGCGGCGAGACACGCGTCTTCGATGCCGACGGGCCGACCGGCCTGCGCTTCACGATGCAGGAGCCATGGAGCTGCCTGCTTCTCGACGACGCGCGCGTCATCCACGAGAGCACGCCGATCCAGCCGCTCGAAGGCCTCGGACATCGCGACACCCTCGTGCTGACGCTGCGTGCCGGCAGTTTCCAGGGGCCGCCGGAGGACTTGCACCGCAACCCACGCAGGGAGACGTGACATGACGACATTGCCCGATCTCGACGCATACTTCGAGCGCATTCGATGGGCCGGTGAGACCGCCCCAACGCTCGACACGCTTTCGCGTCTGCTGGCTGCGCACATGGCGCACATCCCGTTCGAGAATCTCGACGTCCTGCTCGGCCGGCCGGTGCGGCTCGATCTCGGGAGCATCGAGGCAAAGCTGGTTCGCGCGCGGCGCGGCGGCTACTGCTTCGAGCATGCGACGCTTTTCGCCGCAGTGCTAGAGCAGCTCGGCTTCCATCCGGCCCGGCATGCGGCCCGGGTGGTCCTCTTCGTACCGCGCGACGCCGCGTCGCGAACGCACATGTTCCTGTCGGTGCCGCTCGCCGAAGGCGTGTACGTCGTCGACCCCGGCTTCGGCGCGCTCGCGCCGAGCACGCCGCTTCCGCTCGTCGAAGCCGCTGCGAAGCCGCGCGAAGGCGCGACGCACTGGATGGTTCGCGACGGTCCTGTCTGGGTGATGCGGGCGAAGCGGGACGGGGCTTTTGCCGACGCCTGGGTTTCGACGCTCGAGCCCGAGAACGCGATCGACTTCGAAATCGCGAATCACTTCGCGGCGACGCATCCGGCATCGCCCTTCGTCAACCGGATCATGATGCGCGCCCTCACCGGTGACGGCCACGTCGCCGTGATGAATCGCGACCTCACGATCTGGCACGGCGGGGTGGCGCACGCGACGCAACTTGCCGATCGCGCGGCGCTGCGATCGCTTCTCGTCGAGCACTTCGGCTTCGACCTCCCGGAAAGCGAACGCATCCGCGTTCCGGCCATTCCCGAGTGGGCGTGAGCGTTTGCAGCGCGGCGCAGCGGCCGAAGCGCCGCAGCAGCAAGAAGAAAGGCCCGCTTGCGCGGGCCTCGAATCGACGTCAAGGCTCTCGGTGGGCCGCTAGCGCAACCAGTGTGCCGCGATCCGCTCGTACTCGCCGTTCGCCTTCGCCAGGTGCAGCCACTGGTCGATCCAGGCCTTGAAGATCGTGTCGCCGCGCGGCAGCAGCCACGCCATCTCGCCGTA
>PLZH01000240.1 GCA_003152055.1 Burkholderiales bacterium
ACGGGTGCTGGGCGCTGAATGTTGCCGGCCCGACCGAGCACCCTCAACCCGCGTGCCAGACACCTTCTTGCGCGTGCTCTCCCACTGCTCGTAGCTGGCAGCGAACCGCTCTTCGATCCGGTTGCGTTTGACCTTGAAGGTAGGCGTGATCAGATCGTTATCGACCGTCCAGGCCTCGTTCGTGACCACGATGCATTCGCGTTGCTCGTGCGGGTCAAGCGTGGCGTTGATGCTCTGCAGGTGTTCGGCGAGCGAACGCTCCAGCGCGCTGCGCCCGTCGGCTCCGGCGGTCTCCTGCATCGCCTCGAGGTTGAGCATCACCATCGCGAGCGGGTGGCCGAGGTTCGCGCCCGTCACGCAGCAGGCCTCCACCGCGGCGTGCATCACCAGCTTGTTTTCGATCGGGGCCGGCGCGACGTACTTGCCCTTGCTGGTCTTGAACAGGTCCTTCACGCGGCCGGTGATATTCAAGATGCCGCAGGGGCCGATCGAGCCCTTGTCGCCAGTGCGCAGGAAGCCGTCGGCGGTGAACATCTGCGACGTGAGTTCGGGTTGCCGGTAGTAGCCGGTCATCGTAGCGGCGCTCTTGACCAGGATCTCACCGCTGGCCGGGTCGATTCGGCATTCGACGCCGTCGTACGTACGGCCGACGGTGCCGACGTCCTCGCCAAGCCCGGTGATGTGGCTGAGCGCACAGTTCTCGGTCAGCCCGTAGCCCTCGGCGATCTTCAGGCCCAGGCGGCCGTACCAGCGCAGCAGGTCGGGCGGGATCGGCGCGGCCCCGCTGATGGCCATGACGCACTGGTCCAGTCACGACCGACAGCAACCACGACCTTCCGATTTCGCCCAATCTGCTCGATCGGCAGTTCAGTGTGGGCGAGCCTGACAGGGTCTGGGCGGGCGACATCACTTACATCGCCACCGACGAGGGCTGGCTGTTCCTGGCCGTGGTGATCGACCTGTTTAGCTTTAGCCGTCAGGTGGTGGGGTGGTCGTTGCGCGAGGACATGACGCGCGACATCGTCATCGATGCGCTGCGCATGGCGCGGTTCAAGCGCCACCCCAGCAAGCAAGCCGGGCTGATCTTCCACAGCGACCGGGGCAGCCAGTACGCCAGCAAGGACTTCCGGGACGTGCTGATCGAGTACGGCATCACGAGCTCGATGAGTCGGCGTGGCAACTGCTGGGATAACGCTTGCAGCGAGACGCTGTTCGGTTCGTTGAAGGTGGAACGACTGCATGGCCAACGCTTCGAGACTCGGCGCTACGCCAAGGACGAAACCATTGCGTGGCTGCTCTGATACAACCAGACGCGACTGCACTCGACGCTGGCCTATGTCAGCCCGATGCGGTTCGAGCAAGACTGGTTTGCGGCTCAGGCCAAGCAAGCCAATTCGTGACTCGGCTATGGGATACGGATTCCAGGGGCAAGGTCAGTTCGGTGTGTCGGGGGGTAGGACGCATCAGAACTTGTACATTTCCTCCCTCTGCTTTTGTGCCGCCTCGGCCCACGATTTCTCCAAGCCGGCGAACCAAGCATCATCGACGTATCGCCTATAGGGTCGACCGAGCCACTCCTTCAAATACAGCAGCTTGCTGGTCTTTGGCTTCTCGGGGGGTTTTACCGTACTCGCCGTGTTCCAGTAGCTGCTGTGTCGCATGACCCTTCCTTGAAGTGCGCCGACATATTCGAAGTGCTTTTGCAGAGGGGTCCAAGTCTTGCTCGCAAAGAGGCTCCAGTCAGTCAGGGCCGGCTTCCTTTGCGGCGCTCGACTTGATGAGGTTCTCCATGGCCTTGAATTTTCCGCCTATTGCCCGGAAGTGGTCCAAGACATTTTCGAGGGCCTGGTCATATTTCGTGTATGCCTTTTCCCTCTTCTTCAGATCGAATTTTTTGTTTACGAACTCGTCCATGACTTGGTGGTAATCGTCGGATGCGGCCACCGCGAGTTGCATGATCTTGGCGTTTCCGTCCAAGAGGTTTCCGATGCCCTTGGGGTAATTGCGCAATTTTTCGACCGACGGGTTCTTCTTCTTGAAGTCCTGCCATTCCTGTCGAGCCTTTGAAGGGTTGAACGTGCTCATTTGGAAATCCTGTCTCTCACGCTAGCCGGAGTCTGCCCCACATCGTTGCCGCTACATCGAGTGCCGTCGGTCCATCGATTTCCGCTCTTGGCGCCGCTCATGGGGAGACCCACGGCGCGACGTTTCACTCCATCCCCGGCGAACAGCTCGTCGTCGAGACGGTAATTGACCAAGGCCCGTACCGATGCGACGGCGGTGGTTGCTGAACTTGCCAACGCCGCGAATATATAGCGCATCTTGACCTTCATCGCCGACCCTCGCCGGGCCCGAGATTCGCGTTCGCCGGCCGGAAGGGGTTTGCGGCAGACAGTTTTCGCCCACGGACGAGAGCTCGCGACCCACAGGAGTCATACTGCTACCTACATTCGGCCCCGCAAAGCCGACATTCCTGTCATGTTGCTGATCGCCGAATGGGCACGAAACAAGCCCAACCCACCGTCATGGACTGATCGATCCTTTCGGGGCATCCGATGAAGACGTGTTGGTTCGGGTGAGGCACCAAGACTGCACGACGCGACTGCCTGGGGCGGCCGTGCGGCATGGCCCTCAATTGCGTCGGTTCGGCTCGACGATCCGATTGCGGGTCATACGCCGATATACCGTCGATCGGCTGAGACCGAGGCTGTGCGCAGTGGCGCTGATGTTCCAGTGGTGTGCCTGCAGCACCTTCAGGAGCGCCGCGTCGGCGGGTGATGCGGTCAGCTCGACGCGAGCCGGGCTCTCCCCCCAGCCAATCGAGGACAGGCGCTGCGGCGGGAGCACCGGGGGCGTCGATGCCAACAGCTCGGCGGGCAGGTGTTCGACATCGATCTCGCCGCCGTCGCACAGCGCCAGCGCCGCCCGCAAGGAATTCCTCAGCTGCCGAATGTTGCCGGGCCAGTGATGGCCCAGCAGCAAGGCGTTTGCGCGCGCCGACAGACGTGGCGCAATGTCTGTTGATGACGCAGCCTCGTCGACCAGGATCGCGTCGATCAGCGCCGCCTTGTCGGTGCGCTCGCGCAGTGGCGGCAAGCTCAGTACCAGCCCGTTCAGGCGGTAGTAGAGATCCAGGCGAAACCGACCCGCGCTGACCAAGGCATCCAGATCGCAGTGCGTGGCGCAGATGACCTGCAGGTCCACAGGCACGGCACGCTCGGCGCCCAGCGGCGTGACCTCGCCCTCGGCGAGGACGCGCAGCAGCCGCGTCTGCAGGGCCAGCGGCATGTCGCCGATCTCGTCGAGGAACAGGGTCCCGCCATGCGCCTGCGCGATCTTGCCGCGCGCCCCCTTGGCGCGCGCGCCGGTGAAGGCACCTTCAGCGTGCCCGAACAGTTCGCTCTCGATGAGCGTCTCGGGGATGGCCGCGCAGTTCAGCGCGACAAACGGTGCTGCGGCCCGGCAGCTGGCGGCGTGCATGGCCTTGGCGAAGGCTTCCTTGCCGGTGCCCGACTCGCCGTGCAGCAGCACCGCGATACCCCTGTCGAGCACGCGCCGAGCCTTGTCCGCGTTGGCCAGCATGCGCGGATCGAACCCGGCCAGCATCGTGAGCGCATTGCCGCCGTCGGCGCCGGTCGTGCTCGCCGCGGGTCTGCTGCGCGGCCGGACGGCGGGCGAAGGTTGTCGCGGTCCGCGCGCCAGCGCGAAGCACTGGCTGCCGGAATGCAGCAGGCGCAGCCGGATCGGCTCCGCCGAGGGCCTGGCGGCCGCGGCGACCAGCGCCTCGTAGTGCACGCCAATCAGCTGCTCGACATGCACCCCGTTCAGCGACCCTTGGCTGCGCCCCGTGTCGTGCAGAAAACGCTGGTTGGCCGCCACGACATGGCCACCGCCGTCGAACGCGATCAGGCCTTCGGTGGCGACCTCGAGGAACTCGCGACGGCTGCTGGTACGCAGCACGAGGTGGCGCTCGAACTGGCGCAGGAAGTTGGCGTTCTCAATCATGCGAGCCGTGGCGTGGACCATGCTCAGCACCAGGTGCTGACTGCGCCCGTCTTCGGGCGAATGCAGTGCTGAGGCATCCAGCACCGCGAGCAGGCGGCCGTCGGCGGCGAGGATCGGCGCGGCGCTGCAGGTCAGGAGCCGGTTGGCGATATAGAAATGCTCGTCGTGGTGGACGGTGATGGGCAACTGGTCGATCAACGCCAGGCCGACCGCACAGGTGCCCTCATGTTCCTCGGTCCAACGGCCACCCGCCGCCAAGCCTGCGCGGCGCGCCTCGCGCTCGACGCTCGGGTTGTTGATGAACTCAACCGCGACGCCCTGCGCATCGGTGAGCAGCACCACATAGCCAACGTCACGGATCTGCAGGAACAGCGACTCCATGCCACTGCGCGCGACTGTCAATAGCGGCTCCAGTGGTTCGCGGTGATCGCGCAGCGCACTGGGGGAGAGCACGCGTTGCCGGCCATGAGCGGGGTCGAGCCGATGCACATCGATGGAACGCTGCCGCGAACGGGCAATGAGCGCCTCGAAGCTTTGGGCACCGGCTGCAGGCCCAAAGTCCGAGTGCATCGCAATGAGCGGGGTATAGGAAGGAGTCATCGGGTTGTCTCCATACTTCAGCGTCGTCGCGCCGTTGGATCATGGTACTCGCGCGTGCCACCCGTGTCGTGGCATCGATGTTGCTGCGTCGACCTGCCCGAACACGCCACCGCGCCGACTTCCATGCCCGCTGCCCCGCCCCTCGCTGTTGGCGTGATCGCCAACCCCGCCTCCGGGCGCGACATGCGGCGACTGCTCGGCTGGGCCTCGGTATTCCCGACTGCGGAGAAGGTTCACGTCGTGCTGCGCCTGCTGTCGGCGATGGGAAGTCTCGGCGTGCAGGAAGCCTGGATGCTGCCGGATGCGGCCGGAATCGGCCGCCGCGTGCGCGAATCAGCCGAACTGGCCCGCGGCGGACGAGGCCAGGCGATGCCGCGCGTGCGCCTGCTCGACATTCACCCGTGCGACAACGCTGCCGACAGCACCGAGGCGGCCGTGCTGATGCGCCAGCGGGGCGTGCGATTGATCACCGTGCTTGGCGGCGACGGCACCCACCGCGCGGTCGCAAGGGGTTGCGCCGACCTGCCGCTGGCCACCCTGTCGACTGGCACCAACAACGCCTTCCCTGAGTGGCGCGAAGCGACCTTGGTCGGGCTAGCGAGCGCGCTCGTGATTACTGGGCGAGTGCCGGAAGCGATCGGCTTGCGCGCCAACAAGCGCCTGCGCCTGCGCGGTGAGGGCCTAGATGAGCTGGCGCTGGTCGACGTCTGCCTGACGCGGCAACTGGACATCGGCGGCCGAGCGGTCTGGCGCGGAGAGGATCTGATCGACCTCTACGCCAGCTTCGCCGAGCCGACCGCCATCGGCTTGTCGGCGATCGCCGGCTTGGCGCACCCGGTCTCGCGCGACGACCCCTTCGGCATTCACGTGCGTTTCGGCGCCGGGCGAGCGCTCAAGGTGCCGGTCATGCCCGGCACCATCGAGCCGGTCGAAGTGGCGAGCATGCGCCGCCTGCACCTTGGCGTGCCGGTGCGGCTGCAGGCCTTGCGCGGCACGGTGGCGCTCGATGGCGAGCGCGAAATCGAAATTGACACTGACAGCGTGCTGCATCTGGAACTCGACTGGGGCGGACCGCGCACGGTAGTCGTCGGTGCCGTGCTGGCGGAGGCCGCGCGGCAAGGGCTGCTGTTCAACGATCCGGGTCCGATGGACTTGCCGTCTTGAGCACTGTCTGCACCGCATTGGCCAAGGCCTGGATCAGTGCGGCTGCCAGCGACACCGACTCGACGTCGGCCCGCTCTTGCGCGCAGCTCGTGCTTGCAAGTGCCAGAAGCCGTGCCTCATCGCGCGGCCGCCCCAGCCGATCGCATAGCAGGGTCCAGGGCGGCGGCTGCAGCAGCACCCCGGCCACCAGGAGCACGCCTTGGCGTCGCCGCACCTGGGCCAGCCCGGCGATCTTGCGTTCGCCGACCAGCACCTCCCACGGCGAGAGTCCGCCGAAGCAAGCCCAGTCGAGTGCAAGCGCGGGCCGTTCGCCGCGGCGCGCGCGCAGCGCGTCGGGCGATAGCGTAGTGGCAGCGACCCCGACCTGCTGCAAGGACTGCGCGAGGCACTCGCCCAGCCAGCGGTAGCTCGGCACCGGGCCGCAGGCGGCCAGCGGGTGTGCCGCCGGAAGCAGCGCCGACAGACCGAGCATCCAGGGCCCCACCAGAACGGCACCGCCACCGGCGGCGCGGACGAGCACTTCGACATCTTGGCGGGTGCTGAACTCGGCAAGAATGCGCCGCTGCGAGCAACCTAGTACCACCGCTGCCTCGCGGTAGTCCCAAAGCCGCCAGGCCGTCGCCTCGACCGGTTGCGCCAGCGCGGCCTCGTTCCATCGCTGCTCGGCGGATGCCGTGACGGTCGTGGCGGACGGCGAGGGCTGAGCCCGCGCGCTCACACGTCGGCTTTCAGACGCGCCAGCGGCTGGTCAGGCTTGAAGGTTGCTTCTTGCGGTACGAGGATCTGCTCGACCACGGCGTCGATCGGCGCGACGATGTCGAAGCTCGTCTTGACCAGCACGACCACGGCCATCGTCTGGCCAGCCTTGACGCGGTCGCCTTGATGCACCAGCCACTTGTCGACCAGCGCCTCCGTGCCGGGCTCGACGTCCTTCCAGGCTGCACTGGGCAGCACGACGTCCGTCATGCGGCGGCGCCTGCCGGTTGACGCGTACCCATCAGGCCCTGTGTAGCGCGCACGATGGCGTCGACTTGCGGAATCACGAAGCGCTCGAGCGGCCGGCTGTAGGGAATCGGCACGTCGGGCACGGCGAGCCGCCTGACGGGCGCCTTGAGCACCACGCTGTCAAGGTTCTCGGCCACCAACGCGGCGATCTCGCCGGACAACCCGAAGCTGAGGTAATCCTCGTCGGCCACCAGCAGGCGGCCGGTCTTGCGCACCGACGCCAGTACCGCGGCGCGGTCCAGCGGCACGATCGTGCGCAGGTCCAGCACCTCGGCCTGGATGCCTGCGTCGCCCAGCTGCTGTGCTGCGAGCAAGGCCTTCTGCACCATCTGGCTCAGCGTGACGATNNCAGCAGTCCCTTGGCGTCGTAGGCGTTGGACGGCACGACCACCTTCAGCCCGGGCATGTGGGCGAAGGTCGAGTACAGGCACTGCGAATGCTGGGCGGCGTCGTTGTAGCCGCCGCCGATGGCCGTCATCAGTACGACCGGGAGCTGGATGCTTCCGCCGGACATGTAGGTGTTCTTCGCGAGGTGGTTGTAGATCATGTCCATGCAGACGCCGAAGAAGTCCACGAACATCAGTTCGACGATCGGGCGCATGCCCTCTGCCGCGGCGCCGATCGCGGTGCCGATGAACGCCGTTTCCGAGATCGGCGTGTCCATGACGCGTTCCTTGCCGTACTTGGCAAGCAGGCCGCCAGTGGCACCGAAGATGCCGCCGTACTTGGCCACGTCCTCGCCCAACACGAAGACGTCCTTGTCGTGCTCCATTTCCTGTCCGATAGCCTCCGAGATCGCCGCGGCCATCGTCAGCTTGCGTGTGTTGCTCATGGGGTGGCTCCGCTTTCAGTGGAAGACGTGCAGCAGCGCGTCTTCGGGCTTCGGATAGGGGCTCGTACGGCCGTATTCGTAGGCTTCGGTGATGCGAGCACTAACGCGGGCACGCAGCGCGGTATCGGCGGCGTCGTCGAGCAGCTTGAGCTTGCGCAGGTGCGCGCCAAGGCGGGGAATCGGATCGTTCTTGCGCAACTCCGCGACCTCTCCTGCGGGGCGGTAGGTCTCCGGGTCACCCTGGAAGTGGCCCAGGTAGCGATCAGTCCTCACCTCGAGCAGGGTCGGGCCCTCGCCGCGGCGCGCTCGCGCGATCGCCGCGCCGGCGGCCTCATACACCTCGAGCGCGTCGTTCTGCCCGACCAGCACTCCCGGCATGCCGTAGGCCGATGCGCGATCGGCGTTCCAGGCCACGGCGGTGGATTCGGACTTCTCGACCGAAATCGCGTACTTGTTGTCCTCGCAGACGAATAGCACCGGCAGGCGCCACAGCGACGCCAGGTTGAGTGACTCGTGGAACGAACCTTGGTTGCTGGCGCCTTCGCCGAAGAAGGCCACCGCCACCCAGTCCTTGCCGCGTTTCTTGGCGGCCAGCGCCGCGCCGCACGCCGGCGGCAGGCTAGCACCGATGATGCCGCTACAGCTGAACTTGTGCGCCGGATCGAACAGGTGCATGTGGCCGCCCTTGCCGCGACTCAGGCCGGTGTCCTTGCCGAACATCTCGGCCGTCATCGGCTTGAGCGGCACGCCCTTGGCGATCGCGAAGTGGTGCGGGCGATGCGTGCCGACCACCGAATCCTCGGCGCGCAGGTGCGCGCACACGCCCACGGCCACCGGCTCCTGCCCGGCGGCCAGGTGCATTTCGCCCGGCACCGGCCCGCCGCCAATGTCGAAAGCCAGGCCTTTCTGGATCGCGGGCGGCAACTTGCCCTCCAGGTAGACACCCGCCATGGTCTCCTCGTACTGCCGGATTTCGATCATCTTTTCGTACATCCAGAGCTTGCGCTCGGCGCTTGCATCCATGTCATGGCCTCCGGTTGTGACTTCGCAGGACGTGAACACTTGCAGATGGTGTGCCAGGGCGAGGCAAAGGGCGGCTGCCGGTCGGTCGCGACGGCGTGCCCGAAGGCGGCTTCACGGCAGGCGTCGCGCCCGGGGTGACCGCTGCGNNGGGATGACCACCATCGGCCTCATCGCCAACCCGGTCTCGGCGCGCGACATCCGCCGCATCATCGCCAACGCCAGCAACCTGCAGATTGCCGACCGCGTCAACATCGTGCTGCGCGTGCTGACGGCTGCGCACAGCCTGGGTGTCGAGCGCGTGCTGGTGATGCCAGACAACGGCGGCATCCGCGCGCTACTCATGCGCCACCTGGCACGCGGGCACAGCCAGCACCAGCAGTGGCCGCTGGTCGAGTTCCTCGGCATGGCGCCCACCTCGACGGTCGACGACACCTTCGAGGCGGCCCGCCTGCTGCGTGTGGCCGGTGTGGCGGCCATCGTCGTGCTCGGCGGCGACGGCACCCACCGCGCGGCGGTGCGCGAGTGCCGCAGCATCCCGATTGCGGGCATTTCCACCGGTACCAACAACGCATTCCCGGAGATGCGCGAGTCGACCATCACCGGGATTGCGGTTGCGCTATACGCCACCGGTCGGCTGAGTGCCGCGCAGGCGCTGGCGCCGAACAAACTGCTCGAGGTCAGCATCAATGAAGGCGCGCAGCGCGACATCGCGCTGGTCGACGCGGTGATCTCGACCGACCGCTACATCGGCGCGCGCGCGCTGTGGAAGCCCGAAAGCCTGAGCGCGGTCTACCTGAGCTTTGCCGACCCGCAGGCGATAGGTCTTTCGGCGGTCGGCGGCCTGCTAAAGCCCGTCGGCCGGCGCGACGCGGGCGGCCTGGCAGTGCAATTGGCGGATGCGCAGCATCCCGCCACGCTGCGACTGCTGGCGCCGATCGCCCCGGGCATGGTGCGCGCGGTGCCGATCGCACATTGGCAGGCGATGCCGGCCGACCAGCCCTTCACAGTCGCCCAGCAAGGCGGCGTGGTCGCGCTGGACGGCGAGCGCGAGCTTGGCTTTGACCCCGGTGACCGGGTGCAGATCACGCTGCGCGAGAACGCTTTCCGCACGGTGGACGTGGCCCGTTGCATGCAGATCGCTGCATCCGACGGCTTGCTCCGCCTTTCTTCCACTCCCTGACGCAACTACCACAGGAGACACACCCCATGGCTGGCAATCCGTTCCCGCTCGGCAAGCCCGAACTGCTCGAGGTCTACCGCAAGATGCGCACGATCCGAGAATTCGAAGAGCGCCTGCACGTCGACTTCGGTCGCGGCGACATCCCCGGCTTCGTCCATCTGTACGCCGGCGAGGAGGCCGCCGGTGTCGGCATCATCGGCCAGCTCGGTGACGGCGACCGCATCGCCAGTACCCACCGCGGCCACGGCCACTGCATAGCCAAGGGCGTCGACCCGATGGCGATGATGAAGGAGATCTACGGCAAGAAAGGCGGCTCCTGCGAGGGCAAGGGCGGCTCGATGCACATCGCCGATGTCTCCAAGGGCATGATGGGCGCCAACGGCATCCTCGGTGCGGGGGCGCCGCTCGCCTGCGGCGCGGGACTGGCCGCAAAGTACCGCAAGAAGGGTGAGGTCGCGATCAGCTTCGTCGGCGACGGCGCCAGCAACCAGGGCACCTTCCTCGAGAGCCTGAACCTGGCAGCGGTGTGGAACCTGCCGGTGATCTTCGTCGTCGAGAACAACGGTTACGCCGAATCCACTTCGCGCGACTATGGCGTCGCGGTGGATTCGTATGTCGACCGCGCGGCCGGCTTCGGCCTGCCCGGCGTCACGGTGGACGGCACCGATTTCTTCGCGGTGCACGAGGCTGCCGGCGAGATCATCCGGCGCGCGCGCACCGGTGGCGGTCCGGCGCTCCTGGAATGCAAGATGGTGCGCTTCTTCGGCCACTTCGAGGGCGATGCGCAGACCTACCGCGGCTCGGGTGAGCTCGACGACATCCGCGCCAACCAGGACTGTCTGCGCAAGTTCGCGGCCGCCGTTACCAGGGCGGGCGTGATTGCAGCGGGTGAGTTGGCGGCCATCGACCGCGAGGTGCTCGGCCTGATCGAGCGCGCCGTCACCGAGGCCAAGGCCGCTCCGCTGCCGACCGCGGCCGACCTGACCACCGACGTCTACGTGTCGTACTGAAACAAGGAGACCATGACATGGCACGCAAGATCAGCATGAAGCAGGCGATCAACGAGGCGCTGAATCAGGAGATGGCGCGCGACCCCTCGGTGATCATGATGGGCGAGGACATCGTCGGCGGCGCCGGCGGCAGTGGCGAGATGGATGCCTGGGGCGGGGTGCTCGGCGTCACCAAGGGGCTGTACGCCAAGCACGGCGACCGGCTGCTCGACACCCCGTTGAGCGAGAGCGCCTACATCGGCGCGGCGATCGGCGCGGCGGCCTGCGGCATGCGCCCGGTCGCGGAACTGATGTTCATCGATTTCATGGGCGTGTGCTTCGACCAGATCTACAACCAGGCTGCGAAGTTCAGGTACATGTTCGGCGGCAAGGCCGAGACGCCGGTGGTGATTCGTACGATGGTCGGCGCGGGCTTTCGCGCCGCGGCACAGCACAGCCAGATGCTGACACCGCTGTTCACCCACATCCCGGGGCTGAAGGTGGTCTGTCCGAGCACGCCCTACGACACCAAGGGCTTGCTGATCCAGAGCATCCGCGACAACGACCCGGTGATCTTCTGCGAGCACAAGAACCTCTACGCCTTCGAGGGCGACGTGCCCGAGGCCTTGTATGCGATTCCGTTTGGCGAGGCCAACGTGGTGCGCGAAGGCAAGTCGGTGTCGATCGTCACCTACGGCCTGATGGTGCACCGCGCGCTCGAGGCTGCTGTCGCGCTGGCGAAGGAGGGCATCGAGGCCGAGATCATCGACCTGCGCACGCTGAGCCCGCTGGACATCGACACCGTGATCGAGAGCGTCGAGAAGACCGGCCACCTTGTCTGCGTCGACGAGGCCAGCCCGCGCTGCAGCATCGCCGCCGATGTCTCGGCGCAGGTGGTGCAGGCGGCGTTCGGCGCACTACGCGGGCCGATCCAGATGGTCACGCCTCCCCATTGCCCGGTGCCGTTCTCGCCGGCGCTGGAGGACTTGTACATCCCGAGCTCTGCGCAGATCGTGGCCGCCGTCAAGCGCTCGCTCGCCAGGGGCAAGCGCTGATGGCTGCGGCAGCGATCACGCCCGTCGTGATGCCCAAATGGGGGCTGTCGATGGCCGAGGGGACGGTGGTGTCATGGCTGGTCGAGGAGGGCACGACCATCACGGTCGGCCTTCCAATCCTGGAGGTCGAGACCGACAAGATCGCCAACGTCGTCGAGGCGCCCGACCCAGGCCTGCTGCGGCGCAAGCTGGCCGCGGCGGGCGAGGTGCTGCCTGTCAAGGCGCTGCTCGGCGTGATGGCGCCGCCGGAGGTCAGCGATGCTGAGATCGACGCCTATGTTGCGGCCTATGTTGTGCCGGCGGCGAGCGAGGGCGACGAGGCGGAGGCCGGGCCGGCCTATCTTTGGGCCGAGGTCGACGGCATCCGCGTGCGTTATGCGCGGCGCGGCGACGAGGCACCGACCAAGACGCCGGTGCTGTTCCTGCACGGCTTTGGCGGCGACCTCGACAATTGGCTGTTCAACCTCGACGCAGTGGCTGCAGTGGCACCGGTGATTGCGCTCGACCTGCCGGGGCACGGGAAGTCCGACGCGCGGCTTCCTGGCAGTTCGACCTTGGTCGATCTGGCCGGCTTCGTGTTGCACTTTCTCGACCACATCGGAGTCGAGCGTGTGCACATCGTTGGCCATTCGATGGGTGGCGCCATCGCTGCGCAAATGGCGCTGGCTGCACCTCGGCGCGTTGCCTCTCTGGTGCTGATCGCCACGGCTGGCTTGGGGGTCGAAATCAATGCCGGCTACACCGAGGGATTCGTCGCTGCGGCGACGCGGCGCGAGCTCAAACCTGTGATCGAGCAGTTGTTCGCCGACCCCGATCTGGTAGGCCGCCAGATGCTCGACGATCTGCTTAAGTACAAGCGACTCGACGGCGTGTCGCAGGCGTTGACACAGCTCGGCGCGACGCTATTCGGCGGCGGCCGGCAGGCTGAGCTGCCGGTGCCACGGCTCGTGGGCAGCGGGGTTCCGATGACGTTGTTGTGGGGAAGTGAAGATCGCATCGTCCCGGCGACCCACGCCGCGAATGCGCCAGCTGGAGCCACAGTGCACGTAATCTCAGGCGCCGGTCACATGGTGATGATGGAGAAGGCCGGTGAGGTCAACCCGCAGATCGTTGCGCAACTGCAAGGCCAGCCGGCATCGTGACGCTGCCGGTGTTCGGCTTCGTCGGCGTGTCCTCCCGGCCGCTGGCCGAGGGCGTCAGGTCGGAGGCCGATTGGATGTTGCGCGCCGCCGAAACCGGCCGTGAGAGTGCACACCTGTGACACGGCGAGCCAGGACTGGTGGTGACACGCGGTTGCACCACGCTGCCCGGCTGGGTCGCGGCCAAGCAGGCGCATGCTGTTCAGGTGCGCGCCTCGAGTGGTGGCGTTGTACCGAATGGGCCGGAGGCTTGAACCTGAGTCTGACCTGGCGCGGCGAAGGCAGTTCAGGTGCCACGCCCAACGCTACCGATGCGATCTCCGCAGCGAGATGGCCGTCGCGCTGGCTCGGCTAGGCATCGAGGCGGCACCCGAGGCGGTGTCAGGGTTCAAGACCGCGATGTACAGGGCGGGCATGGGAGTGTTCTATTTCATGAAGGAGCAGGCTGAACTGGCGCAGGGCGGGCGGTTGCCTGCATAAACCGCGTCATGCGATGCGCAGGAACGCGGCGAGCTCGATCCAGAATTGACGAAGCAGTTTGCTGCCGATCGTGGGCGCCAGTAATCGGCCATTCAGGATGCCGGGGAGCCGCCGGTCGCCACCGGCAGCAACTGGCCGTCAGTTCCACGTCGCCGGTCGTCAACGTGAGACCGCTTCCGCTGCCTATGCGCAGATCGCNNCTCAAGTGCACTGGTTGTCCCACTTCAGGAGACCGCCATGGGCATCGTCTACCGCTCCCAAGATGCGTCGGTTCCGAGCACCGGATTCGCTCATGCGGTTCCTGCAGACGCTGTAACTATGTGGAGGCGGCGCCGGCCTCTACCGCTCACCACTATAGGTGTCGGTGCCGTCAACCGCTTGGCATCTGTACATAGTTTCCATCTGCGCATAGGCAGCGTC
>PLZH01000175.1 GCA_003152055.1 Burkholderiales bacterium
CTAGCGACCAACATCATCCGGACTTGATCCCATCCCGAAAGTGGACGGCCTTCGAATGCCACTGAGCTGGCCCGCGGCCCGGTGACCGGGCACGGCGCGCCGAAGCGCTGAACCGGGCGGCGCGGCTTTCTACTGCCCGGCCTCCGGCGGATTGGCGGCGACCCAGCTGAGCAGATCGACCATGGGTCGCGTCCGCGGAACCTCGAAGCTCGGGACCATTGGGAGCGCACGCATCAGCATCTGCAACGCGTCGTCTTGGCTCACGTCGACGTGTGTCTCGTTCGGGGTCGTTTGCGTGTTTGGCCTGGTTGCGCGCGCGGTTGGCGACGTTTGCGAATGACTTCGCGGTGCTTTTCTTGGGGGATCGCGGGATCCATGTCCTTCGCGTGAAACTCGACGAGGAAGTTGAGGGCTGAAGCCTTGCCAGCCCTGTTCATCAGCACGCCGAGGATCTTTTGGAACCCGCCGGCTAACGTAAGCGCAGACAGGAAGTCGCCGTGTAGGAGGACTCGAATCGCCGTGTCCAGCTGGCCATCGGCCGCCTCCAGCTTGGCGATGCGTATCAGGCAACAGCCGTGCCGGCGGTCGGCCTGCCTATTGTCGCGGTAGGTTGGCCGCCGACTGAGTCCGGCGCAAGTGCATCGGCACGCGGTGGCAGGGCCCGCGTGCCGCGACGCTCAACCAGCGAGCCTGGCGTTCTGCGGAAACAGCGCTTGGCGCGCCGCGTCGTCCATCTCGGCCTTGAAAGCGTGGCGCTGCTTGAGCGCCTCGGCACGCTGCGCCGCGGGCCGTTGATTGACCGTGTCGAACCAGCGCTTCAGGTGCGGCAGTTGGGCCCAGGCTTCCTGGCTGCCCAGCACAAAGGGCACCATCCTCGCCCAGCCCCACAGTGCGATGTCGACCAAGGTGTAGGCGTCGCCGAGCATGAAGCTCCGGGTGGCGAGGCGTTGGTCGATCAGGCGCCAATGCCGCCAGGCTTCGAAGTCGTAGCGGTTCAACGCGTAGGCCTTGGGCTCCGGCGCAAAGTGACGGAAATGCACGCACTGACCGGAGTAAGGACCGATGCCGGTGGCGACGAACATCAGCCACGACAGCATCTCGCCGCGTGCCGCCAGGGTGTTGGCCGGCAGGAACTCGCCCGTCTTCTCTGCCAGGTAGAGCAGGATCGCGTTGCTGTCGAAGACGATGGCGTCACCGTCGACCAGTGCCGGGCACTTCGCATTCGGGTTGATCGTGGTGTAGGCAGGCAGGTGTTGTTCTCCCTTACGCGTGTCCACCGGCACCGGCTCGTACGGCAGGCCTACCTCTTCGAGGAACAGCGCCACCTTCATCGGGTTGGGCGCCAGGTTGTAGAAGAACTTGATCATGTCCTGAGTCTCCGTCGCTCGGCTCGGGTTGAGTCCCCGCGGATTCTGTACGGCGGACGTGAATGATGCTTGCTGCCAGCGCCGGGCTTGGGGTGGATCGGCCGATCCCACGCGGCTGCATCCGCGCACGCGGTTGGATCTCAGATTCGGATATCTCCACACCTCAAGGAAGGCCTCGGAAGCCGACATTCGCAGACGTCAGTTTTGGCCGACTGCTGGCACCATAGGCGGTAGGGTTCGAGCACCTCACTCGGGGGCTGTGCCCGCGCTCGGCTCCATCGGATCGGACCACCGGAGACCTGCCGGTCGCGGCGGGCAGGACCCGGCCACTTGCAGCCGCTGACCTCGGCTCCATGACCGGCAACGACAGTGCTGCCACGTAAGCATTCGTTCGACGCCAGTCAGCAGCCATTCGCCCTGAATCCATGGGCTGAACGCGCCTGAGGCGCCTTACGCGGGCGGGAATGTCTGGCAAAGTAGCCGGCAAGCATGATGGAGAAGACCGCAGGACGACGTTGACGAGGCTGGCATGCGCGGCCACCATAGCGCATCGTCGCCAATGCCCAACTAGGCGGCGGACTCGTTGGAGAGGCCTGGCCCGCTCTGGAATGGGTGGTCAAGGGCGCCGTTCAGAGCTTTCAAGGGGGTCTCATGGCTGAGAGCGACAAGGTGTTCGCGGGCTCGATCCCGAAGTTCTACGACACGCTGATGGTCCCCCTAATCTTTGAGGCCTATGCCGCCGACCTGGCGGAGCTTGTCGCTGCCTCCTCGCCCGGCTCGGTGCTTGAAACGGCGGCCGGCAGCGGCGTGGTCACGCGGGCGCTTGCGCCAAAACTCAGCGCCGACGCGTGCTACGTGGTGACCGACCTCAACCAGCCCATGCTCGACTATGCCGCCACCCGGCAGGGGTCCGATAGCCGTATCGAATGGCGGCAGGCGGACGCGCTCGACCTGCCGTTCGAAGATGCCTCGTTCGACGTCGTTTGCTGCCAGTTCGGCGCGATGTTTTTCCCCAACCGGGTCGCCGGCTACGCCGAGGCGCGTCGCGTGCTGAGGCCAGGCGGGCGCTTTGTCTTCAATGTCTGGGACCGCATCGAAGAGAACGCCTTTGCCGACGACGTCACCAACGCCGTCGCCGCGGTGTTTCCGCACGACCCTCCGCGATTCCTCGCCCGCACGCCGCACGGCTATCACGATATCGCACTGATCCGCGAGGAATTGAGCCGCGCGGGGTTCGCCGACATCGAGATCGAGACGCGCGAGGAGGTGAGTCGCGCGCCCTCGGCACGCGACGCCGCCACCGCCTATTGCCAGGGAACGCCGCTGCGCAACGAAATCGAGGCGCGCGACGCCAGCTTGCTTCAGCTCGCTACGGACCGCGCGGCGGGGGCGATCGCCATCCGCCATGGCGAAGGCCCGGTGGCCGGCAAAATTCAGGCGCATGTGATCGTGGCGGCGGGATAGCGGAGTCCCGGCGCAAGGCTGTTGCAAGCCCGACCGGCATTTGCGATAAGCGCGGGCATCTGAGGCGCGGTGCGCCTTTGCCCGTGCGCACCAGAAAGCAGCCTGCCAAGACGAAATTCCCCGAGCTTGTGTTCTCGGGCATGCAGCCGACGCACGCGCTTCATCGCGGCAACTATGGCCTAGTGAGATGCCAGGAAGCCGCCTGTGGCCAGCGACTGGAACTGGCCGAAAGACGGCGGTACGCGACTTCAGCGCTCCGGCAGACCCGCCTGATGCATCCCCGCGTACAAGCGCACCCGTTGCGTCAAATAAGCCGGGTAGGTCGAAGGGCGCGCCTCGTCGTAGGTGGCGACCGTCGCGGTGGGCCAGAGTCGCCGGAACTCGGCCATTTCGGCGGCTGCCCGCTCGCTCTGTCCCGCAAGTGCATCGATCGCCGCGAGCACGGCGTGCGGCGACGGAATGCTGGGCCGCTCGCTGACGGCGCGCTGCGCGAACTCGTAGGCCTGCGCATCTTCGCTGCGCATCAATGCG
>PLZH01000128.1 GCA_003152055.1 Burkholderiales bacterium
CATTTGAAGACTCTCGTATACGCGCGCCCTTTTGTCAGGTTCGTGGCAGTTCCAACCCGGCACTTCCGTCTCGACGTAGCGAGGACATGGACCGAGCAGCGCCGGGACGTCCGACAACAGCCAACGGGGAGCGACCGCTGCTGGCCGGGAACGTCGGCCACGACCGTCAGCTCGGTGGCATCACCAGCTCGGACGACAGGTTCCGGGCGACGAGTCCACCGGGTCGGCCGTCAGCGCCCGACCCATTCCGGAAGTACGCCGCGTTCAATTCGAGGCCCGGAAGCGGACGATCAGAGTCAACCCGTAACGCGATTCTTCGGCCGCGCCGGGCCCTCGCCAGCTGCCGCAGTTCTTGACCGCTGGCCGCCAGCGAACAGCGGGACTCGGCGGCTTGGGCCCCTAGGGAGGAAGCTGCGCCGCCCCTGGTCTGTCTGGGCCAGAGTTGTATCGATCGTTGCGGGACCGGAAGCCATCGCTCAGCCGGTCTTCCGACTAAAGGCTTCGAACGCCTTTGCGTACTCCGGGTGCCATCGCGACAGCGGCGGCCGGTTCTCAACCAGATCGCCCGCGGCCCATAGGATGCGTCTTTCGTCGAGTGAACGAGGCACGTCGTTGTCGGGGCAGAGAATGTAGAAGTCACCGGCCTCCAGCCGCTCCATCATGAAGTCGACCGTCTGCTCCGGCGTCCAGGCGCCGGCCGGTTTTTCCGTGCGGCCCCGAGCGGTGAGTTCCGTGAACACGAAACCCGGGATCAGCAAATGCGCGCTTATCCGGCAGTTCGGAGTGTTGCGGAGCTCGTGCTGCAGCGCCTCGGTGAAGGCCTTCAGGCCAGCCTTGGCCACGTTGTAGGCCGGATCGCCGGGAGGCGTGGTGATGCCTTGCTTCGACCCCGTGTTGATGACCAGACCGGATCGTCCGCGCTTGATCATGGCGGGCACGAATACCTGCGTACTGCGAATGACGCCCCACAGATTGACGGCGAGCACCCGTTCCCAGATGTCGGCGGGCCCGAACATGGCGCTGCCGGGCTGAATGCCAGCGTTGTTCATCAGCACATCCGTGCCGCCGAAGCGATTGTGAACTGCCCGCTCCAGCCGGCGCAGGTCGTCGATGCGGCTGACGTCGGTCTCCATGGTCATCACGTCTGCGGCCTCGTTCGCCCCTACGAGAGCGACCGCTTCGGCGGCGCGGACGAGCCGGTCCGCGCCAAGGTCGGCGATACAGAGGCGCAGTCCGAGCTCGGCGAACCGCTTGGCGGCGGCGAGGCCGATACCGGCAGCGCCGCCGGTGACGACAGCAACGGATCCGGGGGTGAGGGCAGTAGGGGTCATCGTCAATATCTCCTCAGCGAAGGCGGGAAGTGGCGCAACTCGCATCGGCACCGCGATTCCCGGGTCATGCCTTCCATCCCGTCGCTTGCCTTACGCTAATGGTATTGCCACCACCAGTTCCAATCGAGTCCCGATGCCTATATACGCCCGCTACCCAAGCTTAGCCACACGCACGGTGCTCGTGACGGGTGGCGCTACCGGAATCGGCGCCACGCTGGTCGCGCAGTTCGCCGCCCAGGGCGCACGAGTGGCCTTCATCGACATCGACGAGCCTGCTGGCCACGCGCTGGCCGCTGCACTGTCCGGCACCGACGCCCCGCCCAAGTTCATCACCGCGGACTTGACCGACATCGTGGCGCTCAACGCCGCCATCGAGCAGGCGCGCCAGCACTTCGGCCCGATCACGGTGCTTCTGAACAACGCCGCCAACGACCGTCGCCACAGCATCGACGAGACTACCCCCGAGAGCTGGGATGCAGGGATCGCGGTCAACCTGAAGCACCAGTTCTTTGCCACGAAGGCCGTGATCGCCGACATGCAGCAGGCCGGCGGCGGCTCGATCGTCAACTTCGGATCGGTCAGCTGGATGCTCAAACAAGGTGGCATGCCGGTCTATACCACTGCCAAGTCCGCGGTGCAGGGCTTGACACGCAGCCTTGCGCGCGACCTGGGGCGGTTCAACATCCGCGTCAACACCCTCGTTCCGGGCTGGGTCATGACGGAGAAGCAGCTCCGCCTGTGGGTGGACGACAGCGCCCGGGCCGACATCGCCCGCGGGCAATGCATCAACCGGCCGCTGCAGTCCGAGCACATCGCGCGCATGGCGCTGTTTCTGGCGGCTGACGATAGCGCGATGTGCACCGCGCAGAACTTCGTCGTCGACGGGGGCTGGGTGTGAAAGCCGAGCTGCTCGTGGATGCGCGTGCCCGGCTGGGCGAATGCGCGCTGTGGTGCGACCTGACCGGCGCGCTGTACTGGACCGACATCGAGAACTCGACGCTGAGCCGCTGGTACGCGGCCGACGGCCGCCTGCGCCAATGGACCCTGCCCGAGCGCGTCGGCAGCTTCGCGCTGTGCCATGAGCCGTCGCAGCTTCTGCTCGGGCTGGCCTCGGGCATCGCGCTTTTCGACCTCGAGAGGGAAGCGCTGACGCCGATCGTGCGGTAGGAGAACCGGCGATGGCACGCACGC
>PLZH01000301.1 GCA_003152055.1 Burkholderiales bacterium
GCATCGCCGAACGCATCGGCGGCGTGCCGGCGCTCGCTGCCGTCTTCGCGGTGATTACCGGCATGGTCGGCGCGCTCTCGGCCAAGTACCTCTTCAACGGCCTGAAGATCGACTCGTGGGCGGTGCGCGGCTTCGCCCTCGGCACCGCCTCGCACGGCATCGGCGCAGCGCGCGCCTTGCAGGTCCATGCCGACGCCGGCGCCTACGCCGGCATCGCCCTCGGCCTGCAGGTCGTCCTCGCCTCGCTGCTGGCGCCGCTCCTGTTCCGCTTCTTCTGAAGGTGTCAGCCGGCCGCAGCCGGCGGCGCGGAGCGTTGCAGCACGAAGGCGAAATCGAGCGAATGGTAGGGACCCTCGATGTCCTTCGCGTGCGGGCCGGTGCCTGCCGGGTGGGCGACGAAGTCGCTGATCAGCGACGAGCGGACGCCGAACACGACGTCGCTGTCGAGATAGGGGTCGCCGGCCCGGAAGACGTGCGTGGTCAGCGTCTCGTAGCCCGGCGCCTGGATGCGGAAGTGGACGTGGGCCGGGCGCCACGGATGGCGGCCGCTGGCCACCAGCATCCGGCCCACGGGCCCNNTCCTTGTACTGGACGTCGTAGAAGCCTTCCTGGTCGGCCTGCCAGACGTCGACCGTGGCGCCGGCGATCGCCGCGCCGTCGCTGCCGCGGATCGTGCAGTCGACGAACAGCGGCTCGCCCGGGGCGCCGGCAGCGATGTCGGCCCCGTTGTCGAACTCGGGTGCCGTCTCGACGTGGAACGGGCCGAACACGGTCGCTTCCGTCGTTCCCGCCGGCATGCTGTGGTTCTGCGCCACGGTGAGCATCGACACGCCGAGGGTGTCGGACAGGAGGATGAACTCCTGGCGCTTCGCGTCGGTCATGTGCCCGGTCGCCGTGAGGAATTCGATGCCCTGCATCCACTCCGATTCGCTCAAGCGCGTCTCGCGCACGAACGCATGCAGGTGGCGCACGAGCGTGCTCAGCACTTCCTTGAGTCGTTCGTCGGTGCAGCCCGCGAAGCGGGCGATGACGGCGTCGGTAATGTTGTGTTCGTCGATGTTTCGCATGGCAGGCTCGATGAATGGAAAAGGGGAGGTCGCTCAGGGTCGAAGGAGTCGCTGCGTCGGGAAAAGGCTCCATCCCCAGCGCTGCTGAACCCAGCCCCAAAGCCCCTGGCGGAAGAAGATCGTCGTGACGATGGCCAGCGTGCCGAGGCCGAGAAGGTACCAGGTGCCGTAGTCGCTGAAGAAGTTGTTCAGCAGCCAGAAGAGCAGGGTGCCGATGATCGGCCCTTCGATGCGGCCGATGCCGCCGATCACGACCATGAAGATGGCAAACGCGGTCCAGTTGACGCTGAACGCGGCGTCGGGGCTGATGCGCAGGTTGCCGACGAAGTAGAGGGCGCCGGCCAGGCCGCTGCCGAAGGCGGCGACGACGTAGACGGCGAGCTTCATGCCGCGCACGTCGATGCCCTGCGACTCCGCGGCGACCTCGTTGTCGCGGATGGCGAGCAGCGCCAGGCCGCGCTTGCTGCGCAGGAACACGTAGACGAGGGCGATCGCCGCGACGACGCAGGCCAGCGCCATCCAGAACGTGGCCGTCTCGCGCGTCGCCTTCGCGATGCCGCGCAGCGCCGTCAGGCTCGTGCCCGAGCCGCCGCCGACGGCGGAGATGTTGGCGAAGACCAGGCGAAAGACGTCGGCGATGACCCAGGTGCCGATCGCGAAGTAGCCGCCGGCGAGGCGAAAGGCGACGAAGGACACGGGCACGGCGATCAGCGCCGTCGCGATCGCACCGAGCGGCACGGCGACGAAGGCGTTGACGCCGGCGAAGTTGCCGAGCGCGAGCATCACGTAGCCGCCCAGGCCGAAGAAGGCCTGCTGGCCGATCGAAACCATGCCGCCGTAGCCGGCGAGCAGGTTCCACATCGTCGCGAAGATGAAGTAGCACGCGATCTCGACGAAATCGCGCATCCAGCTCGATGCGTTTTCCGCCGGCGCCCAGAACGGCAAGGTCGCGGCGATCGCCGCGAGCGCGACGCCGATCGCCAGGGCCGCACGACTCGCGCGCGTGCTGCGCACGACCCGCGCGTGGGCAGGCGTCGGTGCAGGCATTAGGAAAGCCTTCTGCATCGCTCAGCCCACGGTCTTAGGAAACAGGCCCTGCGGCCGGATCACGAGCACGGCGAGGAACACGAGGTGGCCGAGCCAGATGCCCCAGCCGGGATCGAGCCGAAAGCCGATCTGCTGCGTCACGCCGAGCAGCAGCGCTCCGACCAGGGTGCCCCAGAAGGAGCCCATGCCGCCGATGATGACGGCCTCGAACGCGAACAGCAGCAGGGCCGGCCCATCGGCTGGCGACACCGTCGTGCGCATCGCCTGGAAGACGCCGGCGACCGCGATCAGCACGAACGCGATGGCCGTGGCGAGGGCATAGACCTTGCGCGGGTCGAGGCCCATCAGCTCGGCGATCTCCCGATCGTCCGACACGGCGCGAAACGAGCGGCCGATCGAGGTGCGGCCGAATAGCCATTGCAATGCAGCGGTCGCGGCGACGGCAAAGGCGAGGATCACGACCGGAAGGACGCCGACGGCCAATCCGCCGGGCAGGCCGATGCTCGCCGTGCTCAGCCCTTCGCTGTCGATCGAGCGCGGATCGGCGGAGAAGGTCTCGAGCAGCAGGTTCTGGATCACGATCGACAAGCCGAAAGTCACCACCAGGGAAGGCAGCGGATCGCGGCCGAGCGTGCCGTTGAGCACCCAGCGCTGCAGGGCGTAGCCGAACCCGAACGAGATCGGCAGCAGCAACGCCGCAACGAGGAAGGGGGCGGCAGGACCGGCCGGCAATACCGGCGCCAGCACGGCGAGGCCGGCGATCGCGGCGAACGCGGCCAGGACGATGAAGTCGCCGTGCGCCGTGTTGGTCAGCCGCATGACGCCAAAGACGAGCGACAGGCCGAGCGCGAACAGGCCATACAGGCCGCCGAGCAGCAGGCCCTGGAGCAGGACGTCGAGCATCATCCGAAGTACGCATGTGCGATCTGCTCGCGCGTGAGCTCGGCCGCCGCACCCTGCAAGGACACGCGTCCCTCCTGGAAACAGTAGACGCGCCCGCAGACGCGCTGCGCCAGCGCGACGTCCTGCTCGACGATCGCGATGGTCATGCCCTCGGCGCAGAGCGCCGGCAACGCGTCGTAGATTTCCTTCACGACGATGGGCGCCAGGCCGAGGCTCAGCTCGTCGCACAGCAGCACGCGCGGGTTGCTCATCAGGGCGCGGCCGATGGCGACCATCTGCTGCTGGCCGCCGGAAAGCGAGGTGCTGGGCTGGACACGCTTCTCGTCGAGGATCGGAAAGAGGCGATAGAGGCGCTCCAGGTTCCACGGCCCACGGCGTCGGGCGGCGCCCCCCATGCGCAGGTTCTCTTCGACGGACAGGCTCGGGAAGAGGCGCCGCCCCTCGGGCACCAGGGCGATTCCGCGGCGGACGATCTGTGCCGGCGGCAGGCCGCCGATCGCTTCACCATCGAAACGGATCTGCTCGGGAGCGGCCTTGACGAGCCCGGCGATCGACTTCATGAACGTGCTTTTGCCGGCACCGTTGGCACCGATGATGGCGACGATCTCGCCGGCGCGAAGCTCGAAGTCGATGCCGAACAGCGCCTGCGCATCGCCATAGAAGGCGGTGAGGCCCGCGGTCCGAAGGGCGGCGCTCAAGCTTCCATTCCCATGTACACCCGCTGCACCTCGGCATCGGCCATCACCGCGCGCGGCTCACCCTCGGCCAGCTTTTGCCCGAAGTTGAGAACGAGGAGGCGGTCGGCGATCGCCAGCAGCGCGTGCACGACGTGCTCGATCCAGATCATCGTCACGCCGGCGGCCTTGATGCGCTTCAGCTCCGCGACGAGCTGCGCCGCTTCGTGCTCGGTGAGGCCGCCGGCGATCTCGTCGAGGAGCAGGAGCTTCGGGCCGGTGGCGAGCGCGCGGGCCAGCTCCAGGCGCTTGCGGTCGAGCAGGGTCAGGCTGCCCGCGGCCTTGTTCGCATGTGGCGTCAATCCGGTCTGGCCGAGGATGCGCTGCGCCGTATCCCAGGCCTCGTGCTCCTGCTGCCCGTCGCCGAAGCTGGCCGCCGTGACGAGATTCTCGAACACGGTCATGTTGGCGAACGGCTGCGGCACCTGGTAGCTGCGCCCGAGCCCGCGGCGGCAGCGCTGGTGCGGGCGCAGGCTTGTGATGTCGCGCCCCTCGTAGTGCACGCTGCCGCGCTCGCATCGCACGTCGCCGCAGATCAGGTTGAAGAGCGTCGTCTTGCCGGCGCCGTTCGGCCCGAGGATGCCGAGCGTCTCGCCCTCGGTCACCGCAAGCGAGATGTCGTCGATGACCTTGAGCGCGCCGTACGACTTGCTGACCGATCGCAGCGCGAGCAAGGGCATCTGATTTCCTGCCGCGGTCCTGCCCGAAGCGTCACATCAGCCGCAGCGTGCCACCGGTCGGAATGTTCTTCGCGGCTTCGTCGTTGACGATCACGAGCTCCATCTTGTACTTCTTGCCCTTGCCCCACTGACCGAGCACCAGGGGCGTCTTGCTGACGTTCTTGAACGGGCCCTGGCCGCCCCATTTGACCGGCCCGACGACGGTATTCAGGTTGGTCGCGACGAGGGCGTCGCGCACGTCCTTCGAGCCCGGGCTCTTGCTGCGCCGCAGCGTGTCGGCCGCCACTTCGAAGAGGGCGTGGGCAAAGCCGATGGGCTGCGTCCACTGCTTGTGGGCGCCGGCCTCGTAGGCATCGGCGAGGGCGCGGGCGCTCTGCTTCGTCAGCGACGAGGTGAAGGGATGCGACGGGCTCCACCAGACTTCGGTCGTGAGGCCGTCGCCGAGATCGCCGAGCGCCTCGATGGCTCCCGGAAAGAGCAGTGCCTTGCCGAGCGTGATGACCTTCGGGCGCAGGCCCTGCTGGCGAGCCTGCGTCAGAAAGGTCTTGGCGTCGGGCGGGATGACGACACCGGTGACGATGTCGACGCCCGCTGTCTTGAAGGCGGCGATCTGGGCCGAGAAATCCTGCGTGCCGTCCTGAAAGCGGCCGGGGTCGGTGAGCGTGTAGCCCATGCCCGCGAGCGGCTTGGGAAAGCCGAGGTTCGGGTCGCCCCAGGCGTTGCCGTCGCCGTCGTTGGGGAACAGGCCACCCACCTTCTTGTTCGTCTTGACGCTGTTCCATCCGTTCGTGAAATTCGCGATCACGTCTTCGAGGCCCCAGAAGATGTGATACGTGTAGTTGAAGCCTTTCGCCGGATCGCCCTTGCGGCCGAAGAACCAGGGCTGCCAGGGCACGACGCTCGAGATGCACGGTGTCTCGTTGAGCTCGCAGGCGTCGCATACCGGATTGGCCGTTTCGGGCGTGCCCGCGGTGAGCATGAGCGCGACCTTGTCCTTGAGGATCAGGTCGTTGGCCACTTCGCCGGCGCGGTTCGGGTTCGACTGGCTGTCCTTGAGCAGGATCTGCACGTCGTACTTCCTGCCGCCGATCGCCAGGCCGCCCTTGAACGCGGCCTTCATCTGGTCGATCACCCATTTGTCGGCTTCGCCGAACGGCGCCAGCGGGCCGGTCTGCGGCGACACGTAGCCGATCTTCACCGTCTCGGCGGCGAAGGCGGCGCGCGTGGCGTCGAGCGACGCGAGCGCGGCGGCGGCTTGAACGAAGGTTCTGCGATTAAGTGTCATGGTGTCTCCTCGGTGGTGTTTTGCGTGCGGGAAAAAAGAAGCGGCTGTTTCAGCCGGGCCGCGTGCCATCGAAAGCGTGCTGCAGCAGTTCGCGGATCGCCGCCCTCTCGAGCGGGCGCGGATTGGGGTACGGGCTCTGTACGGCCAGGTCGGCGGCGCGGTCGAGGCCTTCTGCCGGCATGCCGATGTCGCGCAGCGCCGTCGGCGCACCGTGCGTGCGGGCCAGATCGAAGATGCCAATGGCGGCGGAAAGCGGCCCCTGCGCCGTGCCCAGGGCGCGGGCGATACGGCGCATCGCCTCCGGCGCGGCATTGGCGTTGTAGGCCAGCGCGTGCGGCAGGACGACGGTGTGAACCGCCGCGTGCGGCAGCTCGAAGCTGCCGCCGAGGGTATGGCAGAGCTTGTGGTGCAGGCCCATCGAGACGCTGCCGAGCACCGAGCCGCAGAGCCAGGCGGCGTAGAGGGCATCGCCGCGCGCGTCGAGATCGTGCTCGTTCCTGCACAGGCGCGGCAGGGCCGTCGCCGCGGCGCGTATGCCTTCTTCGGCCATCAGCGCCGTGATCGGATTGCCGTCGTATGCGTAGAGGCCTTCGCACGCATGGGCGATGGCGTTGAGCGCGCTGGTCAGCGTCAATCCGAGCGGCAGCGTCAGCGTCAGCTCGGGGTCGTAGATGACGGTCTTCGGCAGGACGCGAAGGTCGCGGCCTGTCTTCTTCACGCCGCCCTCGGTGAGGCCGTAGATCGGCGTCATCTCGCTGCCGGCGTAAGTAGTCGGAATGGCGAGAAGGGGGAAGCCGGCGCGCTCCGATTCGAGCGCGATCGCCTTGCCGAGCCCCACCGTCGAGCCGCCACCGATGGCGATGGCGCAATCGGCGCCGACGCGGCGCGCTTCCTCGCGCGCCGCCCGCGCCGTCTCGATCGGCACGTGCATGCGCGCTTCGGCGAAGATGCCGGCGGCGCGCGGGCCGAGCAGCTCGGCGACGCGGCGGGCGGAATCGGCCTGCTCGGGCGTCGATAGCACCAGCGCACGCTGCGCGCCGAGCCGCTCGATCTCGCGTCCGAGTTGTTGCAGCGCCCCGGCGCCGAAGACGACGCGCGTGGGCTGCGCGGTGTAGGTGAAGGGGGCCATGTGATCGTTGCTCTCAGCGTGGGTACCAGGGCGGAATCTGCGCGTCGACGTTGACCCACACGCTCTTGACCTGCGTGTACTCGCGCATCGCTTCGAACCCCATCTCGCGCCCGTAGCCCGAGCGGCCGACGCCGCCGAAGGGCGAGCCGGGGTTGACGCGTTTGTAGCTGTTGATCCAGACCATGCCTGCGTGCAGATCGCGCGCGAAGCGGTGCGCGCGCTGCAGGTCGCGCGTCCACAGGCCGCTGCCGAGTCCGTAGTCGGTGCCGTTGGCGATGCGCAGCGCTTCGGCTTCGTCGCGAAAGCTCAGCACCGTGACGAACGGGCCGAAGACCTCTTCCTGCGCCACCCGGTCGCGCTCGCTTTTCACCCGCACGATCGTCGGCTCGACATAGCAGCCGCGCGCCAGCTCGCTGGCCGCCGGCGCCTTGCCGCCGGCCAGCAGCTCGCCGCCCTCTTCGCGCGCCACGGCGACGTATGACAGCACGCGGTCGCGATGCTGCGCACTCGTGAGCGGGCCCATTTCGGTCGCCGCATCGAGCGGGTTGCCGAGCCGGATCGAACCGGCCAGGGCAATGAAGCGATCGAGGAATTCGTCGGCGATCTTTTCGTGCAGGAGCAGGCGCGAGCCGGCGATGCAGGCCTGCCCCTGGTTGTGGAAGATGGCCCAGGCCGAGCCGTTCACCGCGGCGGCGAGATTCGCGTCGTCAAAGACGATGTTCGCGCCCTTGCCGCCGAGCTCGAGCTGCACTTTCTTCAGGTTGCCGGCGCTGGCCTGGACGATGCGCCTGCCGGTGGCCGTCGAGCCGGTGAACGCGATCTTCGCGATCCTCTCGTGCTCGGCGATGTACTGGCCGGCGACGCTGCCGAGCCCCGGCACGATGTTGACGACGCCGTCGGGCAGGCCGGCCTCGCTCATCAGCTCTGCGATCTTCAGGCTGGACAGCGGCGTGATCTCGGCCGGCTTCATGACGACGCAGTTGCCGGCGGCAAGCGCCGGCGCCATCTTCCAGCTCGTGAACATCAAGGGGAAGTTCCAGGGCACGATCTGGCCGACGATGCCGACCGGCTCGCGCAGCAGGTAGTTCAGAAAGCCCGCCTCCACCGGAATCACGTCGCCCTGGAACTTGTCGGCCATGCCGCCGAAATAGCGAAAGCACCCGGCCGTTCGCGGCACGTCGAGCATGCGCGAGTCGTGCAGCGGGTGGCCGGTATCGAGCGATTCGAGACGGGCCAGCTCCTCGGTGTTGGCGTCGATCAGATCGGCGAGCCTGAGCAGGATGCGGCCGCGATCGGCCGCGGCCATGCGGCTCCACGCGGGAAAGGCTCGTTCCGCCGCGGCCACCGCCTTGTCGACATCGGCGCGGCCGGCGAGCGCGACTTCGGCGATCGTCGAGTTGTCGTGCGGGTTCAGCGTCGCCAGCGTCTCGCCGGATTCGGCATCGACGAAGCGCCCGTCGATGAAGAGCTGGTGCCGGATCGGGGTGCGCAAGCCCGCCGCGGCCTGCGGATCCGCGAGATTCATGATGCGGCTGCGGTGCTCAGAACTTGACCGGCACTTCGGGCGATTGGCCCTTCTCGATTTCGTAGACCAGCGTCGGCGAGCCGTTCTCCCAGACCAGCAGCATCGAGCGCTTCGGGCTGTAGCCCTGATGCCGGCAGTAGGCCGGCATCGCCGCCATGTCGCCGGCCTTCATGATGACGCGGGCGAGCGGCTTGCCGGTGTTCTTGTCGGCACAGTCCCAGTGAATCTCGTCGCACATCTGGAAGAACCACTCGACCCGGTCGTTGCCATGGATGATCGGCAGGATGTGTTCTTCGGTCGTCGGGCACATGAAGCTGTACTTGACGACCGAGGTGAAGCTCGGGTTCCAGGTGACCTGCGAGCGGCTCAGGAAGCCGAACAGGTTGAAGGCATGAACCTCGTTCTCGAAGCCGGGCTCGGGGTGCAGCTCGGGCTCGTTCTGCGGCACGTCGGCGAAGGCGCGGTTGATCGGGGCGCCGCGCGCGTCTGTGCGCAGCGGCAGATCGCCCTTCATGCCGACGCAACGCTTGGCGAGCTCGCGCTCGCGCGTGATCTTCGCCGTGTTGTTGCCGTTCTTGCGGCCGTAGGGCGTGCCGGTCTCCTGCGGTGCCGAGAACGGGTCGAAGCTCGCATTCGTCCAGTCGTCGAGCATCTGCTCGAAGGTGGCGCGGATCTGCTCGGTCGGAAAATTCTCGAGCAGGTCGACGCCGGCTTCCTTCATCGTCGCGTTGTACGAGCCGGCGTAGAGGTCGACCGAGGTGTACTTGTTGACCGTGCCGAGCACGTGGTCGAAGTTGACCCAGCCGTAGAAGAAGCCCCATGCGACATCGCGCATCAGGGCCCGCAGGAAGTTGCCGGCATCCATCGTGTGTGAGAGCGGCCGGCCGTCGCGCGTCTTCCAGCTGATGTGGGCGAAGTACTCGTCGCGGCGGAAGGTGAAGCTGCCGAGCGTGAAGCTCTTGTAGCCGTGCGTCGCGTCGGGCGCGGTGGCGAGGACTTTGGCGAGTTCTGCGGGTGCGTTCATGGTCGTGTCTCCGGGCTCGTGCGGATGCTCATGCGGTCTGGCAGATCTCGGCCCAGCGCTCGACGCTGAGGTCGCCCTTGCAGGTCTGCTGGATCAGGACCGCCGGTTTGGCGCTGCGGAACTGGTAGGCGGTGTTCTTCGGCAGCATCGCCTGGTGGCCGCGCCTGATCTTCATCCAGCCCATGCGCGCGCCTCGCGGCTCGCCCTTCACCAGCACGGCGCCGTTGTGCTCGGGGTCGGGAACGGTCTGTTCGGCATCGAGCTTGACGAGGTGGATCTCGACCTCGCCGTCCATGCTGAGCGCGAACTCGTCGTGGGCGCAGGTGTACCAGGGCGATGTGCCTTCGGCACGGATCGTCTCGAGCACGTAGATCTGGTTCTGGCCGAACACGACCTTTTCGTATGGCTTGGCGTTGCTCGCGATCTCGTAGCAGTTCGAGAACGCGTAGTGCTTGACGTTGTCGCCGATGATCTGGACGCCGCCCTTGTCGAAGTGGTCGAGTGATCCGAAGACGGTTTTGTAGGGGGCGTTCGACATGAGCTTGTCTCCGGTGTCAGTGCACTTCGGTTGCCCCGCGTTGCGATAAGCCTTGGCCGCGAGCAGCTTCGTTGCAGTCTAGGCAGTGTCCCGGCTCGGCGGTAGAGGGCGTCCCTAGACCTCATTGTTCGAACAACACGAACAATGATTCGGGTTATCCCTCGGGGCGAGCCGTGCTACTCGATGATCGTGGGCGTCAGCAGCTTGCGCTCGATCAAGGCCTGGTCCCAGGGCGGAACGCCGGAAAAGCTGGCAGTGAGCGTCTCCAGGAAGAGCTTCAGCTTGAGCGAGCTGCGCACCGTGGTCGGATAGAAGATCGAGAGCCAGAACGACGTCAGCTGGTGCTCGGGCAGGACGAGCTTCAGTGATCCCGAAAGGACGGCGTCGGAGGCGACGAGCGTCGGCACGCAGACGATGCCGGCGTGCTCGAGCGCGTATTCGCGCAGCAGATGCACGCTGTTCGTCAGCAGTACCGGATCCAGCTCGAGCGAGACCACCTCGCCGGGGCCGTGGAAGGCGAGGCGCTCACGCGTCGGATAGCCGGAATACCAGCCGATCCGGTGCCCTTTCAGATCGCGCGGCAGCCTCGGCGTGCCGTGGCGCTTCATGTACTCGGGCGAGGCGCAGAAGACGCGGCGCACCGGAAAGAGCTTTTTCGAGATCAGCTCTTCCGAGCGTGGCGGAAAGATCTGCAGCGCGCAGTCGAAACCTTCCTTGACCGGGTCGATCACGGCGTCGTTGACGATCATGTCGAGGACAATCTGCGGATAACGGGCCTGGAATTCCTGCAGCACGCGCGCCAGGTGGCCGAGCACGAAGCCGGGCAAGGCATGCACGCGCAGGCGCCCGCTCGGCGAGGTCGTGACCTCGCGCATCTGATCGACAACCTCGTTGGTGCGGCCGACGAGCTCGGCGCAATCGCGCAGGAAGGTGAGGCCGAGCTCCGAGAGCTGGACGCTGCGCGTGTTGCGGTGAAAGAGCGGCGCGCCGACGAAGCTTTCAAGTTGCTGGATGCGCGCCGTGACGACCGAGCGCGAGAGCCGCATCTGGCGCGCCGCCTCGGTGAAGCTGCGCGACTCGGCGACGCGCACGAAGGTATCGATCGCGGAAAAGCGGTCCATGCGTGCGGGATTCTGCGGCTCGCCGCTCAGGGTGCCGCGCCCAGCGGCACGAGGTTGCCGAGCAGCGTCGGAATCAGCTCGCTCACGGTCGGATGGATGTGCACGGCGCGCTCGATGATCTTGTACGAGGCATCCGCGGCCATGACGTCGACGAGCGAATGGACGATCTCGTCGCCCTCGATGCAGAGAAGCGCCGCGCCGAGGATGCGCTCGCTCTCGGCGTCGTCGTCAGCCACTGGGTCAGACCCTCGATCGACTGTGCGACGACGCGGTCTTTCCTCGCCTTCACCGCTTTCATGTCGACTCGCACCGGCCCCCCGATGTCGACACCGTAGTCGGCGGCGCGGCGGGCGACGTGGGCCGTACGGGCGCTGGCGATCAGCGTCTTGGTCGGAATGCAGCCATCGTTGACGCAGGTGCCCCCGAGATGCGCGCGCTCGACGAGCGCCGTTTTCATGCCGGCCTGGCCGCTGCCGATCACGATGGCGTCGAACGAATTCCTCATGTCGTCTCCCGGTGACGCGGCGCGCACGCCGCTTCGTCGTCCATCGGCCGTGCCGCCCCGACATCATCGGCTTGTCCGTGCCGCGCCGCCGCCGCGTCAGAATCGCAGCATGGCGCCGCGCCGCCCTGCCCACCGCTACAACGTCTATGTCGTCGAGCTCGACGATCGCATCTGGAACCTGGCTCGATTCCGCAAGGCCAATCCCGACTACCAGCTGGGCAAGCCCTTCGTCTACGTCGGCATGACGGGTCTCGACCCGGACCTTCGCTTCGATCGGCACAAGGCCGGCATCCAGGCGAATCGTTACGTGCTGGAGTACGGCCTGCGCCTTGTGCCGGCGCTCTACTCGGTCTACAACCCGATGCCCTACGACGCGGCGCGCGACATGGAAGTCGAGCTGGCGATCGGCCTGCGCGAGTCTGGCTATGGTGTCTGGCAGGCCTGAGTCGCCGCCGCCGAGCCGGCGCCATGGCGCCGATCACCTGGCGAGCCAGCGCGCCGCGGTAGGTTTCTTCCGACGCGTTCACGCGCGGAAGTCGGGGCCCAGAACGCGCCGTCGATCCGTTGGCGGCAAGGCGACCTGCCCCGAGACTCATTGGATTCCACACGAAGACAAGGAGCTTTCATGAAAACCCTGGCCCGAATCGCCGTCGCGCTCACTGCCCTCGCCTCCTGCGCGGCGTTCGCGCAGACCGACAACGATGCCGATCGTGCGCGGCGCGACCGCAACATGGACGAAGTGATGGCCAAGCATCATGTCCAGCTCGACACGATGAACGGCGAAGCGCCGCAAGCGAAGCCGACGCTTCGCGAGCGCACGCACCATGTGGCCGAGACGACGCGCGAAAAGACGCACAAGGTCGCCCAGTCGACGCGCAATTTCACGCATCGACAGGCCGACAAAGCGCGCGCTTTCAGCGCCCGACATGGCCATCCGAAGAGCGACGGCACGGTGGTGAAGACGCCCGATAGCACGCCGTCCTGAGCTTGCTATGCCTGCGGGTGCGTCGTTTGCGGGCCGAGCCGAATCGGCGGCGGGTTCGTCAGCTCATGACGACCCACGCCGGCGCGTGATCACTCGGCTTTTCGCGGGCCCGCACCGCCTTGTCGACGCCGGCTTGCGTCAATCGGGCGGCGGCCGGCGCGTTGAGCAGCAGGTGGTCGATGCGCAATCCCGCGTCGCGGGCGAAGCGGTTGCGGAAGAAGTCCCAGAACGTGTAGATCGGCTGCCCGGGATGTAGCGCGTGGATCGCGTCGGTCCAGCCCTGCGCCAGCAGGCGGCGATAAGCGTCGCGGCTCGCGGGCTGCAGTAGCGCGTCGTTCTTCCATGACGCAGGCGAATAGATGTCGCCCTTGCCGTCGGTCGCAACGACGTTGTAGTCGCCGATGAGGAGCACCGGCTGCGCACTCGCGACCAGCGACGCCGCATGCTCGATGAGGCGCTCGAACCAGGCCAGCTTGTAGTCGAACTTCGGGCCCGGCTGCGGATTGCCGTTGGGCAGATAGATCGAGGCGACGACGAGGCCGTGCACCGTCGCTTCCAGGTAGCGGCTGTGCGTGTCGTCGGGGTCGCCGGGAAGGCCGCGGCGGCGCTCGTCGATGGGGCCGCCCCGGGCCAGGATGGCGACGCCGTTGAAGCCCTTCTGGCCGTGCCAGATGGCGCTGTAGCCCGCGGCCTCTATCGCCGCGGCCGGAAAGGTTTCGTCGGAAGTCTTCAGCTCCTGCAGGCAGGCGATGTCGGGGCGAGCTTCCTCGAGCCATTCGACGAGGCGCGGCAATCGGCTGTTGATGCCATTGACGTTGAAGGTCGCGATCTTCACGGCGGGGTCGCTTTCAGTAACAGTCGTTCGGCGACAGGCAGTTGCGCATGAATGTCCAGGTGCCGCCCGGCTGCGCCTGGAAGACGAGATTCACGTCGACCACGCAGCGCGCTGCGGCGAGCGCCTCCTCGATCACTTCGTCGTACTGGCGGCCGGGCGGAATCGTGCGGTCCCACCATACGCTCCAGCCACGCACTTCCAGCGCCCTCGCCAGCATTGCCCCACGCGCGCGATCCGCACTCGAATAGCTGACGAAGATGTCGCTCATGGCACCCCGCGCCTTCTAGCACACACGGCCGTTGCCGGCGCCACAAGGACGAGGCCTCAGGGCACAGGGTCGATCTTCGCGAACGATGCTTCGATCGACGCTTCATCCTTCGGCCTCACGAGGTGATCGATCTCCTTGCCGTCGCGGAGAAAGACGAGCGTCGGCCAGAGCTTGACGCCGAACGAGCGGCCGAGCCGGCGGCCGCTGCCGTCTTCGACCTTGACGTGGCGAACCTGCGGGTGGTTCGCGAAGGCGCCTGCGATCAGCGGCTGCGCGGCGCGGCAGAAGCCGCACCAGGGCGTGCCAAATTCGATCAGCACCGGTCCGGCGAGGGCGTCGACCTCGGCGCGCTCCGGTTCGGGTTGAACGTATTCGCGTTCGAGGCCTGCAGGCGTGCCCGCCGATTGCCAAGAGCTTTCAGTCCATGGCCTCACGTTCTTGCCTCCTCTTGTGCCCGGCGCCGGTTCGCGGCCCAGTGCAGCGCCATTCTGGCGCGGTCGGCCCGGCGTGGCGCTCAAGGCTTGGGCTTGTCCTTCGCGGCGTCGGACGGACCGATGACGACGTCCGACACCGATCGCCCGAGGGATTCCGCGGGGCTTTCATCGTTCGGCGCGACCGGCGGGTGGCGCCATGGCTCCTCGTCGTCGTCCCAGCGATCGTTGTTCGACTTCTTCGCCTGGTCGTCCTTGCCTGCCGCCGGAGATACAGCTTGCCCCGTGGCGGTCTCATTGGTCGTGGTGCGCTGATCGCTGCGAGCACTCATGGCGTCGATCTCCGATGATGAAACGTCACGAGCGAGCATACGTCGTACCCGCGGGGACGCGGCCGGAACGGGTTACGCGTCTACGATGCACGACGATGCGCACATCGCCACCGGACCCGAGCCGATGACGCCGCCGGCCGTGCGGCCAAGCGTCAGGGCAATCCTGGCGCGTATCGCCCTTGGCGTCCTCGCGCTCCTGCTTGTCGCGCTCGTCTTGCATCCGTTGTGGCTCGCCCCGGTGCTGGGACGGCATCTGACGGCAACCTCGGGACGCACCGTGCATTTCGATTCGATCCGCATCGGCCTCACGTCGTCGCTTGCGCCCGTCGTTCATCTGCGCGGCGTCCGCATCGACAACGCGCCCTGGGCCGAAACGAAAGAACCGTTCGCGGTTTTCGCCGACGCGGTGTTCGTATTGGGGTGGCGGCGCTTCGAGGGCCGCCACGTCGTCTCCTACCTGTTGCTTCGCGACGGCGTCGTCCACCTCGAGCGCCGCGCCGACGGCCTGCGCAACTGGCGCCTGTCCGATCCCGAGGATCGCGGCCCCGGCCGCTACTGGTTCTACTCGCTCGAAGCGCACGACGCCAAGCTCGTCTTCATCAACCACGACATCGATCTGCGCGTTCAGGCCGCGGCGATCGACGCGCCCGCAGCGGCGGCATCCGGCGAATCGCTGACTACACGCATCGATTTCGGCGGCGCGTTTCGCGAGGTTGCATTCAGAGGCAGCGTCGCCACGAGCCCGGTGCTCACCTTCCTCGAGACGGATCGCTGGTTCGGCCTGCGCGGCCACGCCGCGATCGACGGCGCCGATCTCGACGTCGACGGCCGTGCCGCCGACCTGTTCCGCGCGATACGGATCGATGCGAACGCAAGCCTCGCCGGGCGCTCGCTTGCGGCGCTGCGTCCTTTCACCGGCGATCGCTACAACGAGGCGCGCGCCTTTCATGCCCAGGGTCATCTGCGCAGCGGCGCCGGCCACTACGCCCTCATCGACGCGCAGGCGCGCGTCGGCGCGACCGACCTGGCGGGCGACCTCGGGTGGTCGAGGGCCGGCGGGCGACGCGCCGTCCACGCCCGCTTGAAGAGCGCCGTCACCGATCTCGCCGATCTGCAGTGGCTCGCTGGTCGTCCCGCGGCGAGCATCGCGAAATCGGTGACCGCCGGCGATGCGACGGCAGCCCGTAGCGGCGAGCGTGACATCTTCGCCGGCGCGCGTGATCTCGACGCCGAGATCGCATTCGAGGCGACCCGCTTCCACGCCGCCGAGCTGCGCGCCCTGCAAAGCCTGAAGCTCAAGGCCAATCTCGCCGCCGGCCAGCTCGCCGTCTCGGACCTCGATGTCGGCTGGGCCGGCGGCCACTCGAGCGGCCGACTCGCGCTCGATCTCCGCCAGCCGCTCGCCGCCGTCGAAGCATCGCTCGACACGCGCGGCGTACGCGTAGAGTCCCTCTTCGCTTCGCAAGCGGGGAAGGAACGCGTCACAGGCGTGCTGCGCGGCCAGCTGGCGCTGCAGGCGAGCGGCAACACGTTCGAGGCCCTTCGAGCCGGCGCGGCGGGCACCGGATCGCTCGCGCTGAGCGGCGGAACGATCTCCAGCCTGCTCGACGCCGAGCTCGGCCTCGAAGGCGGCAAGCTGATGCGAACGCTGGTCAGCGGCGTCGAATTCCTGCCCTTGCCCTGCGCCGCGGCGACCTTCGACGTCAACGAAGGCCGCGCGCGGATCCGCAGCCTCGTCATCGACAGCGCCAACACGCGAACCACGGGCAGCGGCACGATCGATCTGCGCGATGAAACGATCGATCTCGTGCTGACGCCGCAGCCCAAGCGCCCGGGGCTCTTCGAGTTGAATCGCTCGATCCGTTTCTTCGGCCGCTTGCCGAAGCCGCAGCGCGCTCTCGTCGATCGCGTCGAGCCGCCGGCCGGGACCGCTTGCGAAGCGACGAACCAGTGACGCGCGCTAACGGCGCATCAGCGTGCTCTTGCCGAACAGGCTCTCGATGAGATCGACGGCGATCTCCGCCGTGCGATTGCGGACGTCGAGCGCCGGATTGAGCTCCATGACGTCGAGCGAGGCGAGGGCGCCGGTGTCGGCGATCATCTCCATGCAGAGCTGCGCTTCGCGATAGGTCGGGCCGCCTTTGACGGTGGTGCCGACGCCGGGCGCAATGTCGGCGTCGAGAAAATCGACGTCGAAGCTCACGTGCAGGTGCGTGTTGGCGTCGATGGTCGCGAGTGCCAGCTCCATCGTGTGGCGCATGCCCATCTCGTCGATGTAGCGCATGTCGAAGACCTCGAGCCCCGCCTCGTGCACGAACTTCTTCTCGCCGGCGTCGACGCTGCGGATGCCGATCTGGCGCACCCACTTCGGGCTGATCGCCGGCACCTTGCCGCCGATCTCGATCAGCTCCCGGGGCCCGTAACCGCACAGCACCGCGACCGGCATGCCGTGGATGTTGCCGCTCGGGGTCAGCAGATGGGTGTTGAAGTCGGCGTGGGCGTCGAGCCAGAGAATGCGCAGCTTCTTGTTCGATTCGCGGCAGTACCGCGCGACGGCGCTGATCGAGCCGATGCCGAGGCAGTGGTCGCCGCCGAGGAGCACCGGCATGCGACCTTCGGCAAGCTCGGCATGCACCGCTTCGTGCACGGTGCGGTTCCATGCGGCGACGGCGTCGAGATGCCGGTAGCCGGCGCTCGGCGGCTGCCACGGATTCGGCGGCCCGGTGAGGTTGCCGCGATCGGCGACCTCGAGACCGTGGCCTTCGAGCACCGGGCCGATATTGGCGACGCGCAGCGCTTCGGGCCCCATGCTCGAGCCGCGGCTGCCGGCGCCGATGTCGGTCGGTGCGCCGATCAGGCTGACGCGTCGGTTCATGGTTTCAGATGTCGAGGGCGAGTTCGCCGGTCGTCGTGTCCGGCAGGTCGTAGCCGTATTCGGCGGCGAGCAGGGCCCACGCTTCCTCGGCGGTCTCGACGAAGTGGAACAGGTGCACGTCTTCGGCCGCGATCATGCCGGTCTCGACGAGGAGATCGAAATCGATCAGGCGGGTCCAGAACTCGCGGCCGAAAAGCAGGATCGGCCGCATCCGCGACTTGCCGGTCTGCACCAGCGTCAGCACCTCGAACAACTCGTCGAGCGTACCGAAGCCGCCGGGAAAGCAGACGAGGGCGACGGCGCGCATGAGGAAGTGCATCTTCCTGAGCGCGAAGTAGTGGAACTGGAAGCAGAGCTCGGGCGTGATGTAGCGGTTGGGCACCTGCTCGTGCGTGAGCACGATGTTCAGGCCGACGCTCTTGCCGCCGATCTCGAAGGCGCCGCGGTTGCCCGCTTCCATGATGCCGGGGCCGCCACCGGTGACGACGTAGAGCGGCTTGGCGAGCGTTGCCGAGCGCCTTGTCACGATTGCCGAAAATCGCCGCGC
>PLZH01000192.1 GCA_003152055.1 Burkholderiales bacterium
TCGCGCCACTGTGCGTTCGTCGTCCCTGTGGCAGGCGCGGGCCTAACCGCCTTGGCGCCTCGTCGCCGACTGCAGGGACGGCGCGCAGAGCCCGGCTGATCCATGTCAACGGCGACGAGCGGACAGGTCCCATGATCTACGCGGATGTTTGATGTTCGGCTCGGCGCCGCGACGATTTTGGAGGAAGCCGCCATGCAGAAGCAAGACAGTGCCGCACCCGCCACGCCTTCGGCCGCCGGAGCCTTCGTCGCGCTGCGCGCGTGGGTCGTGGCCTCGCGGCCGCACACGCTGACGATCGGCATCAACCCGGTACTTGTCGGCTGCGCCCTCGCTTGGAGGCAGACCGGCCGTATCGACGTGTCCGTGATGCTGATGTCGATGCTCGGCGCGCTGCTGCTGCAGACCGGGACCAATCTCGACAACGACGTGAGCGACTTCGAGCGCGGCACCGATCGCGCCGGCCGCCTCGGCCTGCCGCGGGCCACGGCCCTCGGCCTGCTGACGCCGCGCCAGGTGCGCACCGCTTCGCGAGGCTGCTTCGCGCTGGCCACGGTGATCGGCGTGTTGCTCGCGTGGCATGGCGGCTGGCCCATCTTCGTCGCTGGCATCGCTTCGGCGGCGGCGGCGATGTCGTATTCCGGCGGGCCGCGACCGATCTCGTATACGCCGTTCGGCGACCTCGTGGTCTGGCTCTTCTTCGGCCTGGTGGCGGTGACCGGCACCTATTACCTGCAGACATTCAGCCTCGACCGCAGCGTCTTCATCGCCGCGGCCATGGTCGGCATGCCGGCAGCCGCGGTACTGGTCGTCAACAATTACCGCGATCTCGAGCCGGATCGGGCCGTGGGCAAGCGAACGCTCGCGGTCTGTCTCGGCCGAAGCTTCAGCCGCTGGGAATACTCGGTGCTCGTGCTCGCGCCGTTCGGGCTCCTCCCCCTTCTGGCGTCGCAATTGCGCATGGGTGCGGCGCAGGCGATTCCCCTGCTCGCCCTGCCGATCGCGATTGGCCAGGTGCGCCGCTTCTGCCGCGACACGCCGGGCCCTGCCTTCAACGCGTTGCTGGCAGAGACGGCGCGCTTGCAGGTGCTGTTCTCCATCCTCCTGGGTGTTGCCCTCCTGTTCCGCTGAGGCTTGAGCTCGATCGACGACGGTGCGCGCAGGGCGAGCGCGACGAACGAGAGGGTCGCGCGGCGGCGGTGCCGTGTGCCCGTCAGTAACGACCGTGCTGCTCGGCGACGTAGTTCGAAGGCTGCGGACAGGACTGCGCCTGCTCGATCGGATCGAACATGGCTTTCGCGGCTGAGTTCGAACTAATCTTCCCTGCGAACGCGCGACTTGATCTTGATCAGTTCCGCGCGATGGCAGACGCACACACTGGCTGCTTCGATCGCGACCAACGAGGAGCCGACATGAAACTGACCCTGACGCTCGCCGGAGCCGTCCTGGCCTTGAGCGGACCTGCCTTCGCCGGTTCGGCCGAGGATCTCATCGCCGCCGGCAAGTGCTCCAGCTGCCATACCGCCGCGACCACGAAGAGGGGGCCGTCGTGGGCCTCCGTGGCCGAGAAATACAAGGGCGACCCGGGGGCCCAAGCGAAGCTCGTCGACTTGCTTAAGACCGGCGGCCCCGACGATCACAAGAAGGTCGCGGCGAGCGAGGCCGACCTCAAGGCCATCGTCGCCATCGTGCTCTCATCCAAGTAGCAGCGACGTCGATGCTTCATCGAGGAGTGTCCGTATGAACGAAACGAACCGGCCGGGGCTCGTCCGGCGGCTCCTGCGTGCCCTGTTTTCGCCGTCGGCCCGCTGGTCGGTGTTCGCTCTGCTGCTGGTGGGCCTTGTGGTGGGGGCCGGTTCCGTGATCGGGACGCAAGTGGCAGTGGCCGTCAGCGGCACCGACGAATTCTGCGGCACGACCTGCCATTCGCACGAGAAGTTCGTCTACCCCGAGCACAAGCTGTCGCTCCACTATGCCAACCGCACCGGCGTGCGGCCAGCGTGCGTCGACTGCCACGTCCCGCACAGCTATCCGGCCGAGCTGATCGTCAAGGCCCGCGCCGGCGCCACGGACGCCTACGCCGAGTTGCGCGGCACGATCGCCACCCAAGCGAAATTCGACCATGAGCGCTGGCGCCTGGCCAATATTGTCTGGGACGAAATGCGCGCCAACAACTCCGCCAATTGCCGCACCTGCCATAACCCGGCGGCGATGGACGCCATGAAGCAGTCCGAGGACGCGGTCTCGCAGCACAAGAAGTTCGCCGCCGGAAAGGCGACGTGCATCGACTGCCACACCGGGGTCGCGCACAAGAATCCCGAGCCGCCGAAGGAAATAGAGAAGGCGGCGCAGGCTTCGAAGTAGCGGCTCGCCGCTCCGTCGCTCGGCACGAGTCGCCTCACGCGACGTGCGTGACTGCTTTCGATGCTGTAGATCAGAAGCGATAGCGCAAGGCGACGCTCACGACCTGGACGCTGTGATGCGGCAGCTGCTCGTCCAGCGTCAACAGGTTCGGAACCGTCCCCGGCAGCACGCCGTCGAGTTGCCAGTCGGCCGCGTCGTAGTGCTCGAACCGGTAGCTGCCGGTCAGCGTGAGGTTCTCGCGCAGGCGGTAGTTGGCGAACAGCTTGAGGCCTTCGAGTGTCGTCGCGGCACTCGGGAACGCTGGGTTCGAGACGCCGGTCATGAACTCGACCCTGCCGAGCAATGCGGCAAACCAACTAGGCTAGGGAGAGGCTGCACTTCCCACGGGGGAGCTATGCGCTACCCAGTGGCCGTCAGTGACCTCGTCCCCCGGAGCTTCGAGAACGATGTACGCAATGGTCCCTATCGCGCAAGCGAGGAACAGCAGAACGAGCAACCAGCGCCAGTCAGCAAACCAGCGTCTTGCTTCCAACTTTTTTATCGGTGGGAAGGCCAGCACTTCGAGATCACCATCCATTTGGCAAACCAGGGAGCGGATTCAATGGTTATCGCTCTCCGTGACAGAAACATGACCAATCGATGAAAGAAACGACCGGTGACGAGACGAGCACCGCGCCAGTCCGCAATCTCGAACTGAAGACGAGCCTGCAAAGCTTTTCAGACGTGCAGCGCTGCCTGCGCGTGCTAGACCCGCGCCTTGGACGAGGAAGCGGCGTTCGGCGACGCGGGCTACCAGGGCGTGCACAAGGGCCCGACGTGGCATGTGGCCATGCGCCCGGGTGCAAGCGCAGGGCTGCTCAACACGTTCATCGAACCTGAATTCTTGGCCGGGCGCGTGGAGAAGATGAAGGTCGCCACCACGGCATTGACGTTAGCGCGGTCACTGATGTCACACTGCACGGCGGCGGCTTGGCCTCCAGCGGTCGCCGCGATGGTGTGGCTGCCCCCTCGAACTCGTATTGAGGTCCAGCGCCGCCGAGAGTCGCTTCTGGCGCTTCCCACGCTCTCGTCTAAGACACGTCCTCGCTGGACCCGGGACGCCGTCTCCGAAGATTGCCGTCACATAATAAGGATGGCAGTCTTGCAAAGTCATCATCAGTAAGGAGCGGTCGCGATGTCAAACGTGTATGTAGAACCAACACCAAACGGCAAGTATCAAATTGAGTTTGCGGATCGAACCCCTACGCTCGGCCCGTTCAGTACCCAAAAGGAGGCCATTGAGAGCGCAAAGCAGATGGGACATCGCCCATTGGTTGCTCGGGTGCGCCACCTCAACGACAAGAAGGTCCCCGATCATTGGCGATCGGCAGAATAGAGCTCTGGTTCGAGGCATCATGGAGCCAGCCTATGACTCCTAGCGGATATTTCGTCGGCAACAGCTTAGGCAGCTTGCGCCAGCCTGCGGCTGACGCTCATGTCCGACGCTAGGTC
>PLZH01000107.1 GCA_003152055.1 Burkholderiales bacterium
TATATTTCGGACTGCTGAGTAAGTGACGAGTATTGGGGCTAGATGGCCAAACGCTGCGCGCCGAACCGAACGCCGGCGGTGTGTTTTCGGTCAACCCCGGGTGGCGCGGCTTGCCAGAACACCGATTCATGACCGACCGGCGCGCGGGGATTCCGCGACAGGGGTAATGGTTGAACCCGCGGCGGCATCAGGTCCGCTGCAGCGATTGCGCCAGGAAGTCCACGAAGGCACGGACGCGCGTCGAGTGCTGGCGCTGCTGCGGGTACACGGCAAAGATGTCGGCGTCTGGAGTTTCGTACTGTGAGAGGACCTGCACCAGCCGCCCGCTGCGCAGATGATCGGCGATGTCCCACTCCGCGCGCATAAGAATGCCGTGCCCCGCGAGCGCCCAGTTGACGGCGATCTCGCCGTCGTTCGTGACCAGATTGCCGCGTACCTTCACGGCCTCGGTGCGCCGGTTGCCGGCGCACCCGACTCCGAGCCGCCAGACGCCATGCGCCTCGTCGCCCTGGCGGATACCGATGCAATTGTGTGCCGCCAGGTCGCGCGGCGTCTTGGGGTACCCGTGGCGCGACAGGTAGGCGGGCGACGCGCATAGCAGCCGCCGGTTCGTCGCGATGCGGCGCGCAACCGCGCGCGAGTCTGGTGGCTCGCCAAAGCGCACGCAGACATCGAAGGCGTCGTCCGCCAGTAGCGGCGGGTTGACCGAGAGCTGCAACTGCACCTCGACCTGCGGATGTTCGAGCACAAAGCGAGAGATGATTGGCGCGACTTCGCGGCGGCCGAAGCCAAGCGTGGCGTTGACCCGCAACAGACCCTTGGGGACCACCCTGGCGTCGCCTAGCAATTGCCCGAGTTCGTCGATCTCGCTGAGGATCCGGCGGCCGTGTTCGAGACAGATCTCGCCCTCGGGCGTCATGGCCATGCGTCGCGTCGTGCGGTGCACCAGCGCCACGCCCAGGCGCTCCTCCATCTGTGCCAGATGCTTGCTGACCGCGGACGTCGTGATGCCCAGCTCGCGCGCCGCAGCGCTCAAACTCCCGGAAGCAACCAGGGTCGAGAAGAAACCCAGATCAGCGGGTTGGATGGGGGTGCCCATGGCGCGTGCATTGTTGACTTCAGGTTAACGATAGTTTGAATTGCTGGTCGCTCGCTGCATCAGGTTCGATCCTACATTGTGACCTCGGTGAATTCGTTTCCGTTCGAAGAAGCGTGAGTTTGGCAGGCGCGTCCCATGCGCTGAGCGGCCCAGCCAGCAGGGTCGCGGCGCGCTGCAGCCAGACCCCGAGGAGACACTGTGGAAGTTGGATCGACATCGCCGAGTCGCTGGAGCGCACTTTCGCTCCCGCGTGTCTTGCTCGGCTTGCTGCGCGCACAGGAGATGAGCGTGCTGCTGGCACTCCTGCTGGTGAGCGCAGGCATAGCGCTGGTCACGCCGTACTTCCTGACGACGGACAACCTGATGGGCGTCTTTCGTTCGTTTTCGTTGACCGCCATCATGTCAGTTGGCATGGTCATGGTGATCGTCACCGGCGGCATCGACCTGTCGGTCGGTTCCGTGATGGGTCTGTCCGGCCTTGTCACCGCGCTGGCCTTCCAGAACGGGTTTCCAACCGTCGTCTGCGTGTCATTCGGGCTGGGCGTCGGCTTCGTCTTCGGCTTGACCAACGGCCTGCTCGTTACCGCCGGACGGTTGCCACCGTTCATCGCGACGCTGGGCACCTTGAGTATCGGCCGCGGGCTGATGTACATCGTGACCCGCGGCGTTCCCGTCACACCCGATACGCCGGAGGTCTTCAACGCCATCGGCCAGGGTTATGTCGGTCTTGTGCCGGCGCCGGTGATCATCATGCTGGTGCTCGCGACGGCGTTCTCCGTGATCATGAGGTTCACGACGTTTGGCCGCCATGTCTATGCGACCGGGGGCAACGAGCAGGCCGCGTGGCTGAGCGGCGTCAACACCTCGCGCGTCAAACTCGTCGTCTACACGCTGGCGGGCGCGATCTCGGCGATTGCCGGCATCGTCGCCTTCTCGCGCTACCTGTCGGCCGAACCCGCGTCAGGGTTCGGCATCGAGCTCGACGTCATCGCGGCAGCCGTCATCGGCGGCGCGAGTCTCTCGGGTGGTGTCGGCAGCGTGCAAGGCGCGATCCTCGGCGCGGCATTGACCGGCATCATCGCCAACGGGGTGGTTCTCATGAACATCAACACGTATGCACAGCAGACCATCACTGGCGGCGTCATCCTGATTGCCGTGAGCATCGACGTGTGGCGCCATGCCAGAAAGGAGCGTTGACCCAGCAAGACAGACCGAAGCTGCATCCCACTCAATCCGTTTTCATGCTCGAAAGGGCATCACTCAATCAACACCCGGAGAAAACCTCATGAAGAAACTTCTGTCGCTGTTCCAGGCTTCCTTGATGGCGCTTCCGCTTTCGTTGGCGGTGCAGATGAACGCCACCGCGAAGGACCTCAAGGACATCAAGATCGCCGTCATCCCGAAGGTTGCCGTGCCGTTCTTCGACGATTGCAACAACGGCGCCAAGGCCGAGGCCGACAAGCTCGGCGTGCAATACCAGTGGGTTGTCCCACAGAACACGCAGGGCTCGACGCAGGTTCGCATCCTCGAAGACCTGATCTCGAAGAAGGTGGACGGCATCGCCATCTCGGTCAACGAGCCGAAGTCGGTCGAGGCGGCGATCAAGAAGGCCATGGCCAGCGGCATCAAGGTCCTGACCTTCGACTCGGATTCGCCCAACAGCGGCCGTTCGATGTACATCGGCACGATTAATTCGGCCGCGGGCGAGACGATGGGCGAATCGATGGCCAAGGCCATCGGTGGCGAGGGTGAAGTGGCCATCATCACCGGCCAGCTTGGCGCCGTGAACCTCAACGAGCGCATCGACGGCATCAAGAAGTCGCTGGCCAAGTATCCGAAGATCAAGATCGTGGCCACCGAGGGCACCGAAGACGACCTGGCCAAGGCCGTCTCGGTCACCGAGACCATCTTTCGCGGCCATCCGGCGCTCAAGGGCATCTTCGGCGTGAGCCAGGTCGGCGGCCCGGCGGTGTCCAAGGTCATGGCGACCAAGGAGTTCGGAGCCAAGAAGGGCGCCGTGAAGGTCTTCGCGTTCGATGATCTGCCCGACACCATCAAGGGCGTGAAGGAGGGCTATATCCAGGGGATCATGGTCCAGCGCCCGGTCACGATGGGCAAGCTCTCGGTCGAGCACCTGGTGGACCAGATCACCGGCAAGGAGAAGTCGCCGAAGAATGTCGACACCGGTGTCAACGTCGTCAACAGCCAGAACCTCGACTCCTACACCAAGTAACGATATCGAGCCGGGCCCGTCCGCGGGCCCCTCGTCCGGAGCCACGCGCAGTGCCCTTCTTGCAAGTCAAGCACGTCTCCAAGACTTTCGGCAGCGTCAAGGCCTTGAGTCGGGTGAGCCTGCACGTGGATCGCGGCGAGGTGCTCGCGATCGCGGGCGAGAACGGCGCCGGGAAGAGCACCCTGATGAAGATCATGACGGGTGTCTACCAGCCTGACCGCGGCGGGGAGATCTGGATCGACGGCGTCCAGGTGGAGCACCTGACGGGCACGGCACACGCACGCGAACTCGGCGTGTGCATCATCTACCAAGAGCTGTCGGTCGTCGACAACCTGACCATCGCCGAGAACATCTTCCTCAGCAAGGAGATCGCCAACGCGTTCGGCTTCCTCGACCGGCGCGCGATGCATGCCCAGACGCGCCAGCTGCTCGACTCGCTCGACATGCATCTGGATCCCGACACTCGCGTCGCGAATCTCAGCGTCGGCCAAAAGCAGATGGTCGAGATCGCGAAGGCGATTTCGAACCATTCGAAGATCGTCATCATGGACGAGCCGACGGCTTCGCTCAGCCACCATGAGGCGACGGTGCTGAAGGAGACCATCCGCAAGCTCAGGTCGGATGGCATCGGCATCATCTACATCACGCATCGGCTGGAGGAGATATTCGATCTGGCCGACCGCGTGACCGTGCTGCGCGACGGCGCCTGCGTGGACACGCTGCCGGTCGAGCAGCTCGACCGCGCGCGGCTCGTCCGGATGATGGTCGACCGCGAGCAGGACGATCTCTACGGCGGCTACCATTGCCATGCGACGCAGACCGTCGCTCTCGAAGCCAAGGGCCTGACACTCAAGCACCGGACGGCGCACACCGCCCCGGTGCGCGATTGCAGCTTCCGCGTACACGAGGGGGAGATCCTCGGCTTCTTCGGCTTGGTCGGCGCCGGACGCACCGAGCTGATGGAGATGATCTTCGGCCTGCGGGCCTACGACGGGAGCATCGAGCTCGGCGGCCGGCCGGTCGCCATCCGCAGTCCGCGAGCGGCGATCGGAGGCGGCCTCGGCTTCGTCACCGAGGACCGCAAGGCCGGAGGGTTGGTGCTTGGCATGAACATCCGCGAGAACTTCAGCCTCACGCACCTCGAGGCCTACTCCACGCTGCAGTTCATCAACCGTCTCGCGGAGACCGTGGCGTGCCAGAAGTTCGTCCAGCGGCTCGGCATCAAGACACCGTCGGTCGAACAGACCACCGGCAACCTCAGCGGCGGCAACCAGCAGAAGGTTGTCATTTCAAAATGGGTCGCACGCTCGCCGAAGATTCTCATCGTCGACGAGCCGACGCGAGGCATCGACATCGCCGCCAAGGCCGATGTGCACCGCCTGCTGCAGGAGTTGGCGGCACGCGGCATGGCCATCATCNNATTCACAAGGAATACCTGATGAGAACCGTCGTCGTCGTCCACACCGGGCCTGCCACCGTGCAGCCCATCAAGCAGCAGTTCCAGCAGATCCTGCCCGACGTGCGCGTCGTCAACATCATGGACGACAGCCTGCTCAACGATGTGATGGCGGCAGGCCACCTCACCGAAGCCGTCACCGGCCGCATCTTCTCCTACATGCAGTTGGGGCAACAGATGGGGGCCGCTGCCCTGCTCAATGCCTGCTCATCGGTGGGCGAGGCGGCCAGTGCTGCACGCCCGGCCATAGGCATCCCCCTCATCAAGATCGACGAGGTGATGGCCGAGCAGGCCGTCGCTGCCGGGCCGCGGATCGGCGTCGTCGCCACCGTCAAGACGACGCTCGAGCCGACCGTTCGGCTGATCAAGGCCAAGGCCGCGACCGCGGGGCGCGCCATAGAGGTTACCGAGGCGCTGGCAGAAGGAGCCTTCCAGGCGCTGCTCGACGGCAAGGGCGACCTGCACGACGACATCGTCAAGCGAACGATCCGGACCCTAGCCGACAAGGTCGATGTCATCGTGCTGGCCCAGGTGTCCATGGCGCGGCTGGTCCCCTCGCTCACCGACCTGAAGGTGCCCGTCCTGTCCTCACCGCAAAGCGGGGTCGAGGCCGTGCGCGTGGCCCTCGAAAAACTCAACTGAGACGATCGCCGAGGGCGATCGACACCTGCAAGCGACACACACTCCACCGAAGGAACTGCAATGGGAAAGAACATCATCGTCACCGGCGGCAGCGGCATGGCCGGCAAATGGGTCGTCAAGGACCTGCTCGACCACGGGCACCAGGTGCTCAACCTGGACCGCGTTGTCCTGCGCGATTCGCTGGCCCGCACTGTCATCACCGACCTCACCGATGCCGGCCAGGTCTTCAATGCTCTGTGCAGCACGATGGTGCGGCATGAGTTCAGCGAGTCGATCAAGCCGATGCCGATCGACGCCATCATCCACTTCGCCGCGATCCCGCGGATCATGACGCACCCGGACAACGAGGTCTTCCGGATCAACGTGATGAGCACCTACAACGTGCTCGATGCGGCGTCGAAGTACGGAATCAAGAAGGTGATCGTCGCTTCGAGCGAGACGACCTACGGCATCGTCTTCGCCGACAACTACCGCATGCCCGAGTACCTCCCGCTCGACGAGCAGTATCCCGTCGATCCGATGGACAGTTATGCGATGTCAAAGGTGGTCAACGAAGCCACAGCCAAGGCATTCCATGCCCGCACGGGCTCGGACATCTACTGCCTGCGCATCGGCAACGTAATCGATCCGGTGGACTACGCGAAGTTTCCGGAGTACTTCAAGGATCCGGGCTTCCGCCGCCGCATCACTTGGAGCTACATCGATGCGCGCGACCTGGCCACCGCATCACGTCTGGCCGTCGACAAGGACGGCCTGGGCTTCCAAGTGATGAACGTTGCCGCCGACGATGTCTCGTCCGACCTGCCGACGGCCGAACTGCTCAAGCGCTTCTATCCGACCGTACCGCTCAAGAAGACGCTGGGCGAATTCGAAACCCTGCTGAGCAACGAGAAGATCAAGCGCCTGCTCGGCTTCAAGCAACAGTTCAACTGGCGCAGCCACGTCAAGTGAGCCGCCGCCGCTATCAGCGGACGCTGGCCCGGCGAACCGGGCTTCGATGACCGCGGCGGCGCCGGCAGCCAGCAATTCGGCTGCGCCGTGCGCTTCGTCAGTCGAGCGTGAGGACGGTGCCCGCGTTTGCGCCCGGAATGCGGGCAAGGTGATGCACCCGGCAACCTTCGCGAGCGGGCCTTGGGAGAGATGCATGCGCGAATACAGCCTCGCCGCCATCCCTGGCGACGGGATAGGGCCCGAGGTGATCGCCGCCGGGTTGCAGGTGCTGGCCGCGAGCGCCGCGGTCGATGGGGGCTTTCGCCTCGCGGTCGAGCGTTTCGACTGGAACTCCGAGAACTTCCTCAAGCGCGGCCACTACATCCCCGAAGGCGGGCTGGAGCGGCTGAGGTCTTTCGATGCGATCTTCTTCGGCGCCGTCGGCAGCCTGGAGGTTGCAGACCATGTATCGCTGTGGGGGCTGCGGCTGCCGATAGCCCAGGGCTTCGACCAGTACGCGAACGTGCGTCCGGCGCGCTTGCTTCCGGGCATCAAGAGCCCGCTGGCCAACGGCGCCGACATCGACTGGGTCATCATCCGCGAGAACTCCGAGGGTGAGTACGCCGGGCACGGCGGACGCGCGCACCGCGGGCTGCCGATCGAAGTGGGCACCGAGACCGCGGTGTTCACCCGCGCCGGGGTCCAACGCATCCACCGCTTCGCCTTCGAACTCGCGCGCAAGCGGCCGCGCAGGCAACTCACGCTGGTCACCAAGTCCAACG
>PLZH01000057.1:0-171 GCA_003152055.1 Burkholderiales bacterium
AGGCCTGGCGGCAGATTCGCGACGGCTGGATCGTCCCGTACGGCGGCGCCCTCGTCATCGTCGTCGTGCTGGCGCTGGCGCTCTACTACTGGGCCAAGGGACCGATGGGCGGCCAAGTGCCCGGCACCGGCCGTGTCATCGAGAGGTTCACCTATTTCGAGCGCGCCGCGC
>PLZH01000057.1:177-11676 GCA_003152055.1 Burkholderiales bacterium
ACAACTTCGCCGGGCCGCTGTTCGCCGTCTCGCTGGTCATCCTCTTCTTCACCTTCCTGCGCAGCAACTGGCCGAGCCGGGCCGATCTCGTCTGGCTGCGCAAGGGCGGCGGCATGTTCAGCGGCCAGGAGCCGCCCTCGCACCGCTTCAACGCCGGCGAGAAGTTCGTCTTCTGGGGCGGCGTGCTCATCCTCGGCAGCATCGTCGTGGGCTCGGGCCTCGTCCTCGACAAGCTGGTGCCGGGCCTGGCCTACTGGCGCGACGACATGCAGGTCGCCAATATCATCCATGCCATCGCTGCCCTGCTCATGGTCGCGCTCTTCCTCGCCCACATCTACATGGGCACGATCGGCNNCCATCCTGATCGCCGCCGCGATCGCCAGCCCCGTGCTGGCGAAGCTGCCGCCCGTCAGCGACGACGCCAAAGCCAGAGCCGCCGAGGCGACCTCCAAGTCGGCGTGGTCCGATAAGGTTCGGCTCTATAAACTCTGCTTGGCGACGGACCACGTCGCCGACGGCTACCGCAAGAGTTCCAGGACAGCGGGCAATGCGCAGGCGCCGGCGGTGACAGCGCCGTGCGTCGATCCGGGGCCCTACGTGTCATCCGTTACGTCGTAGCGCCCAGATGTCCTTCAGCTTGAGCGGGGCCTTCTGGCCAACGATCTTGCCCTTGTTCCATGGCTCGCGATGCGCGGCCCCTTGGGTGTGCTCCATGACGGACTCCTGTCAGTTAGGGGCTCACCAACATACGCTGGGCGAGTGCGTCCGCTTCGCGGCATCTCATCCGATCAGACGACCCGCGTTCACCGACCCACAGCGTCCAATCGGATATCTAAATTGTCTCGCTGGAAAGCAGACGGTCGAGTACCCGATTCCCAGAACATGGCCTCGCTGCTTCTCGAGGCGGCCGAGGTGTCGCGCGAAAGACATGCAGCCTGAGCCGGCTCGATCATCGAGGTCCGGCGGGTCCGCCAGCGTCGCTGATCGCCGCGTCCGGCCTTCATTTCGAGGGCGGCTGTCCCGCGGCCGCTAAATCGCCGCTGCTGCCCTGGTCGTGCGTGAGCTCTGAGAAGAATCGCTTCATGATTGGCCCGATACGCCGCAGTTCGTCGCGGTGCATCGCCGCGAGCCTGGCTAGCACCTGCCGGCCGCGCGACGAGAGGCGCAATTCGACCTTGCGACGGTCGGCGGTCGAGGGCTCGCGTACGACCAGGCCTTCATTGGCCAGGCGGTCCACCAAGCCGACGGCGCTGTTGTGCTTGATCAGGAGTTGCTGCGCTAGATCATTGATCGAGACCGGCTGGTCGTCCGGCCACCCCCGCAGGATCAACATCGCCTGGTAGTGCTGCGAAGTCAGTCCTTCTCGCGCGGCCGTGGCTTCGCTGAAGCGCAGGAAGCCGCGCAGGGCATGGCGAAACGACGCAAGCTGTGCGTAGTCGCGGGTGGCCAGCTTGAACCGCTTTTCAGCCCTCTTCAACAACAAGGAGTCGTCCTCTCGGGAAGTTCTACGGCAGCGCGTAGGGGATAGGGTAACTCCGATACGCGCGAGGCCGGCCCTCTTCTTAGACTCCAATATATCGTGTCACGATACATCTCGGCCGGAATCAACCGCTCATGAGGACGCCCATGCAAGATCGCAATTCAGGTTCATTCATCCACGGCCGCCGCCACTTCATCCGCACCGGCCTCGGCGTGGCCGGCGGGCTGGCACTGCCGGCAGGGTTCGCATCGAAAGCCCTGGCCGCCGACCAACCCCCGATCGGCACCTGGCCGGCCGGCGCGTCCGGAAATTCGGTGTTCATCGGCATCAGCGTGCCGCGCACCGGCACCTACGCGGTGCAGGGCGAGGATGAGCTCAAGGGCTACCAGCTTGCGATCGAGCACATCAATGCAGGCCATCCGCTGATCAAGCAGATCTCGCCCAAGACCATTAAGGGCGTGCTCGGCAAGGAGCTGAAATACGGCGTCGCCGACTCGGCCGCCAAGCCTAACGACGCGGTGCAGGCCCAGCAGCGCTTCATCACTGAGAACAAGGCGATCATGATCACCGGCGGGACGTCCAGCGCCGTGGCCGTGGCGCTGAACAAGCTGGCCCAGCGCGAGAAGGTGTTGTTCGTGTGCGGCATCTCCGGCTCGAACGACACCACCGGCAAGGACTGCGTGCGCTACGGCGTGCGCCAGAACTTCTATGGCGAGACGGCGGCCAACGCGATCGGCCCGGCGCTGCTCAAGGCCTACGGCAAGAACAAGAAGGCCGCGTTCATGACGCCTGACTACACCTACGGCCACACCGTCACCAAGTCGGTCAACGACTACCTGGCCAAGAACGGCGGCTGGCAGATGGTGACCAACCAGGTGTCGCCGCTGGGCGCGCCCGACTTCAGCTCGTACCTCACCAACATCGCCAATTCCGGCGCCGAATTTCTGATCAACGTGAACTGGGGCCACGATGCGGTGCTGTCCACCCAGCAGGCCAAGCAGTTCGGGCTGCTGCCCAAGATGAAGCTGGTGATCCCCTACCAGATCCCGTTCCTGGCCCGCGAGGTCGGCCCCGAAATCACCGAGGGCGTGTACGCCGCCACCGATTTCTGGTGGACGCTGGAAGACAGGTACCCGCTGGCCAAGATGTTCGTCGACGAGTTCGAAAAGAAGTTCGGCTACAAGCCCGAGTGGGGCGCCGAAAACGCCTACATGGAGTTCGCTCTATGGGCCGAAGCCGTCGAGCACGCCGGCACCTTCTATCCACCCGACGTGATCAAGTCCTACGAGTCGCCGCGCAAGCTCAACTCGGTGGTAGGCGAGGTGCAATGGCGGGCCGCTGACCACCAGTTGATCCGCCCCGTGGTGATCGTCAAGGGCAAGGCGCCCAAGGACATGAAGAGCAAGGAAGATTACTGGGAAGTGGTGGAAGTCGTACCGGGCGCTGGCCTCATGCAGAAGCCCGACGCCTTCGGCTGCAACCTCGGCCCGTACACCTGATCCGCCACTGCACCGAATAGGCGCGGCAGACGGCAATTGCCGCCTGCCGCGCCCCTTTTCGCCCGCCATGATCAGCTGGTCCAACTTTCTCTCGCAACTGTTCAACGGGCTCGCCCAGGGCGCGTTGCTCGCGCTCATCAGCTCGGGGCTGACGATCATCTACGGCACGCTCGGCGTGCTGAACCTGGCACACGGCGCGATGTTCATGCTCGGCGGCTATGCGGGTTACGTTGCATTCCAGGCTACCGGCTCCTTCGTGGTCGCCGTGATCGCCGGCACGCTGTTCATGCTGGTGGTCGGCGTGGTGATGGAACGGGTCATCATCCGGCACTTCTATGGTCGCCCGCACGAAGACCAGCTGCTGGTCACTTTCGGGCTGTCAATCGTCTTCGTCGAGATCGTCCGCTTCTTCTTTACCAGCGACTCCAAGAGCGTGGCGGCCCCGTCCGCGCTGTCCGGCATCACCTCGCTGGGCGTGATGTTCTACCCCACCTACCGGCTGGCCGTCGTCGGCATCGTGGCGGTAGCGCTGCTGGTGCTGTTCATCGTCCTCTACCGGACACGGCTAGGCATGATCGTGCGCGCCGGCATCGAAGACGCGGTCATGGTCGATTCGCTCGGCATCGACGTGTATCGCGTGTTCATGGTCGTGTTCGGGATCGGCGCGATGGCGGCCGGTTTCGCAGGCATCGTCAACGCGCCGGTGGTGTCGCTGTCGCCCGACATGGGCGAAGCGATCCTGGTGCAGACCTTCGTCGTCGTCGTGATCGGCGGCGTGGGCTCGTTTCCCGGGGCGGTGGTCGGCGGCCTGATCGCGGGCGAGATCATCAGCCTCACCTCGATGGTCAACCCCGGCTACGCGTACGTCATGCTCTTTGCGGCGATGACACTGGTGCTGCTGGTGCGCCCACGGGGCCTTTTCGGCGCGCGCGGTCGCGAATGAAGGCTTCCTGCTGATGTTCAGCAAACGACCTGTTCTGGTCGAGATTGTCACGGCAGCGGTCCTGATCGCGGTGCCCTTCGTGATGCCCCATATCGATGCCGCCCCCAACACCGTCAACCGCGTCCTGGTCTGGGGCCTGTTCGGGATCGGCTTTGACATCCTGTTCGGCTACACGGGCCTCCTCTCGTTCGGCCAGTCGGCGTTCTACGGCACCGGCGGCTTCGTCGCCGCCTACCTGCTCACTGGCGCTGGGTTTGCGCATGTGGTGCCGGCACTCTTCATCGGCATGGTGGCCGCCGCGCTGGTGGGCTACCTGATCGGCTTGCTCGCGCTGCGGCGCACAGGGATCTATTTCGCGATGATCACGGTGGCCATCGCCGAAATCTTCTTCTTCGTCGAGTTCAATCCGCTCTCCGATTGGACCGGTGGTGAGAACGGCTTGCCAGGCGTGCCCACCCCCAGCTTCGACCTCGGCTTCACCACGCTGAACTTCACCTCCGGCTGGTCGCTCTATCCGTTTCTCGCGTTCTGCTATTTCGTCGGTATCGTGATCGCACTGCGCATCGTGCGCTCGCCCGTCGGCGCCATCCTCACCGCGATCCGCGAGAACCCGCTGCGCGCGGCGGCGGTCGGCCATAACGTGCAGGCCTACAAGCTCACCGCCTTCGTGATCGCAGCCGCTTACGCGGGCTTTGCCGGCGGCCTGCTGGGCGTGTTGCAGGGATTCATGCCCCCGGACGCCTTCATGTTCGACACCTCGGGCCAGCTCATCATGCAGACCGCCATCGGCGGACGCGGCACGCTGTTCGGCCCGCTCGTTGGCGCGGGCGTCTGGCTGTTCCTGCAGGACTTCCTGCAGGCCACCCTGAAGCTGGGCGCGGCGTGGAAGCTGGTGCTGGGCCTGGTGTTCGTGCTGCTGGTGTGCTTCCTGCGGCAGGGAATCATCGGTGGCATCAAGGACTTGTTCGCGCTCATGAGCGGCAGGGTCAAGGCCGCCTCCGAGCCGGTGCAAGAAGCCGCTCCCGTTGCGGCGGCGGCCCCGGTCGCGCCCATGGCGGCGCGGCATGCGGTTCCCAACGACTACCAGGGGCCGCTGCTGCAAGCCAAGGGCCTCACCAAGCGCTACGGCGGCGTCCTCGCCAACGAGGGCATCGACTTCGCCGTGCACCAAGGCGAGCTGCGCGGCATCATCGGCCCGAACGGGGCCGGCAAGACGACCTTTTTCAAGATGCTCACGTGCGAAGTGCCGCCGACGTCGGGTTCGATCATCTTCGAGGGTCGCGACATCACCGGCATGAGCATCGTCGACGTGTGCCAGCTCGGCCTGACCAAGAGCTACCAGGTCAACCAGCTCTTCAACAAGCTGACCGTGAGTGAGAACCTCACCATCGCCGCATTGGCGCAGTTGCGCGGCAAGTTCAAGCTCGATATGTTCGGGCGGCTGTCGAAGATCCGCGGCCTCCAGGAGCAGGTGGAGCACACGCTGCAGCTGGTGAACCTCACCGCGCGTCCCGACACGCCGGTGTCGCAACTGGCGTACGGGGAGAAACGCCGGCTGGAAATCGGCCTGGCCCTTGCGTCGTCGCCCACCCTGTTGCTGCTGGACGAGCCGCTGGCAGGCATGAGCCCGCGCGAGCGTGTCGAAACCGTGCGGCTGCTCAAGTCGATCGCCCAGGGCCGCACCATGATCATCATCGATCACGACATGGACGCGCTGTTCGAGCTGGCCGAGCGAATCACCGTGCTGCAGGAAGGCCGCGTGCTGGTCGAAGGCACACCCGACGAGATCAAGGGCAACGCTCTGGTGCAGGAAGCGTACCTCGGCGGCATGGACGAGGCGGAGCTGGCGGTATGAGCCTGCTCGAAGTCAAGGGGCTGAACAGCTACTACGGCGATTCGCACATCCTGTTCGACGTCGGCTTGCGAGTGGAGAAAAACGAGGTGGTGGCGCTGCTCGGGCGCAACGGCGCGGGCAAGAGCACCACCCTGAAAAGCCTGATGGGGGTGGTGACGCCGCGGACCGGCTCGGTGACGCTCGACAGGGTGGAGCTCGCCGGCAAGAAGAGCCACGGGATCGCGCGCGCGGGCATGCAGCTGGTGCATGAAGAGCGGCGGGTGTTCGGCAGCCTGGACGTGGAGGAGAATCTGATCCTGGCCGGCCTGACGGCGCCCAACAGATGGCCGCTCGATCGCATCTACGAGATGTTCCCGCGACTGAAGGAGCGGCGCACCAGCCGCGGGACCGACCTGTCGGGCGGCGAGCAGCAGATGCTGGCGATTGCCCGCGCCCTCATCCGCGATCCCAAGATCATCCTGCTGGACGAGCCGTTCGAAGGGCTCGCGCCGCTGATCGTGCGCGAACTGATGAATGTCTGCCGCGATCTGGCCGCGGCGGGCCTGACCATCGTGCTGGTCGAGCAGAATCTCGCGGCCACGCTGACGCTGGCGCAGCGCGTCTACATCATCAACAACGGGCACATCGTGCACGAGGGCCCCGCCGAAGAGATCAAGGCGCAGCCGCAGATATTGCAGCGCTATCTCGGTTTGTGACTTGCAGTGCCGGCCGGGAAAGACCTACGAGGGCATCTCGTCCGAACTTGCCGGCTCCTTGAGCGGCACGTTCTCGCCGGTGGTCTCCGCCGGGGTCACCGGTTCGTTCCTCGTCACCGGTATGGAACGTCCAGGCGAGTTTGAGCGCGCCGATCAGTTGCTCGCACCGAACGCCCTCGGGGACGCCGTTTGCCAAACGTTTGGGCATCTCGCTCCGTGACCTTCTGCGTCGATACCGATTGCCGGCCCGATGTCCTGTCGATGATGCAGGCGCGTGACTTCCTCCACGCTCCCGTCGTCGACGCGCAGCGCAAGCCATCCTGTGTGGTGAACGCAAGAGACGCGCTGCGTGAGTTGTGGGGCGAAGGGCATTACGAAAAGGCTCTGTTGCGTGACTATGTGGTGGGCGCGTCGGCTATCGCTGACCGACGTTGGCGTTCGGAGAGTTCGATCCATCGGCAAGCTGCCGCTGAGCGCCCCGGCATCACGTTGCGCAGCACGACGGCGTCGTTGTGGACCTCGTCGTCCGGACGGAATTCTTCTCAACGCGCCGGCGACGATCATGAGCAACTCGTGTTGCATCATGTGTGGAGAAAAGAGCTGGCTATCGAACGGGTCCAAAGGCGAGACCGGGCAACGATCAGCGCGAACCATCCGGCTGCGAATGCGGTCAGCTGCAGCGCACTCACGCCCCAGCCGCGGCCGGGGTGACCCCGTAGCCGGTGTAGTCCGATCGCGTAGACGACGATGCTCGCGGACAGACACACCAGAACCCAGGGCTCCAACGACCGGGGAAAATTCTGCTCCGCCTGTGCGGTTTGATCGAGGACTGGCCGACGCGCTCCTCACTCCGACAAGAAACAGTCCCAGAAGGCAGAGCGCTCCCCGAAGAGACTTGTGCACAGCGTCGATCGGTCATTCGATGCAATTCGCGAGGCGGACGGAACCCAAGAAACCGCGGGGCATTCGTCATGCCGGGGGTTCTCTGCGAGTTTCCGCGCTTCTTGAAAACTGCATTGCGCGAACCAGCGCGGACAGCGAGGCCAGTTCGTCCTTGTGCAACAAGGCAATGCGACGTACCGCGCGCGCGCCGGCGTCGGTGAGAAACACTCGCACCTGGCGTCGGTCCACCTTGTCGGCGACTCTAGCCACGAGCCCGTCGCGCTCACATCGGGAGACCAGCGCCACGACGCCGTGCGGCGCCATCTGCAAACGCTCGGCCAGCTCGCCAATCAATGCCCACCGTCTCTTGGGTACGCCCTTGATCTGAAGCATGAGCTGATATTGAAGGGACGTAATGTTCTCGCCCTTGGCGGCTTCTTCGCTGAACCGCAAGAAGCACCGAAGCTGGTAGCGAAAGTGGGCGAGGGTGATGAATTCAGTCTTCGAGATGGAAGTCTTGTAGGACATGATCGTATGGTTCCGTAAGACGTTTGCAGGAGACGTTTCGCGACAATATATATCATCTTATGATATTGTGCAGAGAGGCCGTAGCGATTGATTGCCGTTGGGCTCGTGGCTAGGTTTCGAAGCACAACCTTAGCAAATGAAGGAGATGACGATGAACATGCTTTTCCGCACCTGTGCCGGGGTCGCCGTCGCGACTCTTCCCGTATGGGCATGCGCGACCGATCCGACCGCCAGCCCACCGGCAATCAAGGGAGACAGCTACAGCACGATGGCCAAGACGACGGGCGATAAGAAGGCAGACGCCAAGGCGGAGGAGAACAGGAGACTAGGCGCTTGCAAGTCGATGAACGGCGACGAGAAAAAGACCTGCGAGGCAAACGCGAAAGCGAAGATGGCCAGTGAAATGAACGAAGGCAAGGCACACGAAGGAGCGATGGTAGCGGGGACAACTCCGAAAAAGTAGCGCGCACGCCAATTGTCACGCGTTCTGTCGGCGCGAGAAACTCTTCTGGAGCAATGCACATGCACCTCTCAATGCCAGTGGAAGAGGGCCCCTGACGTGTTCCGCGGTCGGCTGGTCGCAACAAGGGCTTCATTGCAGCCCTTCTGATTGGTTCGACCGCGCTTCTCTCTCCCGTGGTGGCCTGGAGCCTGGGCGTCGTTGCGCCGACACTGTCGGCACCACCGGGAACGCCGACGGCCAATGGCCAACCTGGCGGTCAATGATCCGGCAGGTGAATGGCATAGCCAGACGCGCGACTGCGTGAAGACCCGCTTCAACCAACTTGCTGACATCAACGCCGGCAATGTCGAGAAGCTTCGCGTCGCCTGGACCTTTTCCGGCGCCCCCCAGAACGGCCACGAGGCCGCTCCCCTGGTGCTCGGCGACACGATGTAGCTGCTGACACCGTTTCCGAATCTGGCCCATGCGCTCGACCTGACGAAGGCCGGCGCGCCCTGGTCGTCCGTGCCGAACCCGACGCCGGTGTCCATAGGAAAGGCCTGCTGTGACACCGTCATCGCGTCGGCACATTCGCCAATGGCAAGATAACCTACGACCTCCTCGACGATCACACGACCTTGCGGGCTTCGTTCCGGTCGTCCGGACGCTCGCCCCGTTCGTCGCGGGTGTCGGCGGCATGCGGTACCGCGGGTTCGCCATCTACAACGTGACCGGGGCGGCGCTCTGGGTCGTTTCGGTGACGCTCGCGGGCTACCAGTTCGGCAACATCGCGTGGGTCAAGCAAGACCTGACCTATGTCCTCGGGGGAATCGTCTTGATTTCAGTCCTGCCGGGCGCCTTTCAATGGATCAGGAAGCGGCGCGCTGTGGCGCACTGAGCCGGCGCCTGGGGCGCGACCGCGTGAAGTTGACTTCAGCATATGTCACGTTATGATGTTTCTATTGAACGGAGAACGGCGCTTCGCACGTCGATTGCCAATCTCTTTTGAGATTGCGAGCAGCGGCATGCTTCTCTCACCGGCAATCTCGAAAGGAAAAGGACAAATGTTGCGCAACCTGAACGACCTGGCGGGCTACGCCATCGAAGCGACCGACGGCACCATCGGCCACGTCGAGGATTTCTATTTCGACGACCAGAAGTGGGTCGTCCGCTATCTCGTGGTCGACACCGGAAGCTGGCTGTCGAGACGAAAGGTGCTGATCTCGCCGATCGCGATCGGCCCGCCGGACTGGTCGCAGAAGAAACTGCCCGTCTCGCTGACGAAAGAGCAAGTCGAGAAGAGCCCTGACATCGACACCGACAAGCCGGTCTCGCGGCAGCACGAAATGCGCTACCTCGGCTACTACGGCTATCCGTACTACTGGGGTGGAGCGGGTCTATGGGGCGGCGGCCTCTATCCGAACATGATGCTGCCGGGCTACTCCGGCTTCGGCTCACCCCATGCCACGGCGTTGGAAGAGGACAACGCCTATGCAAGAACCGAAGCAGTGAAGGCCGAATCGGCGCGCCATGACGACGACGATCCACACCTGCGCAGTTGCAAGGCGGTCAAGGGCCATCACATCGACGCGAGCGACGGCGAGATCGGCCACGTCCAGGGCCTGCTCGTCGACGAGGAGAGCTGGGCCATTCGGTACCTCATCGTCAACACGAGCAATTGGTGGGGCGGCCACGAGGTACTCGTCGCGCCGCAATGGATCAAGGGCGTGGACTGGCACGAGGAAACGGTCGCCGTCAATCTGACGCGCCAGGCCATCAAGGACGCTCCGGCGTACGACTCGAATAGGCCGCTCGATCGCCAGCGCGAGATCGATATTCATGACCATTACGGGCGCCCCGGCTATTGGACGAGCGACGTGAAACGCAACGCGGACATGTCGCGCGTTTGAACCAGAAGACAACACCATGAAATCGAACTCACGATCGACCCTTTTGCCGCGTGCCCGGCGTGCCGCCTCATTGACGGCATGCCTGTGCGTGGCCTTTGCCGCTCCGTCGCTGATGGCCAAATCACCGACCGACTCGGATCCAAGCCGGCCTGCCCACGCGAGTACGGTGGCGACGGCGAAGACGGCGCAGAAATGCCTGAACGATTTGCGGACCATGGACACGCAGATGGACAAGGACGGCTATTGGATGCACGGCTCGGGCTACGGATTCGGCTACCCGATGTACGGCTACGGCGCCTACGACGAATCGGGAAGGCTGGGCGTCGGTGCCGGCCCCGAATCAACCGGTTACGCCCGGGCGCGGCCGGGCTACGAGGTGCGCACGCTCATCGCCTCGGCCAGTGTCCTCGCGCGGCGCGGTCAACAACAAGCCTGCGAAACGGTGCTCGGCGCGGCCCGCAATATCTACAAGGTCTATGCGGCCGATTTGAAGAAGGGTGACGTTCCCAGGGCAGACGTGTCGAGTTGGCGTCGCCGGCAGATCGCAGTCGCCCAGCCGCTCGCCGGCAACACCACGTACCAGACCGACCGGTTGATGGGCACCGAGGTGGTCAACCCGAAGGGCGAAGAGCTCGGCAGCGTCGACGACATCGTTCTGAGCCCGCAGACTGGCAAGCTCGCCTACCTGGTGATCGGCCGCGGCGGCGTGTTCGACATCGGCGAGAAGTATGTTCCGGTGCCCTGGGCAGACTTCAAGGCGTCCGCCGGCGTCGAGCTGTTGGTGCTGGACACGACCAAGAGCAACATGGACGCCGCTCCGGAGGAGAAGGAAGATCAGTTCGCGGCGCACGGCGGCTTCGATCAGCAGAGCGTGAAGGTGGACGACTACTGGAAGGGCCATCTCTCGAAATGACTTGACCGGGCGCGGGTTGCTCGAAGCCGCAGCCGACGACCGCTTGCCGTATGGCGTCCGAGTCCCGCACCGTCATCCGCGTCGGCGCCGGTGCCGACCTCCTGATCGCCGTGACCAAGTTCATCGCCGCCTATGTCAGCGGGAGCTCGGCGATGTTCGCCGATGGCGCGCATTCGCTCGTCGACACCGGGGACGCGGCTGAAGCGAATTGAATTGAAGTCCCTGACCCTGAGTACGTCGCGCGCCGCGAACCTTTGCTATGGCAAACGCGCGACGTACTGCGAGACCGCATCGATGTCGCGATCCGTCAACTTGTGCGCGACCCGGGCCATCAACCGGTTCGGATCGCTGG
>PLZH01000057.1:11728-11880 GCA_003152055.1 Burkholderiales bacterium
TGCGCTGCGAAATAGGCGGCTGTGTTGCGCATTTCCGCGTCGGTCAGGTTGACCGCCATCGCGCCCATGACGCCGCTCGCGCGGCGACCGCCCTGCGCCTTGAAGGCGAGAAGCTGCGCGTAGAGATACTGGGCATTCTGCCCGGCGAGCTT
>PLZH01000275.1 GCA_003152055.1 Burkholderiales bacterium
GCAATAGCGCCGCTCGTCGGCCCCACGTGCCCGATCTTGACGATCAGGTCATCGGCCGCAGCTGCGCCCGCAAACATCGCCGCGGCGACGGCGGCGAGAACCTTCAATCTGACTTGCATGCAATACCTCCAGTTTGAAATAGGAATCGGGTCAAGCCAATGCGCGCCCGAAGCGCGAGACGATAACTCAATTTGAGGCTGCGGCCGAATCGGGACTTTCATCCACCGCCAAGGACCAGCCGGAGCCGCCTGCGATCAACGCGATCCGCGATCCTGGCGCCGAGCCAGTTCCTGGGCGATGGCGCGGCTGACAGCGTCGCGCATGGCGGTCGTCAGCTCCTTGCGGGCGTCGCGGATCAGGGCGTCGGCGGCGCGCGACAGCACAGGGGCCAGCAGCTCGCGAAGACGCACCTCGAGCACGAGATCGACCTGCCGCTGCAGGTCGGAAAGGACGCGCCGCATCATCTGCGCTTCGTCGAGCGGCAGGGGGCCAACCGCCGCCGCAGCGGGCGTCTGGGCTTGCGCGGGCGGTGGCATAGGCGCGCCGGCCGGTGCAGCAACCGGCGCGGGCGGCACGGCCGCGCCCGCAGGCGCCGATAGGCGTGGCATCGCCCGCGCTGCAGGGGACACCCGCGATGCAGCAACCGGCGCAGCCGGCGGAGCGACCGGCGCCGGCGGCGAGGCGACAGGTGCCGGGGGCGGGCCGGCGAGCGGAACCGGAGGTGTCGCAGCCAAAGGCACGGCCTCGGGCCAGGTGACGACCTCCGTCAGCGTCGGAATCGCAGTTGGCGGGATCGGTCGTCCGGTGCTCACTCTCCGACCTCGTGCCGTTCGATGGCGTAACCGCGGCGCGCATAGCCTTTCCAGCGCTCGCGGGCTGCGGATCGATCGGACTCGCCGGTCGAGACGACCTCGATCAGCCGCCGGAAGGACTCGAAGCCATTCGGTGCCGATTCGCCGAGGTTGACGAGCGCATCGTGCAGCGGCGCCGCCAGTGGCTCCGGCGCCAGCCAGACCGTGCCGGTCCGCAGACTCTGCGGCACCGCATCCAGGTCAGCCACCCAGGCATGCGGCAGGAATTCCGCAGCGTCGAACGCCCACAGCTCGCGATCGAGTTCGGCCAGCGCCGCCTTCGGCCCCGTGACGGCGATCGCCGAGCCGCGCCGCAAGGCCTTGCGCAGCAGCCGGCAGGCATAGCCCGTCGGGCTCAGCACGTTGAAGTGAAAGCTGATCTCGGTCATGCGTCGCGGCCGCGATCGGAGCCCGCCCTCACCGGGCGTGCGCCAGCACGAAGTGCGTCAGCAACCCGACCGGCCGGCCGCTCGCGCCCTTGGCGGTACCTGATTTCCAGGCCGTGCCGGCGATGTCGAGATGCGCCCACGGATATTTGCCGGTGTAACGGCGCAGGAACATCGCCGCCGTGATCGCTCCTCCCGGCCGGCCGCCGACGTTGCCCATGTCGGCGAAGTTGCTCTTCAGCGCTTCGTCGTACTCCTCGTCGAGCGGCATGCGCCAGCACGGATCGAGCGCGGCGCGGCTCGCCGCGAGCATCTGTGCCGCGACGCCGTCGTCGGCGGTGAAGAGGCCCGAGTGGTGATGACCGAGGGCGATGACGCAGGCGCCGGTCAGCGTCGCGATATCGACGACGACGGCCGGCTTGAAGCGCTCGGCGTAGGTCAGCGCGTCGCANNTACGCTTGCCGCGCCGCACATGTCGAACTTCATCTCGTCCATCTCGTGCCCGGGCTTGAGCGAGATGCCGCCGGTATCGAAGGTGATGCCCTTGCCGACGAGGACGACGGGCGGCACCGACTTGGCCGCGCCTTCGTAGCGGGCGACGATGAAGCGCAGCGGCTCGTCGGAACCCTGGGCGACCGCGAGAAAGGCTCCCATCCCGAGCTTTTCGACGGCTTTGCGATCGAGCACCTCGACGTCGAGACCGAACTCCTTACCCATCTTCTTGGCCTGCTGGCCGAGCCAGGTCGGCGTGCATTGGTTGCCCGGCCGGTTGCCGAACTCGCGCGCCAGCGTCACGCCGGCGGCCACAGCGGCACCGCGCTTCAATCCGAGCTGCACCGCTTTCGCCTCGGATTTCTGGCAAAGCAGCGTCAGCGACTTCGGCGTCCACGCCGGCGGAGCGCTCGGCTTGCTGTGCCGGTAGAGGTAGGTTGCATCGGCTATCGCCGTGACGGCGGCTTCGGCATGCACGTCGGTCCAGTCGCCGGCGCTCGCCCAGGCGATGGCGACGCTCGCCGCGCCGCTCGACTTGAGCGCGGCCAGCGCATGGGCGACGGCGGCCTTGAACGCCTTCGCCGACGCATCGGCAGCCACGCAGACGGCGATGCGCTTTGCGGCGACGCCGGCAGGCCGATGCGCGTAGAGAGTCTTGCCCTTCTTCAGCACGAGGTCGCCATGCGCGACCGCGTCGGCAATCAGCGCGGCGATCGGCGCAGCGAGCGCGGGGTCGACGGCGTCGCCGACGACGATCAGGACGAGGCCGTCGACCTCGACGCTGGCGAGGCTTGCCGGAGCGGTGACGCGGTGACCGAAGTCCATAATTCCCTGAGCAGTAGGTAAGCGGAAGATGTTATTCGATTCCACATTGCGCCGAGAGCTGGCGCGCAACTTCGGCGGCACCCTGGTCGTCATCCTGACCATCGTCCTGACGATCATGTTCATCCGCACGCTCGGCCAGGCAGCGCTCGGCCGGATCTCGCCGCAGGACGTCGTTCTTCTCCTCGTCTATATCGGCCTCGGCCACTTGCCGACCATGCTCGCGCTCTCGCTCTTCATCGCCATCGTCGCGACGCTCTCGCGCATGTATCACAGCAGCGAGATGACGATCTGGTTCGCGAGCGGCGTGTCGCTGACGCGCTTCGTCCGCCCGGTGCTGCGCACGAGCTGGCCGGTGTTGCTCGTCATCGCCTTGCTCGCTCTCTTCGCTTGGCCGTGGCAGAACCGGCGCAGCGCCGAGCTGAGGGACGAGTACGACCGGCGCTCCGACCTGTCCCGCATCGCCCCCGGCCAGTTCCAGACCTCGGCGGACGGCCAGCGCACGTTCTTCTTCGAAGGCAGCGCCAACGATACGGCGACCGGACGCAACGTCCTGATCGTCGACTCGAAGGGCGGCGTCGAATCGCTGACGACGGCCAAGAGCGGCCACATCGAGGCCGAAGGCGCCGGCCACTTCGTCGTCCTCGACAAAGGCCAGCGCAACGAGCAGAACACACAAAGCGGCGAGAAAACGCTGTCGCGCTTCGACACCTATCGCTCGCAGGTCGGCGATCGGGCAACTGCGGCCGCGGGCGGCCCGGCGCCGCGCGCCCGCTCGACCGGCGAACTGTGGCGCGAGCCGACGCCCGCCAACCTCGGTGAGCTGGTCTGGCGGGTCGGCCTCGTCTTCGCCGGCGCGAACGTCATGCTGCTCGGCATCGGCATGTCGGCGTCGAATCCGCGGCACGCGAGCAACTGGAACCTGCTCTTCGCGTTGTTCGGTTTCTTCGCGTACTACAACTTCATCAATCTCTCGCAGTCCTGGGTGGCTTCCGGACGCAGCAGCGTCGGCGCCGCGCTTTTCCTGACGCACGGCAGTGTCTTCGCCCTCGGCGTGATGCTGCTCTGGTGGCGCGAGCACGGCACGAACCGCGGCGTCGTATCGCGCCGGCGTGCCCGGCCACGCCCGCTCGCGACGCCAGGCGCGGCATGAGGACAGTCCGCCGGCTCTTCTACGCCGACATCACTTCAGCAGTCGCTTTCGTCGCTGCCGCCTTTCTCGCTCTCTTCTTTTTCATCGATTTCGTCGACGAGCTGGGCGGCATCGGCGAGCACGGCTACACGGCGCTGCACGCCGCTGCCTATTCGGTCCTGCTGGCGCCCGGCCACTTCTACGAGCTGATGCCGATTGCCGTCCTCATCGGCACCATCTACGCCCTGGCGCGGCTGGCGCAATCGTCGCAATACACGATCCTGCGCACCGCCGGTCTCGGACCCGGCCGCGCGCTCTGGCTGCTGGCGAGCCTGGGGCTCGTCTTCGGCCTGGTCACGTTTCTTTGCGGCGACTACCTCGCACCGAGCAGCGAGCGCCTCGCGAGCCAGCTGCACGCCAGCTTCAGCGGCAGCCTCAAGCTCGACCGGGCCGGCGCCTGGATCAAGGAGCACGGCAAGACGCCCGAGGGCGAGCGCAGCTACTCGATCAATGTCGGCTCGGCCGAAGCCGGATCGACGCTGCGCGATGTCCGCATCTTCGAGTTCGATGCGGACGACCGCCTTTTGTCGCGCACCGCTGCGGCCGGTGCGCAAGTCGCGCAAGACGGCGTCTGGACGCTGCGCGACGTCGTCGTGACGCACTGGGTCGACGCCGGAACGAACTCGACCGTCAAGCAAGAAGAGCTCGCCACGCTCGACTGGCCGAGCAGCCTGCCGCCCAAGGTCGTCGCCGCTGCCGTGTTGCCGGTGACGACGATGTCGACGCTCGAGCTCTGGCGCTATATCAACCACCTCTCCGACAACGAGCAGGCGGCGCAGCTGCAGAAGATCCAGTTCTGGAAGCGCGCCCTCTATCCCTTCGCCTGCCTGGTCATGGTGGGGCTCGCGCTGCCGTTCGCCTATCTCAGCGCGCGTTCGGGCGGGCTCAGCCTCAAGGTCTTCGTCGGCATCATGCTCGGCGTGAGCTTCGTCCTCCTCAACAACGTCTTCGGCCATCTCGGCCTCCTCGGCAACTGGACGCCGTGGATCGTGGCCGCGGCGCCCGGCGCGCTCTATCTCGGCCTGTCGCTGGCGGCGTTCAGCTGGCTGGTGCGATACAGATGATGAACAAAGGCGCGAACGCCCCGTCTGTGGGCAGCGCGGCAGCGAAAGCCGCAAGCGTGGGGGCCGCATGAGTCGCGCTCTGGTCCTGCTCGCGCACGGCGCGCGCGATCNNGCTCGCGGCCGAAGGCGCGACGCGCATCGACGTCGTGCCGCTTTTTCTCGGCGCCGGCGGCCACCTTCGCGACGATCTGCCGCCGCTCGTCGACAGCGTCCGCGCCGCCCACGCCGGGCTCGACGTTCGCCTGCACCCGGCGATCGGCGAAAACACCGCGGTCATCGACGCGATCGCTGCGGCGGCCGTCGCCCTGGCGGGCTTCGGTGAATAATTCGCTGCTTCCTTCAATCATCGAGTCATGAACCTCCACCAGTTCAGGTTCGTCCAGGAAGCGGTTCGCCGCGACCTCAACCTCACCGAGACGGCCAAGGCGCTCTTCACCTCGCAGCCGGGCGTCTCGAAGGCGATCCTCGAGCTCGAGGGCGAGCTCGGCGTTGACATCTTCGCGCGCCACGGCAAGCGCCTGCGCCGCATCACCGAGCCCGGCCGCGAGGTGCTGAAGTCGATCGAGGTGATCATGCGCGAGGTCGGCAACCTGAAGCGCATCGGCGAGGAGTTCTCGAAGCAGGACGCCGGCACGCTCTCGATCGCAACGACACACGGCCAGGCGCGCTACTTCCTGCCCGGGCCGATCGCGCAGATGCGCAAACGCTTCCCCAAGGTCACGATCAGCCTGCACCAGGGAACGCCGGAGCAGGTGGCGAAGATGGTGCAGGAAGAAGTCGGCGACTTCGGCCTCGCGAGCGAATCGCTGCAGAATTTCGCCGACCTCGTCACCCTGCCTTGCTACGAGTGGCAGCACGTGCTCGTGCTGCCGGCCGGCCATCCGTTGACGCAGGTCGACCGCGTGTCAATCGAAGACCTTGCGCCGCTGCCGCTCATCTCCTACCACCCATCGTTTTCGGGTCGCAAGCGCATCGACCAGGCTTTCGCGACGCGAAAGCTGCAGCCCAACATCGTTCTCGAGGCGATCGACGCCGACGTCATCAAGACTTACGTCAAGCTCGGCCTTGGAGTCGGAATCGTCGCCGAGATCGCGATGCGCGAGGAGCCGCCGGGCTCGGAGCTCGTCGCCCGGCCGGCCGGGCACCTGTTCGGCCAGAACGTCGCACGCATCGCGTTCAAGCGCGGTGCCTATCTGCGCAATTTCGTCTATGCCTTCGTCGAGATGTTGTCGGACCGCCTCTCGCGCGGCCTGGTCGAGCGGGCGATGGCGGGAGACGCGCAGGACTACCAGCTATGAGCGCTCTGGAGCGGGAAGCCGCGGCCAACGACGCAAAGCCGCACACGCCGCCGGTCGAAAGCCGCCTGCCCGCTGTCGGCACGACGATCTTCACGGTCATGTCAGCGCTGGCGCAGCAGCATGGCGCCGTCAACCTCGGCCAGGGCTTTCCCGATTTCGATTGCGATCCCGGGCTCGTCGATGCGGTCGAGGCGGCGATGCGGGGCGGCCACAACCAGTACCCGCCGATGGCCGGTCTGCCGTTACTGCGCGAGCGCGTCGCAGCGAAGATCGAATCGCTGTACGGCCACCGCTACGATCCGGGCGAAGAGATCACGATCACGGCGGGCGCCACGCAGGCCATCCTCACCGCCATCCTCGCGCTCGTTCGCGCAGGCGACGAGGTGATCGTCCTCGATCCCTGCTACGACAGCTACGACCCGAACATCCGACTGGCTGGCGCCACGCCGGTGCACGTGCCGCTGAAGCCGGGCCGCTTCGTGGCGGACTTCGACGCCATCGCCGCGGCGATCACGCCGCGCACGCGGGCCCTCGTCATCAACTCGCCGCACAACCCGAGCGGCACGGTCTGGTCGCGCGCCGACATGCTGCGCCTCGCCGAAATGCTGCGCCCGACCGAGATCATCCTCGTCAGCGACGAGGTCTACGAGCACATGGTCTATGCCGGCGAGCACCAGAGCGTGGCGCGTTTTCCCGAGCTCGCGGCGCGCAGCGTCGTCGTCTCGAGCTTCGGCAAGACCTATCACGTCACCGGCTGGAAGATCGCCTACGCGGCGGCGCCGGCGCCGCTCAGCGCCGAGTTCCGCAAAGTCCACCAGTTCAACGTCTTCACCGTCAACACGCCGATGCAGCACGGCATCGCGAGCTTCATGGCTGACGCATCGCATCATCTCGGCCTGTCCGCGTTCTACCGCGCNNCCGACTTCTGCCGCTGGCTGACGACCGAGATCGGCGTCGCCGCGATTCCGCTCTCGGCCTTCTACGCCGATGCGTTCGAGCAGCGCATCGCCCGCTTCTGCTTCGCGAAAAAGGACCAGACGCTGGATCTCGCGCTGGACCGGCTGGCCTCGATCTGAAGCGCCGGCGGCGCCGCCTCAGGCGACGCCGCGGCGACCCGGCGAACGGCGAATGACGAGATCCTTGACGGTTACCTTGGGCCAGGTCGACACGTCGAGGTCGACCGCAAAGCCGCCGGCATCGGGTGTCGTCGGTGTCAGGTCGATCGGCGCATCCTCGAGAGGCAGCAACACGTCGATCGATCCGAAATCGGTTTCGACGTGGCCGGAGAGCTCGCGCGCGATCGAGTAGAGGAAAAGCAACTCGCGATAGGCCGGAAAGTCGAAGGTATCGTCCGACGCGTGACGCCTGAAGAGCAGATTGTCGAGTGCCTGCATCGCCGACAGAGGCGTCGGCCACAGCGACTGCAGGCGGGCGATCGTCTGCGGATATTCCTCGAGCTCGCGGCCGAAGTGGATATCTTCGCTCCACTCCGGAGCGAAGGCGTTAAAGCGTGAGTTGAAGGACTCGCGAACGCGCCCGTACGCCGGCTGGTCGCCGCGCCGCTGGTGCAACTCGAGAAGCTGCAGATAGGGCAGCGGGCTCTTGCCGGTGTCGCCGCGCATGTAGCCTTCGAGCAGGGCAATCGCCGCTTCCTCCTGGCCGAGGACAACGAAGAACTCGGCTTGCTGTTCGAGGTCGATCAGCTCTTCCATCGAGAGCACGCCGCTCTTCTTCGGGGCGCCGCCGGTCCGCGCTGCGTCGGCGATCGGACGCGCGACCTCGGGGCCGAGCACGGTGGTCACCTCGAGGCCACCGATGGCCGCCGGCGCCGTCATCGCGCCAAGGACGCCGCCCGGTCGCGAATGCCACGACGTCGGCGGTTCGGTGAGCGGGGGCGGCTCCGGCGTGCGAGACACCGGTGCATTGCGCTCCGCGGCGCGCGCCGCCCTTGCCTTCTGGCTGGTGGCCGCATCGAACCAGCGTGCGCGCCGTCGCTGCCTGGGACGCAGCCACCAGAGACCGGCGGCAATCAAGGCGAACAGAAGGGCTGCGCCGGCAAGCGAGTAGACGAGACCGTTCGCGTAGCGCTGGCTTTCGGCCTCGCGCAATCGCGCCTGCAACGCTGCGACGGTGCGCTGCGTCGCCTGCGAATCGCTGCGCAGGGCTGCGAGCCCGGCCTCCAGGACCTGGATCCGCTCGCGCTCACGCTGCAGCGCGTCGGATGCGGCATCGGCCACCGCTTCCGGCGGCAGGCCCGTAGCGAGCGCAGGCTCGGCCGGTGCGGGTGGTGCCGAGGCGGCCGCCCGAGGCGCTTCGACAGGCAACGCCGCTTCGAGGTGAAGGCGCGCTCCGCCGGGCGCCACGCCAAGTGCAGTTCGCGCGACGGCATTCGCGTTTCGCTCCGCGATACGCGAATGCGCTCTCGCCGGCGCAGGCGAGACCGATCTCGCGATGCCGAGGCGCCGGCCCTTTGGCGTATGCCTGGCGGAACGATGCACCGGCGTGTCTTCGCTGCCCGGCGCGGCCGAGGCGCGTCGCCGCGACGCATCGGCGTTGCGGGCGATGTCGGAAAACAGCACCGATTGCGAATCGCGGCGCGGCGCCGCTTCGACCGCAGGGCCGGTCTCGGCGAGCTGGACGACGGGCGGATCGATGAAGGCGACGAAGCGACGCGACATGCGCGAGGCGCAGCCGACCGAGACCTCGATCGTGACGACCGGCTCGTCGATGCGGGTCGCCGTCGTGACGCGGATGTTGCGCAGCGCGCCGCCAGGCGAAGGCTCGAGGACGGCGCGGACGTTGGCGGGAGGAATCTTCGCATCGCCGGCGAACACGTCGGCGAAGACGCATTCGCGCGAAATCGTCTCGTCGGCGTCGAGGATGACGCTGGCCACGAACTCGAGCGGCTGACCGAGCGTGGTCCGCGTCCCCGTTTGCCCAAAACCCATCGCCGTCGCCGCGGAGACGGTCGCGAAGACCGCGGCGCCGACGGCGAAATGAAGGAAGACTCTCTGCATGCGTAGCGGGGTTCGGGGTCGAACGACTCTAGCATGCGACCTCTCGCGTTCCGCCCTGCGAGCGGCCTCGCGGCACCGCCCTGCGTGACACAATTCCGCGAATGAAGCGGCCGCCTTCCATGCTCGAACGATCGGCCGGAACAGGCCTCGTTTTCCATGCCTTCTGAGCTCATCACGGAGCGCCGCGGCGCCACCCTCGTCCTGACGATCAGCGACCCGCCGACGCGCAATACACTATCGGCCCAAGCGATCGCCGCCGGCATCGAAGCCCTCGGCGCGGCCGAGTCGAACGACGAGGTTCGCGCCGTCGTTCTGCGCGGCGAGGGTGCGACGTTTTGCGCCGGCGGCAACCTCAACGGGCTGCTTGAAAGGCGCGCTGCGGGGCGCGAGGCGCAGCGGCAGATGCTCGAACACCTGCATCATTTCGTCGCGACGATCCGCGCCTATCCGAAGCCCGTGCTGGCGAGCATCGAAGGCACGGCGGCCGGCGCCGGGTTCTCGCTGGCCCTGGCCTGCGATCTCGTCGTCGCCGCCGTCAATGCGCGCTTCGTCATGTCGTACGCCAGGGTTGGCCTCACGCCCGACGGCGGCGCCACCTGGGGGCTGGTGCGGGCGCTACCACGGGCGCTGGTGTTGAAGATGGTCTGGCTTGGCGAGCCGGTCTCGGCGGAGATGCTGCATTCGCACGGCCTCGTGACCGCGATCGCGCCGGCCGGCCGCGCGATCGACGAGACGCTGCGCATTGCCGATCGCCTCGCCGCTATGGCCCCCAACGCGATCGCCGTCGCCAAGGAGCTCATCGACCAAGCGCCCGGCCACACGCTGAGCGAGCAGCTCGAGGCCGAGCGTGACCGTTTCATCGAGAGCCTGTTTCACCGCAACGGTGAAGAGGGACTGAAGGCCTTTCTCGCAAAGCGCGCGCCGCGCTTTTCCTGAGTCGCGACGGCCCTTTCCCTGTCACGTCAGAGACTACGAATGCATCCGCCCGTTCTCACAATCGATGAACGGTCGAACATCGAAGCGGGTTCGTGGTTTTCCAAACTCTCCCAGCCGCTGCGCGAAGCCATCTTGTCCCGCGCCATGGTGCGCCGGCTTGCCGACGGCGCCATTCTTTCGGCGCGCGGCGCCGAGGCGCAGGAGTGGTGCGGGGTGGCGCGCGGCGCGGTGCGCGTGAGCTCGGTGTCGCTCTCGGGCAAGCAGGTCACGCTCACCTATGTCGAGCCCGGCACATGGTTCGGCGACATCGCGCTTTTCGACGGCATGCCGCGAACCCACGACGCGCATGCCCACGGCGAGACGACGCTGCTCGCCGTTCGCCGCGCCGATTTTCGCAACCTGCTCTCCTTGCACGTCGAGCTCTACGAAGCGCTGCTGCGGCTCAATTGCCGGCGGCTGCGCCTGATGTTCGACGCCGTCGAGGATCTCAACACACGACCACTCTCGGCCCGCCTGGCCAAGCAGATCCTGCTGCTAGCGCGAAGCTACGGCATCGAGCAAGATGGCGAGATCCGGGTCGGCCTGCAGCTGGCGCAGGAAGACATCGCCCAACTCCTCGGCGCCTCGCGCCAGCGCGTCAACCAGGAGTTGAAAGGCTTCGAGCGCGAAGGCGCCCTGCGCATCGAGCCGACGCGGCTGGTCGTGCTCTCGAAAGACAAGCTGCTGGCGATCGCGACGCGCTGAACCGGCGGGCCGGGTCGGCGCCGATTGCGGGCCTCGCCGCGAGGCGTTCCAATCGAACGATGAGCATCCCTGAAGCGAACACCGGCACCAAGCCGGTCTCGGAACAGCACGCTTTCGACGTCGCCGTTTTCGGGCGATACCTGGCCGCGAACCTGCCCGGCTTCACCGGCCCGCTCGCCGTCGAGCAGTTCAAGGGCGGTCAGTCGAATCCGACCTACAAGCTTTCGACGCCGGCGCGTGCCTATGTCATGCGCGCCAAGCCCGGACCGGCCTCCAGGCTGCTGCCTTCTGCGCACGCCATCGATCGCGAGTTCACGGTCATGCGCGCCCTGCACGGCACGCCCGTGCCGGTGCCGACGATGCACGTGCTTTGCGAAGACGAAAGCATCATCGGCCGCGCCTTCTACGTGATGGAGTTCGTTGAGGGCCGCGTGCTCTGGGACCAGGCGCTGCCCGCATTCGACCGCGCCGGCCGGGCCGCGATCTACGACGAGATGAACCGCGTCATCGCGGCGCTGCATTCGGTCGACCCGCACGCCGTCGGCCTCTCCGGCTACGGCAAGCCCGGCAACTATTTCGAGCGGCAGATCGGCCGCTGGACCAAGCAGTACCTCGCCTCGATCACCGAGCCGATCGAGGCGATGGGTCGCCTCATCGAATGGCTGCCGGCGCACATTCCAGCGAGCGCGCGCGACGACACGCAGGTCAGCGTCGTACACGGCGACTACCGCCTCGACAACCTCGTCTTTCATCCGAACGAGCCGCGCATCGTCGCCGTGCTCGACTGGGAGCTTTCGACACTCGGTCATCCGCTCGCCGATTTCAGCTATCACTGCATGTCGTGGCACATCCCGCCGGGGTCGTTCCGTGGCATCGGCGGCCTCGACTACGCCGCCCTCGGCATCCCCGACGAGAAAGCCTACGTCCGCCGCTATTGCGAGCGCACCGGCCGCGCCGATCCGGAGGCGGTGATGGCTGACTGGAACTTCTACCTCGCCTACAACCTGTTTCGCATTGCCGGCATCCTGCAAGGCATCGCCAAGCGCGTCGAGGCCGGCACGGCGTCGAGCGCACAGGCGCGCCAGTCGGCAGCCGGCGCCCGGCCGCTCGCCGAAATGGGGTGGCGAATCGCGCAGCAATCCTGACCGGGCGGACAGCCGGCTCTTTCCCACCACGAACACAGCCAAGGGGACACACCATGGAATTCGAATATTCACCGCGCACCAAGGAGCTGCAGGCGCAACTCATGCGCTTCATGGACGACAACATCTATCCCGCGGAACAGCGCTACGAAGACGAAATCGAGGCGAACACCAAGGCCGGCAAGCGCTGGACGCCGCTGCAGACGATCGAGGAGCTGAAGCCGAAGGCGCGCGCGCAGGGTCTGTGGAATCTTTTCCTGCCGCCGACCGCGGGCGGCAAAGGCTCGAAGGAAAGCGGCCGCGAGTTCGGTCTCTCGAACGGCGACTACGCGCCGCTCGCCGAAACCATGGGCCGAGTGCCGTGGTCGAGCGAGGTCTTCAACTGCTCGGCGCCCGATACGGGCAACATGGAGACGATCGAGCGCTACGGGGCGGCCGAGCTCAAACAGCGCTGGCTCGAGCCGCTTCTCGACGGCAAGATCAGGAGCGCCTTCGCGATGACCGAGCCGGCTGTTGCCTCCTCGGATGCGACCAACATCGCGGCACGTATCGAGCGCCAGGGTGAGGAGTACGTCATCAACGGCCGCAAGTGGTGGACCAGCGGCGCCGGTGACCCGCGCTGCAAGATCTTCGTCTTCATGGGCAAGACAGATCCCGATGCGCCCCGCCACTCGCAGCAGTCGATGGTGCTCGTACCTGCCGAAACGAAGGGCGTCACGATCCTACGGCCGCTCTCGGTCTTCGGCTATGACGACGCGCCGCACGGGCATATGGAAGTCGATTTCAAGGACGTGCGCGTTCCGGTCGGCAACATCCTGCTCGGCGAGGGCCGCGGCTTCGAGATCGCGCAAGGCCGCCTCGGCCCGGGCCGCATCCACCACTGCATGCGCCTGATCGGTCTGGCCGAGCGGGCGCTCGAGCTGATGTGCCGGCGCGCCTCGAGCCGCATCGCCTTCGGCCGTACCGTCGCCGAGCAAGGGGTGACGCGCGAGCGCATCGCCGAAGCGCGTTGCAACATCGACATGGCGCGGCTGCTCACGCTCAAGGCGGCGTGGATGATGGACGTTGCCGGCAACAAGGCCGCCAAGGCCGAGATCGCGATGATCAAGGTCGTCGCGCCCAACATGGCCTGCCAGGTCATCGACTGGGCGATGCAGGTGCATGGTGGCGGCGGCGTCTCCGGCGACTTTCCGCTCGCCGGTTTCTATGCCGGTGCGCGGACGCTGCGCTTCGCCGACGGGCCGGACGAGGTGCACCGCAACGCGATCGCGAAGATCGAACTCGGCAAGCACGCCTGAGCTTTCACTGGGCCCGCTTGTGCGGGCCTGAGTTACTCGGACCGCTCTCGCCGGCTGCGCGTCTCGGATCCGCCGGCGCCCGGTCCTCGGCTCAAGCCTTCTTGTCGCGACCGGTGCCAAGCGGCTGCCAGGCCGTCGAGAGCGTGTGCGACCAGGCGGCCGGCTCCTCGCCGCGCGAGCGGCCGACGCGCAGCGCCTCGGTGCCGGCGGTCTCGAAGAGCGCGATCGCCGCGGCGACGTCGGTCTCGTCGGCACTGGCAAGTTGCATGCGCAGGTAGATCCGGCCGCGCAGCGTCATCAGCACGAACGGCGGCCGCTCGCGCAACACGGTGCCGGCGGCGCGCTCGAGAGCGTGGCCGAGCGGCCCGTCGAGCCACGCTGGCCCTTCGTTGGGCAGGCTCGAGACGCCGCCAAAGTTCTGGCGCAGCACCTTCGAGCCGTTCATCGGCATCTTCGGGAACATGACCAGCCAGCGCGTTTCCTCGGGCGTCGCGTCGCCCATTTCAGTCTGATTGCTCTGCGTGAATTGCTCGAAGGCCTGTTTCTCGAGCGTTTCCATCAGCGACTTCGAAACGACCAGCATCTGCAGATCGGGCGGCAGGCCGAGCTCCATGCGCAGGCGCAGTTCGTGGCCCGCAATGTAGGGTCGCTGCGGCGGGCCCCATTCGAGGCGCCAGGGAGCGCCTTCCAGCTTGCCGTCGATGACGAAACCCTGGCCGTCGCGCTCGCGCTTGAACGCATGGCCGCGCCTTTTTGCCCAGGCCGCCACCTCGCTGTAATCCGGACCCAGCCCCTGGTTGGCGAAGAAGCTCTTGAACATGGCCATCTCCGATCCACTAGAGTCGCACCTAGCGCTTTGTGCGCCAGCGGCACCAAGAAAGATTGCGATGATCGAAGTGTATTCGTGGGCCACGCCGAACGGCCACAAGATCCACGTCATGCTGGAGGAATGCGGGCTCGCGTATCGCGCGATCCCGGTCGATATCGGCGCCGGCGAGCAGTTCACGCCGGAGTTCCTGGCGATCAGCCCGAACAACAAGATCCCCGCCATCGTCGACCCTGACGGACCGGACGGCAAGCCGATCTCGCTCTTCGAGTCGGGCGCCATCCTGCTCTACCTTGCCGCCAAGACCGGACGCTTTCTTCCCGCCGACCTGCGCGGCCGCTATGCGACGCTCGAGTGGCTGATGTTCCAGACGGGCAGCATCGGCCCGATGCTCGGCCAAGCGCACCACTTCCGCATGTATGCGCCGGAGAAGATCGCCTACGCCATCGATCGCTACAGCAACGAGGCAAAGCGCCTCTACGGCGTGCTCGACACGCGTCTCGGCAAGAGCGCCTTCGTCGCCGGTGAAGAATACACGATCGCCGACATCGCCATCTTCCCGTGGCTACGCTCGTGGCAGAACCAGGGCATCGATCTTGACGAATTTCCCAGGGTCAAAGCCTGGTTCGATGGCATTGCCGCGCGACCCGCGGTGATGCGTGGCGTCGAGGTTCTGGCAGGGCTGCGCAAGCCCATCCAGGGCGACAAGGCGCGCGAGGTGCTGTTCGGAGCGATGCAGTATCGGCGTCGTTGAGGCGGCCCAAAGTGCAAGGCGCGCCGGGCACGCTGCGTACAATCCCGCTCGTTCGGGGCGTAGCGCAGCCTGGTAGCGCAACTGGTTTGGGACCAGTAGGTCGCGAGTTCGAATCCCGCCGCCCCGACCAACGCCGCGATCCGGTTCCCACGCTGCCCGTAGCTCAACTGGATAGAGCACCGGCCTTCTAAGCCGGCGGTTGCAGGTTCGAGCCCTGCCGGGCAGGCCACAGCGCACTGCACACGATCGCCCGGCCGGCGTACGGATCCAGCAGCGCGAAGGCGAGCGAAAAGGCGGCAAGGACGGGCCGGGGTGCGGAGCCCAGCGCAGCGACGGTGCGGACTTGTGCTCTCGCTTCATGTCACGCAAAGCAGCGGTCGGAAGTCAGGCAGATGCGCGTTCTCGAAGTGCGCTGTCCGGTCCGTTTCCTCGTGCCAAGTCCCTCAGCAGCAGAACGATGCNNTGACCCAATGCTTTTCGCTGCGGGCGTAGCAGCACGTCGTCTCGCCTTCATCGAGGATCGCTGTGTCGGCGGCCTTCGCGCGGGACTTGAGCTCGCTGAGCTCCTCTTCGGTATCGGTCTGGAAGCCCAGATGGTCCACACCCGGCTTGCCGCCGCGCGTGGAGATCGCGAAGTTGATCCGCGGATCCTCGAGCATCCACTTTGCGTAGTCACCTTCGAGCCGGGTCGGCTCGGCCGCGAACATCTTTGAGTAGAACGCGACGCTAGCCTGCAGGTCTTCGACGTGGGCGTGGACATGGAAACGTTTCATGTGGCTCTCCTTGTTGTTCAGCAATTGCACAACGCCGCGGCGCTCCCGACCTCGCGAGCAGTGCCTCAGCAGCAGTTTTCAATNNACCAAGAGGGCTTGACGAACTTCAGAACGAATTCATCCTTCGGCTGCGGCGGGTCCGGCGTATTGCGGTCGCGCGGGTCGGCGGGGTTGCGCAGGAAGTTGCCGGATTCCCGCAAGCGAAAGCCGGCGCTCTCGACCTCGCGGCGCAAGAATGATTCCTCGATGCGATGCAGGGTGCCCGACTCCGAGATTCCCGTGCCGGGCCGGCCCGAGTGGTCGGCGATGACGTACATGCCTCCGGGCTTGAGCGCGGCAAAAATGGCGCGATTCATCCGGGCGCGGTCGACGCCGAGGTGGCCGAGGTCGTGATAGTTGAACATCAGGGTGACGAGATCGAGCCCGTTCGATGCGACCTCCGTGGGAGCGGGATTCTCGAGCGGCTGCACGACGACGACGATGTTCGAGGCACGCGGGTTGTTTGCTCGTTCGGCCAGCGCGCCTGGCGACGAGCGCGGCACCGTGCCGGCCGATGCCGGAGCGGCTGCCGGCACCGCTGCGTCCTCGGGCGCGGCGGGCGCAACTCTAGCGATGCGCGGCGCGCTCTGGCCGTAGACGCGACCGGTCGGGCCGATCGCGCGGGCGAGAAGCTCGGTCGTGTAGCCGCCGCCGGCGCTGATGTCGAGTGCCACCATGCCGGGACGGATGCCGATGAAATTCAGCATCTCGTAGGGTTTGCGCCGCCCGTCGTTCGCGCGGTCGGCGGCGCTGCGGTCGGGGCTGGTGAGAATCTCGGCGACGCGTTCGTGCGGGAGAACGGCCGGCGCCGGCGAGCCGACGCCCGGGCTCGTGCAAGCGCCGAGCGCCATCAGGATCCAAGCGAGCACCGCCCCGGTCGGGCCCGACCTCGCCGCCGTCGCGTCGCACCGAATTGAATTCATCGTCTGCTCCTGTTTTTCTCGTTGCGCTTCGATGACGGCGGTTCGATGCGCACAATCGAAGGCATCAAAGCGTCGGGCCGAAGCGCCATGAGAAGGAAATTTTCGAACCCCCGAGACCGCCTTCATCTCGCCGGCGTCGTCATTCTGGTCGCGGGCCTGCTCGCCGCCGTGTTCGTATACATCGCGGCGGCCGGGCAGACCGATCCAGAGGCCATCGGCTACCGGATCGTCGGCGGGCAAGCCTACGCCATCGCGCCCGACGACTCGGCGCACGAGCTGCAGCAGCTCGAGCGCCTCGGCGGCAAGGCTGCCGTCATGACCTTCAAGTTTCAACGCTGGTTTTCATCGATGTGGCACGGGCAGCGACTGGCCTACCCGCTGCTCGTGCTCAGCGCCGCAATCGCCCTGCTGTGCTTTCACATCGCAAGCCTCATGGGCGACTGACACAGCGTGAAGGCCGATATCGAGATCAACGAAACCCGCGCCTGGGTCGAGCGCGCCGTGATCGGGTTGAACCTGTGTCCTTTCGCCAAGGCACCGCAGGTCAAGGGACAGGTACGCTATATCTTGAGCGAAGCGACCGAGCCCGCAGTCTTGCTCGCCTGCCTGATCGACGAACTGAAGCGGCTAGCCGATGCGCCCGAGATGAGCGTAGAAACGACGCTGCTGATCCATCCGAAAGTGCTGAGCGACTTCGTAGACTTCAACGATTTCCTCGGCGACATCGAGGCTGCCGTCGAGCGCCTCGGCTTCGAGGGCCTGATCCAGGTGGCGAGTTTTCATCCGCAGTACCGTTTTGCGGGCAGCAGGCCGGACGACCTCGGCAATGCCACGAACCGATCGCCGTATCCGACGCTGCATCTGCTTCGCGAGGCGAGCATCGCCCGCGCCGTCGCCGCCTTCCCCGACGCCGCCGCGATCTTCGAGGTCAACATCGAGACGATACGGCGATTGGGCGCCGAGGGCTGGGCAGCGTTGCAGCGGCAATGTCGCGAAGACGCCGCGGCAGCGGCCGAGCCTTCGCCGCCCTGACGCCGCGAACGAAATGCCTGTGATGAAGCCGCCAACCCGCCGCCAGTTTCTTCGCCGGATGACCGCGACGGTCGGCAGCGCCGCAGCGTTGAGCGCATTTCCGCCGGCGATCCAAAGGGCGCTGGCGATCGCGGCCGACACGCGAAGCGGAACGATCGAGGACGTCGAGCACATCGTCCTGCTGATGATGGAAAACCGCGCCTTCGATCATTACTTCGGCTCGATGCACGGCGTTCGCGGCTTTGCCGACCGCTTTCCGATTCCGGTGCCTAACACCGCGGAGCTTCAGAACAAGACGGTCTGGTACCAGCGCAACGATGCCGCTCGGGCCGGGACGCCGAAGGTGCTCGCGCCCCAGCACAACGACACGACGCTCGACTTCGCGCTTCTGCGCAGCATGAGCACGCCCCATCTCTACCCGAATGCGCAGGACGCATGGGATCACGGCCGCATGACGCGCTGGCCGCAGTTCAAGACCGATGCCTCGATGGTCTACTTCACGCAAGCGGACCTGCCGTTCCAGTTCGCGCTGGCGAACGCATTCACGCTCTGCGATGCGAATCACTGCTCGATGACCGGCGGCACCAACCCGAACCGCTGCTTCTTCTTCACCGGCACCAATCACGGCAGGGACGCGGCGGCGCCAGGCATCTACAACGGCCCCGCGGTCGACAACTCGTACAACACGCTGAGCGAGGGCTCCGTTCCGGGCGGCTACACCTGGACCAGCTACGCCGAGCGACTCGAGGATGCCCGCGTCTCCTGGCAGATCTACCAGAACGAGGAAATCGAGTTCTTCGCCATGAATCCGCTGCTCGGCTTCAGGAATTTTCGGCAAGCTCATGCGGCGAGCGTTCCGGCCCTCTCGCCATCGCGCACGCCGCGCCAGCAAGCCCTCTTTGAAAGAGGCATCCGGACGCGAGATCTCGATCTGCTCAAGGCCGACGTCGTTGCCGGCCGGCTGCCCAAGGTTTCGTGGATCTGCCCGACGGCGTCAGCCTCGGAGCACCCGGCCACCTCGAGCCCGGCCCAGGGCGCGGCCTACGTCGCCCGCGTGCTCGACGCGTTGACCGCCAACCCAGCCGTCTGGAGCCGGACAGCGCTGATCGTCAATTTCGACGAGAACGACGGCTTCTTCGATCACGTGCCGCCGCCTGCACCACCGTCGTACCTAAGCTGGGATGCAGATCCGGCGAAGGCGGTGCTCGCCGGTGCGAGCACGGTCGACACCCGCGACGACTACCTCGGCGACGATGACGGCGGCATCGCCAGCGTCGACGCCTACCGGCATCGCCCGTGGGGCCTGGGCCCGCGTGTGCCGATGTTCGTGATCTCGCCCTGGAGCAAGGGCGGCTGGGTCAATTCGCAGGTGTTCGACCAGACCTCGACGATCCGCTTCGTCGAGGCGAGGTTCGGCGTCAGGGAGCCGAACATCAGCGCTTGGCGCCGGGCCGTGACGGGCGATCTGACCTCGTGCTTCAACTTTGCGACGCCCGACGACGCCGATGTCGTGGGCTCGCTTCCCAACACCGCACGCCGCGACGCCGCGAGCCGCGCCCTCGGCACGACGGTTCGGCCGGTGGCGTCGCCGCTGCCCGCGTTGCCGCAGCAGATGCACGGCGTCAGGCCGTCGCGGCCTCTGCCCTATGAGCTCCATGTCACCTGCGAGCTGCCTCGGGCCGCGACCGACCAGGCACGGGTTCATCTTCAGTTCGAAAACAGCGGCTCCGCCGGCGCCGTGTTCCACGTCTACGACCGCTTGCATCTCGACCGCATTCCGCAGCGCTTCACCGTCGAAGCGGGCAAACGGCTGAGCGGCTCCTGGAGCCCCACCGGCGGTGAGGGCTACGACCTCTGGGTGCTGGGCCCGAACGGCTTTCATCGCCACTTCACCGGCGCTGTCGGTGCCGGGCCGTCGCGCCCCGAAGTTCGCATCGCCTACGACGCAGATGCCGTTGCACTGCGCATCAGCTTGCGCAACGATGGCACGGCGCCGTGCGTCTTCAAGGTAAGGCCGAACGCATACCTCGATGTCGCGCCGACGTCCTATGAAGTCGCCCCGGGCACGGACACCCTTGTCATCCAGCCGGCAGCGACGAGCAAAGGCTGGTATGACTTCAGCGCGACGGTCGGGTCGCAACCCGCCTTCAACCGTCGTTTCGCCGGTCGGATCGAGACGGGCGCGCCTTCCATCGCCGACCCGGAGATGCACGGCACCGCCGTCGGCGAGCAATTCTTCATCTCGTGACTCCTATTCGCCCGGGTCGGCCGGCACCGGTGGCGCGAGCAGCAACTGCTTCGACACGGCGACGCATTGCCGGATGTGCTGCTCGCACACGTAGCGCAGCGCCGAATACGTGAGGGCGGCCGAGACCGCCTGGCCGGCGATCGGCACGAATTTCGCGGCCTGCTGTGTCGTCAGGCGGACGCCGACGAACCGCAGCGCCTGCGTGACGACTTCGCGTGTCACGAGCTTGCCGACGAGCATGCCGCCGCCGGCCGAGATCGCCTTGTAGACGACGACGCGGCGATCCGGTGAGAGACGCTCGACCTGCTCGGGGGTCAGCCCGAAGGCATGATTGATGTCGGGAATGAGCTTCATCAGCACGGCGACGTCGGTGATCCAATCGATGCCGGGAATCGGCACCACGGCGACACCTGCCGCGACCACGGCGCGCCGGCTCACCATGCGCCGGCAGTGACGGACCACGGCGTCGATTTCGACCTCGGTCCCGGGCACGACGATCCAGCCGCCATCGCGACGCGTGCGTTTGAACAGCCTGCCGATTCCGAACGTCGCCACGAATGGGTCCTCGCAAGTACGCAGAAGCTCGCTCAGGCGAACGTCTGCGCCCAGATTTTGTCCAAGCGCTTCACGCTCACCGGCTGCGGGGTCTTCAGCTCCTGCGCGAACAGGCCGACACGCAATTCCTCGAGCCACCAGCGATATTCGTCCAGGCGCGCATCGCGCGCGCCGCGCCGCTCGGCGAGCTTGCGCACGTAGCGCAGCTCGAGCGGGCGCAGCTCGGCGAGACGGGCCGCATCGCGAGCCGGGTCGGCACGCAATTTGTCGAGGCGCATCACGATCGCCTTGAGATAGCGGGGAAGGTGCGACAAGCGCGGCCACGGCGTCGTGGCAAGAAAGCGCTTCGGCACGAGACGCTCGAGTTGCGCCGCGATGTCGTCGGCCACGTCTTTCGACGGCCGCGCGTCCTTCAGCTTTCTCTGTGCAGCCACGTAGTCGGCGAGGATGGCCGCAGCGATGCGCGCCACTTCGCCGGCGATCAGGGTGAGCCGCCCTCGCCCTTCCTCGACGCATTGCGCGAACGACGCGGCATCGGTCGGCAGCGGCGCGGCGAGAAAGGCCCGGTCGAGCGCGAGCTCGACGACCTGCTCGCGCAACTCCTCGGCGCCGCCGAGAGGCATGAAGGCGACAGCCATGTTCTGCAGATCGGGAATGTGCTTCTCGAGGTATCTGATTGCCTCGCGCAGCTGCAGCGCAACGAGGCGTCGCACTCCGGCGCGATGCTTTTCGGCGGCGACCTCGGGCTCGTCGAAGACCTCGATCTCGACGTGCGTATCCTTGTCGATCAGCGCCGGATAGCCGATCAGGAACTGGCCGTCTTGCTTGACTTCCATCAGCTCGGGAAGGTCGCCGAAGGTCCATGCGGTGAAGCGAGCGGCGGTGGCGCCGGCGCCCGAGCCCGCATTCCGCGGTGCCGGCGAGCGATTCGCCGGCGCCCCCTCCGCCTTGGCCACTGCCGGCTCGGGCGCCGCAGTCGCCGCCGGCAGCCGCAAGGCGGCCAGCCCCTGGAACGCCGAGCGGGCTTGCGCGCCGAGCTCGGCTTTGAGCTCGGCCAGGTGCCGCGCTTCGCCTAGCTGCCGGCCATGCTCGTCGACGACACGCAGATTCATGGACAAATGCGGCGAGAGTTGCTCGTGCTTGAAATCGGCGCGCTTCACGTCGATGCCGATCAGGCGTGTAACGTCGGCGACGAGCGTATCGATCAAGCTGCCTTCGCCGAACGGGTGGCGAGCGATGAAAGCCTCGGCGTATGCCGGCAAGGGCACCAGCCGGGAACGCGGCCGCTGCGGCAGGGTCTTGGCCAGCGCCACCACCTTGTCCCGTAGCATGCCGGGTACCAGCCATTCGCAACGCTCCTCGTTGGCCGCGTTGAGCGCGTAGATTGGCAAGGCCACCGTGACGCCGTCGCGGGCGGCGCCCGGCTCGTGCAGATACGTCGCGGCGCAGTCGACGCCGCCGAGCCGGATCGTTCGCGGGAAGGCCGAGGTCGTGATGCCGGCGGCTTCGTGCCGCATCAGTTCCTCGCGAGTCAGCAGCAGCAGCTCGGGCTGCCGCTTCGATTCGGCCCGATACCAGCGCTCGAAGCCTTGCGTGCTGTGCACGTCGGCCGGCACCTGTTGATCGAAGAAGGCGAAGATCAGCGCGTCGTCGACGAGCACGTCCTGCCGGCGCGACTTGTGCTCGAGCTCCTCGACTTGCGCAATGAGCTTCTTGTTCGCCGCGGCAAACGGCAGCTTCGTCTCCCACTCGCCGGCGACGAGCGCCTCGCGAATGAAGATCTCGCGCGCGGCCGGCGCGTCGACGATTCCGAAATCGACGCGCCGGTTCATGTAGACGACGAGACCGTACAGCGTCGCCCGCTCGAGGGCGACGACCTGCCCGGCCTTCTTCTCCCAGTGCGGATCGAGCAGCTGCTTCTTGAGCAGGTGGCCACCGACCTGCTCGATCCACCTCACGTCGATGTTGGCGATGCCTCGCGCGAAGAGCCGCGTCGTTTCGACCAGCTCGGCGGCGACGATCCAGCGGCCCGGCTTCTTCGCGAGGTGCGCGCCCGGATGGCGATGAAAGCGGATGCCGCGCGCTCCGAGATATGACTCGTCCTCGTCGTTCTTGACACCGACGTTGCCGAGCAGTCCGGCGAGCATCGAAAGATGCAGTTGTTCGTAGGTGGCGGGCGACGTGTTGATACGCCAGCCGTGCTCGGCGACGACCGTCTGCAACTGCGAGTGCACGTCACGCCACTCGCGAACGCGGCGCGGCGAAATGAAGTTCTCGCGCAGTATCTGCTCGTGCTTGCGGCTCGAGAGGCGATGCTCGCCATTGCCGCCGCGCGAGGTTTCCAGCCAGTTCCAGAGCTTGAGGTCACCGCTGAATTCCGACTTTTCGTCGTCGAACTTGCGCTGCGCCTGGTCGGCCGCCTGTTGCTGCTCGATCGGGCGGTCGCGAACGTCCTGCACCGAGAGGCCGCTGGCGATGACGAGAACCTCCCGCAGCGCCTCGCGCTCGCGCGCCGCCAGGATCATGCGGCCGACCCGCGGATCGAGCGGCAGGGTGGCCAGCTCGCGGCCGATCGTTGTCAGCGTGTTCTGGTCGTCGGTGGCACCGAGCTCGTTCAGCAGCTGGTAGCCGTCGGCGATAGCGCGCTTCGGCGGCGCTTCGAGAAAGGGAAAGTCCTCGACGGTGCCGAGATTCAGCGACTTCATGCGCAGGATCACGCCGGCGAGCGACGAGCGCACGATCTCCGGATCGGTGAAGCGCGGCCGGCTTGCGAAATCGGCTTCGTCGTAGAGGCGGATGCAGATGCCGTCGGCGACGCGGCCGCAGCGCCCGGCGCGCTGATTGGCTGCGGCCTGGCTCACCGGCTCGATCGGCAGCTGCTCGACCTTGCTGCGATAGCTGTAGCGCTTGATGCGCGCCGTGCCGGCATCGATGACATAGCGGATGCCCGGGACGGTGAGCGAAGTCTCGGCGATGTTGGTGGCGAGCACGACGCGGCGGGCGCTGTGCGGCGCGAAGATCTCGTCCTGCTGCTGCTGGCTGAGGCGAGCGAAGAGGGGCAGGACTTCGATGCCCGGCGGGTGGTGTTTGCGCAGCCGCTCGGCTGTGTCGCGGATCTCGCGTTCCCCGGGCAGGAAAACGAGCACGTCGCCGGAACCGGCCGCCGTCGGCCCGCGCCAGAGCTCGTCGACGGCGTCGCAAATGGCGTCGCCGAGATCGTGGTCGCGGCTCTCGACGAAAGGCCGCCAGCGGATCTCGACCGGGTAGAGGCGGCCGGAGACCTGCAGCACCGGGGCCGGACCGCTCGGCGACGCGAAGTGCGAAGCGAAGCGCTCGGCGTCGATCGTGGCCGAAGTGACGATGATCTTCAGGTCGGGCCGACGCGGCATGATCTGGCGCAGGTGNNCCGGCCGAGAGCCGATCCTGGAAGCGCACCTTGTAGCCGACGACCTCGCCGAGCGGCGTCTTCAGCTCCTCGGCGATCCGCTTGGCGACGCTGGTTGCGGCAATGCGCCGTGGCTGCGTGTGGCCGATCAGGCCGCCGCCGTTGGCTCGGCCGCGGCCGAGCGTCAAAGCGATCTTCGGCAGCTGCGTCGTCTTGCCGGAGCCGGTCTCGCCGCAGACGACGATCGCCTGATGGGCGCGCAAGGCGGCGGCGATGTCGTCGCGCCGCACCGAGACGGGCAGCGCCCCGGGGAACTCGATCGGAGGAAGCGGAGCGGCGACCGAACTGCGCGGGCGTTCGGCCGTTGCGTTCGGTGGGCGCATCGTCCGGGCATTATCCGGCGCTGGCCCATATTTCCGGAGCGATGCCGATCTCTCCGAACGATGCAGTGCGCTCGCTGTGGCAGTCGCAGGGTCTGCCGGAAGCGGCGCTCGATCACCTGCAGCTGTCGGGCAGCGAGCCGGCGCTTGCCTCGTCTTTCGCGGTAGGTACGGCGGCGCAGGCAGCGCTCGGCGCTGCCGCTCTGGCGGCGACCACGCTGGGCCGCATTCGCAACGGCTTGGCGCAAAGCGTGGCTGTCGACATACGCGAGGCGGCGATCGAGTGCTGCGGTCGCTTTTTCGTCGATGGACACGCCGAAGGCGTGGGACCCGATCGCCGGCCTGTACCCATGCGGCCCGGGCGGCCGCGACGGCTGGGTCCGCCTGCACACGAACTTCGCACATCATCGCGATGACGTTCTTCATCTGCTGGGCCTGCCGACAGGCGCCGGAACGCCGCGCGAATCGGTTCGTGCTGCGCTCGCAGACTGGACCGCTGCGGATTTCGAAGCGGCAGCGTCGAAGGCCGGCCTCGCCGTCGCCGCATTGCGCGGCTTCGACACGTGGGATTCGCATCCCCAGCAGGCCGCGATCTCGAAGCTGCCGCTCGTCGAGGTCACACGCATCGGCCGCGCGCCGCCTCTCGTCTCGCCGGAGCTGCAGCATTCGGCACGCCCGTTCGACGAAATCCGTGTTCTCGACCTGACGCGCATCCTCGTCGGCCCGATCGCCGGGCGAACGCTTGCGGCCTACGGGGCCGACGTGATGTGGTCAACGCGCCGCATCTGCCCCACATCGAAGCGATCGCCGACACGACCCGCGGCAAGCGCTCGGCCCTCGCCGATCTGCGCGATCACGACGGTCGCGATCGTTTCGCGCACACCTTCGCCGATGCGCACGTGTTCCTGCAAAGCTATCGGCCCGGCAGTCTCGCGGCACTCGGTTTCGGCCCCGCGGATGCCGCCGCCTTCGCCCCGGAATCATCTGCGCGTCGCTTTCGGCCTACGGGCGACGAGGACCCTGGGCCGATCGCCGCGGCTTCGATTCGCTGGTGCAGGCGGCCACCGGCCCCAACGACGCCGAGGCAGCCACCGCTGGCGCCGCCGAGCCCAAGCCGCTGCCTATGCAGATCCTCGACATGCCTCGGGCTTTCTGCTCGCCTTCGGCATCGAAACGGCGCTACTGCGACAGCATGCCGAAGGGGGAAGCTGGCATGTCCAGATTTCGCTGGCGAGAACCGGGCGGTGGCTGCGTGAGCTCGGCCGCGTGAGCGATGGCTTTGCCGCAGCCAGGCCCGATTTCCCGGAGCACATGGAAGCGAGCGATTCGGGTTTCGGCCGCCTCGTCGCCCTGCGGCACGCCGCGCGGCTTTCCGCGACGCCGGCGCGGTATGCGCGGCCGTCTGTGCCTCCGGAAACGACCCACTGACGTGGGCCTGAGGATCGTCAATCTGCGCATCGGCCGCCCGCGCTGCACAAAATCTTCTTCACGCGTGACAGAATCGCGCCCGTCTTCGGCGCTTGCGCGCCACTCGTGAAGTCACCCCTCTGTGAATCTCGTCTTTCCGCACACCTTCGTGCCGTGGTTTCGCACGGTCGCGCCGCACATCCACGCGTACCACGGCAAGACCTTCGTCGTCGCCATCGCCGGCGAGCTGATTGCGGCCGGCAAGCTGCCCTCTTTCGCTCAAGACCTCGCGATCCTGCACGCCATGGGCATTCGCCTGGTCCTCGTCCATGGCTTCCGGCCACAGGTCAACGAGCAGCTGCGTTCCAAGGGCCACGAGTCGCGTTTCAGCCACGGCCTGCGCATCACCGACGCCGTGGCCCTCGACAGCGCCCAGGAAGCCGCCGGTCAGCTCCGCTTCGAGATCGAAGCCGCGTTCTCGCAGGGCCTGCCGAACACGCCGATGGCCAATGCCATCGTCCGCGTCGTCTCGGGCAACTTCCTGACGGCGCAACCGGTCGGCATCGTCGATGGCGTCGACTTCATTCACAGCGGCATCGTGCGCAAGGTCGATGCCATGGCGATCCGACGCGCCATCGACATCGGTGCCCTGGTGCTGCTTTCGCCTTTCGGCTTCTCGCCCACGGGCGAAGCCTTCAACCTGACGATGGAAGACGTGGCGACAAGCACCGCCATCGCTCTGCAGGCCGATAAGCTGCTCTTCGTCACGGAGGTGCCCGGCATTCACGAGGATCCGGTCGACCCGGAAAGTCCGATCGATACCGAGCTGGCCCTCGCCGACGCCGAGCGGCTCCTCGGCGCGTTGCCGCATCCGACGCAGCCGACCGACACCGCGTTTTATCTGCAGCATTGCGTCAAGGCCTGCCGCGGCGGCGTCGAGCGCTCGCACATCGTGCCCTTCGCCGTCGACGGCGCCCTGCTCATCGAGGTCTTCACCCACGACGGCATCGGCACGATGGTCGTCGATGAAAAGCTGGAGAGCCTGCGCCAGGCGACGGCCGACGACATCGGCGGCGTGCTGCAGCTGATCGAACCATTCGAGCGCGACGGCACGCTGGTCAAGCGCGGCCGCACGGAAATCGAGCGCGATATCGCCAACTACACGGTGATCGAGCATGACGGCGTGATATTCGGCTGCGCCGCGCTCTATCCGTATCCGGAGGCAAAAACCGCCGAAATGGCGGCATTGACGGTCTCGCCCCAGGTTCAGGGCCAGGGTGACGGCGAGAGGATATTGAAGCGCGTCGAGCAAAGGGCCCGGGCGATAGGCTTGGAGAGTATTTTCGTGCTGACGACGCGAACGATGCACTGGTTCATCAAGCGTGGATTTGCCCAAGTTGATCCCGACTGGCTGCCCGAGGCACGCAAGCGCAAGTACAACTGGGACCGTCGCTCGCAGGTATTCGTCAAGAAACTCGGCTGAACCCGGGGCGACCTATTTCGATCGATGCAGTGGCCGCCGCGGCGGCCGGGAGCCAGCAATGCCAAGAACGATTCAATGCGCATATCTGAAACGCGAGGCCGAGGGGCTCGACTACGCGCCGTACCCGGGCGAGCTCGGTAAGCGCATCTACGCATCGATCAGCAAGGAAGCGTGGGCAGCGTGGATGAAGCACCAGACGATGCTCGTCAACGAAAATCGCCTGAATCTCGCGGACCAGCGCGCCCGCCAATATCTCTCGCGACAAATGGAGGATTTCCTGTTCGGCGCCGGCGCCGAACAGCCCGCCGGATATGTGCCGCCGCCGGCTTGACTGCGCATAGAATCCGCGCGTGCTGCCAAGCACGCAACGAGAAGGCGGAGGTTTGAACGTGACGACATTGCAGGAATTGCTGGCGCAGAAAAAGGCGCTCGAGCGGCAGATCGAGCAAACCAAGAAGCACGAACGCGGCGAGGCGGTCAATAGGGTTCGGGCCCTGATGGCCGAATATGGTTTGTCGCTCGCTGATCTCGGCGCAAAGTCGCCGGTCAAAGGAAAATCGGGCGGGGGCTCGGGCAAAGTCCCAGCCAAATATCGCAACGCCTCGACCGGAGAATCGTGGAGCGGCCGGGGCCTGCAACCGCGATGGCTGAAGGCGGCGTTGGCGAGCGGCAAGAAACTCAGCGATTTCGCCCTTTGAGCGTTCTTCGCGTCTGGCGGATCGATCGGCTGTGGCGCCGTAGGCGCCGGCTCGTGTCTAATTCTCGGGGTGATCCCACCCGCCTTTGTCCATGATCTGCTCGCCCGCGTCGACATCGTCGAAGTCGTCGGCCGCTCCGTCGAGCTGAAGCGCGGCGGGGCCAGCCACAAGGGTCTGTGCCCCTTCCACTCCGAGAAGTCGCCGAGCTTTACGGTCAGCGCCTCGCGGCAGACCTATCACTGCTTCGGCTGCGGCGCCCACGGCAACGCGATCGGCTTTCTCATGGAGCACCATGGCATGGGCTTCATCGATGCCGTGCGCGATCTGGCCCAGCAGGCTGGGCTGACGGTGCCGGAAAACACGAGCTCGCCCGCCGATCGCGAGCAGGCTGCCGCGCACAAGCAAAAGCAGGCGACGCTTGCCGATGTGCTGGCGCGCGCTGCCGAGAACTATCGCCGCCAGCTGAAGGCCAGCAAGCGCGCGATCGCCTATCTGAAAGGCCGCGGCCTCAGCGGCGAGATCGCCGCCCGCTTCGGGCTCGGCTACGCCCCTGAAGGCTGGCGCAGTCTCGCCAGCGTCTTTGCGAGCTACGACGACCCGCTGCTCGAAGAAAGCGGCCTCGTCATCGCGCGCGCTGGCGAAAGCAGTGACACCGACTCCGAGGAAGCGATAACACAGAAGCGCTACGACCGCTTCCGCGATCGCATCATGTTCCCGATCCGCTCCGTGCAAGGCACGGTCATCGGCTTCGGCGCTCGGGTGCTTGACCACGGCGAGCCCAAGTACCTCAATTCGCCCGAGACGCCGGTTTTCAGCAAGGGGCGGGAACTCTATGGCCTCTTCGAAGCGCGAACCGCGATCCGACAGCGCGGCTACGTTCTCGTCGTCGAGGGCTACATGGATGTCGTCGCGCTCGCCCAGTCGGGCTTCGACAACGCCGTCGCCACGCTCGGCACGGCATGCACGGCCGAGCATGTGCAAAAGCTCGTTCGTTTTTCCGACGTGGTCGTCTTCAGTTTCGACGGCGACGCCGCCGGGCGCCGCGCCGCCAGTCGAGCTCTCGAGGCCAGCCTGCCGCATGCGACCGATACGCGCAGCTTTCGCTTCCTCTTTCTGCCACCCGAGCACGACCCCGACACCTATGTGCGGGAACACGGAGCGCGAGCCTTCGAAGAGCGCGTCGCCCAGGCTGTGCCGCTCTCGCGGCAGATCGTCACCTTGGCCGGCGAAGGCCTCGATTTCACGACGGCCGAGGGTCGGGCGCGCTTTCTCGCCGAAGCCCGGCCGCTCTGGTCGGCGCTTCCCGACGGTATGCTGAAGCGGCAGTTGCTGGGCGAAATCGCTTCGCGGGCGGCGCTGCCCGCAGAAGAACTTGCCGCTGCGTGGCGCGCCATCGACGCACCGCGCCAACGGCCTCGATCAAGTGTCGCAGCGACCGGTCGGCCGCGCCGGCCGGTGAAGCAGGTGATGCGACAGCCGCACGATCGGGTGGCCTGGATGCTGCTGCTGGAAAGCGGCTGGTGGGAGCAGTTGAGCGCCGCCGACCATGCGATGCTGTGCGCCCTCCCCGGATGGCACGGCGAGGCATTCCGCTTCATCGATCGCGCCAGCGCCGAGCACGGCCCGCAACCGTGGGCGGCCCTGCGCGAGCGCCTGGCCGCAGAGGCTTGGAGCGCTGCGGCGCTGGCCTTGATCGACAGCGAAGACCCGGCCATCGAGCCGCTTCTCGAAGATCTGCACAGCTCGATGGCGCAGCTGCGCGTGGCCGGCGACAAGCGGGCTGCAGCACTCGTTCTCGGGCGCAAGGTCTGATTGGGAGACCAACACCCGTTCTCGGCCATCTTTGACGAAAGACCGCGGCAAGGAGATAATAAAAGGTTTTCGCGATCGCGGCGAAGTGACGGCAGCACCTCCGGGCCCCGGCCACCCTCTGAACGAGGGTCACACTCAAGGCCCCCTTTACCCGCAAGGGCTGCAAATCGGACGCCAGTGCTTCCGGTCACCCCGCAACGGCTCGGTCCGCGTTGGAGCTTGCAAAGCCCCGACGTCGCCCGGGCCGTTTGTCGCGCACGCCCTCGACAGGACCCGACCTTGATTTTCGCCCGACGGTGCGCACTTCATCGAACGGGCTTTCGAACGCAGCAGGCCTATCACAATCAAGGAATTGCATGACTGCCAAGAAGACCGCCCCGACTCGAGCCGCCTTGCCGGCGGCCAAGCCCGGCAAGGCCGCCGCCGCGGACGAAAAGAAAAAGCCCGCGAAAGCCACCGAGATCGCCGCCAAGGGCAAGGCGGCGGCGGTCAAGGGCAAGGCGCCCGCGGGCAAGCTCAAGCCTGACGAAAAAGGCGGCAAGCCGGGAGCGTCGGACGTCGATCTTTCGGAGATCGAAGCCGACCTCGAAGGCGAACCCGTGGTTGACGCCGATGCCGACGCCAAGGCGAAGGCCAAGCCGTTGCGCATGAAGGTCTCGCGCGCCAAGGAGCGCGCGCTGATGCGCGAGTTCGGCCTCGACGAGACCGCACTCACCGAAGAAGAGGTCGCCAAGCGCCGCCAGGAGCTGAAGACGCTCATCAAAATGGGCAAGACGCGCGGCTTCCTGACGCACCAGGAAATCAACGACCATCTGCCCGAAAAGCTCGTCGACCACGAGATCCTCGAGGCCATCGTTTCAATGCTCAACGACATGGGCATCGCCGTCTACGAGCAGGCACCCGACGCGGCGACGCTGCTGATTGCCGGCGGCGGCGCCACCACCGCGACCGAGGAAGAAGCCGAAGAAGCCGCCGAGGCGGCGCTCTCGACCGTCGACTCCGAGTTCGGGCGCACCACCGACCCGGTGCGCATGTNNAAGGCGGCCTGCAGGCGATGATGTTCGCGATCTCGGCTTCGCCGACGACGGTCGCCGAGATCCTGTCCTATGCCGATCGCATCGGCTCCGGCGAGATGAAAATCTCCGAGGCCGTCGACGGCTTCGTCTCGGAAGACGAGGCCGACGACTACGTCGCCGAGGAAGACNNGGCAACGGCGGCTCGAAGGCGCTGACGAAGAAGCTCGAGGAGCTGAAGGCGGCCGCGCTCGTCAAGTTCGACGCCTTGCGCATCAACTTCGACAAGATGAGGAAGGCGTTCGAGAAAGAGGGCTACCAGTCGCCCGCCTACAACAAGGCCCAACAGGCGATCAGCTCCGAGCTGATGACGATCCGCTTCACCGTGAAGACGATCGAGAAGCTCTGCGCCATCCTGCGTTCGCAGGTCGACGACGTGCGCCGCTACGAACGCGAGCTGCGCAAGATCCTCGTCGACAAATGCGGCATGCCGCAGGAATACTTCATCAAGAGCTTCCCGCCCAACATCCTCAATCTGAAATGGGCGGAGAAGGAAGCGGCGGTGGGCAGGTCCTACAGCCTGATCCTGGCGCGCAACCTGCCGCCGGTGCAGGAGCTGCAGAAGAAGCTCACCGACCAGCAGGCGCGCGCCGTCGTTCCGCTCGAGGACCTGAAGAAGATCAACAAGCGCATGAACGAAGGCGAGCGCGCCTCTCGCGACGCGAAGAAGGAAATGATCGAGGCCANNGATCAGGCGCGCACGATCCGCATCCCAGTGCACATGATCGAGACGATCAACAAGATGAACCGTCTGTCGCGCCAGCACCTGCAGGAGTTCGGCTTCGAGCCCGATGCGCCGACACTGGCCGAGAAGATGGAGATTCCCGAGGACAAGATCAGGAAGATCATGAAGATCGCCAAGGAGCCGATCTCCATGGAAACGCCGATCGGCGACGACGACGACTCGCATCTCGGCGATTTCATCGAGGACACCAACAACACGGCACCGATCGAGGCCGCCATGCAGGCGGGGCTTCGCGACGTGGTCAAAGACATCCTTGACAGCCTGACACCGCGCGAGGCCAAGGTGCTGCGCATGCGCTTCGGCATCGAGATGTCGACCGACCACACCCTCGAGGAAGTCGGCAAGCAGTTCGACGTGACGCGCGAGCGCATCCGGCAGATCGAGGCCAAGGCGATCAGAAAGCTCAAGCATCCGAGCCGCTCGGACAAGCTGCGCACATATCTGGACACGCTCTGAGCGTTCGCCGGCCGCAACAAGGGTTCCCGCCGCGAGGCTGGAATCCTTGTTGCTTGTCTCCGCCGCTATAAACTTGAAGGCGATGCGCCGCCTGTCCTTTCCGGCATGACCCAGGTCTACGAACGCACCGTGCTTTTCGCCGATCTACGCGGCAGCACCTCGATGTACGAGACGCTCGGCAACGCCGACGCGACGACCGTCGTCACGCGCAGCGTCGCCATGCTCGCGCGCGTCGTCGCAGCGCACGGCGGCAAGGTCGTGAAGACGCTCGGCGACGGGCTGATGGCCGTGTTCGAGGACTCTTCGTCGAGCGTCGCCGCCGCCGACGACATGCACGACTCGCTGGCGCGGATCGGCGCCCTGGGCGAGACCGCGGCCGAGTTGATCGCCCAGCCGGTGCCGCTCATGCTCCAGGTCGGCCTGGCCCATGGCGAGGTCGTCGAGATGTCGGGCGACGTCTTCGGCGACGCCGTCAACGTCGCCGCGCGCCTCCTCGACCACGCCGGCGACAACGAGACGCTGGCGACGCAAAGCGTCGTCGAAGGCATCGAGGACTGGGAGCGCTCGCGCTTTCGAAGCCTCGACCGGATGCAGCTACGCGGCCGCGTCGAGCCCGTCCACGTGCACCTGCTCGAAGCCGTGCGCCGCTTCGGCGACACGGCGGCAACGGCGTTCGGCGACATGGCACCGACCTCGACCGAGCCCGAAGGCATCCGCCTTGTCTGGCTCGATCGCAACCGCATCTATGCCGGCACCAGCCTGCCCGTCGTCCTCGGTCGCAGCCCGCAGGCAACCTACATCATCGACGACAACCGCGTCTCCCGGTCGCATGCGCGCATCGACTGGCACGGTGGCACGTTCCAACTCACCGACCTCAGCTACAACGGCACCTACGTCCGCTTCGACAACGACCCGGAGATCATCAGCCTGCGCCGCGGTTCCTGCACGCTGCACGGCAGCGGCGTGATCGGCCTCGGCACGCCGCCGTCCGAGCCGATCAGCCCTTGCGTCCGCTTCGAAGTGATGAAGTTCGCCGATACCCAACGGCAGACTCCGTTCGAGTTCGGCCTCAAGCCTTGACTCGATGAGCGCCGCAGGGCCGCCCCAAGGCGCGAACGCCCCCTCGGGGGGCAGCGTAGCGGCGTCGGCCGCAAGCGTGGGGGTCCAATGAGCTTCGCGCCCGAGCCAGCCTTCGCACACGGAGCGGCAGCGAAGACGGTCGTGCTGCTGTGCAACCTCGGAACACCCGATGCGCCGACGCCGGGCGCCGTGCGCCGCTATCTTGCGCAGTTTCTGAGCGACCCGCGCGTCGTCGAGATCCCGCGCCTGCTCTGGCTGCCGCTGCTGCACGGCGTCATCCTGCGCCTGCGGCCAGCGCGCTCGGCGCGCAGGTACGCCAGCATCTGGATGCCGGAAGGATCGCCGCTCAGAGTCTGGACCGAAAAGCAGGCGCTGCTGCTCGGCGGCTACCTCGGCCAGCGCGGTCATCCGGTCGCCGTCCGCTACGCGATGCGCTACGGTGAGCCCTCCATCTCGAGCGCGCTCGACGCCTTGAAACTGGAAGGCGCCGATCGGATCCTCGTCCTGCCCCTCTATCCGCAATACGCCGCCTCGACCACAGCGAGTCTCGGCGATGGCGTGGCGGCATGGATGCGCGCGGTTCGCAACGTGCCCGAGTTGCGCTTCGTCAAGCACTATCACGACGACGCGGCCTACATCGCGGCGCTCGCGAAGCGCGTCAACGATCACTGGGTGACCCATGGCCGGCCCGACAGGCTCGTTCTCAGCTTTCACGGCGTGCCGCGGCGCACCCTCGAGCTAGGCGATCCGTATCACTGCGAATGCCTGAAAACCGGGCGGCTGCTCTCCGACCGGCTGAAGCTGCGCGAAGGCGTGACGGTCGTGACCTTCCAGAGCCGCTTTGGCCAAGCCGAGTGGCTGAAGCCCTATACCGAGCCGACGCTGGTCGAGCTCGCGCGCCAAGGCGTCGGCCGCGTCGACGTCATGTGCCCGGGATTCACCGCCGACTGCCTGGAAACGCTCGAGGAGATCGATCAGCAAGCTCGTGCCGCTTTCCTCAGCGCCGGCGGCAAGGAGTTCGGCTACATCCCGTGCCTCAACGACCAGCACGAATGGATCGCGGCCCTGGCCGGCATCGCCTTGAAGCACATGCAAGGATGGGACACCGGGACCGCGTCGTCCGATGCGGGGGCGCTCGAGCAGCAGCGCCAGCGCGCGCGCGCCACGGGAGCGCCGGCCTGAGAGGTGGGGTTCGGCCGGTTGCGTCCGATCCTATGCCGCGGGATAGTCGCCGTTCACCGAGGCCGGCGCTTGATGAACCGCCGCCGAATTCGAACCGTATTTTTTAGGGTGAAAAGACATGAGACCACTTCGATCGATCATCCTCGGCAGCGCCGTTGCGTTCGCCGCTTTCCAGGCCACAGCCCAGGTGCCGGCGGGCTACCCCGCCTCTTATGCCGAAACCATCGCGGCCGCGAAGAAGGAAGGCAAAGTCGTCGTCTACAGCACGACAGACACCGCGTCGGCCAATCCGCTCATCAAGGACTTCGAAGTGCTCTACCCAGGCATTTCGGTCGAATACAACGACATGAATTCGACGGAGATCTACAACCGCTTCATCAGCGAGCGTGCGGCAAACGCGGGTTCGGCCGACGTGCTGTGGAGTTCCTCGATGGACCTGCAGATCAAGCTTGCGAATGACGGGGGCGCCATGACATATGCGTCGCCCGAGATCGCTCACCTTCCGAAGTGGGCGGTCTGGAAGAACGAAGCCTTCGGCACGACCTACGAGCCGATCGCCTTCGTCTATAACAAGCGGCTGCTCGCCGGCGACGAAATTCCACAGAGCCACGCCGACCTGCTGCGGCTGATGACGCAGAAGATGGACAAATTCAAGGGCAAGGTCACCACCTACGACATCGAGAAGTCGGGCGTCGGCTTCATGCTCATCACGCAGGACAGCAAGTACAACCCGGCGTTCTGGGATTTCGTAAAGGCACTGGGCGCCGTCGGGCCGCGTTTCCAGTCCAGCTCGGGCACGATGATGGAACGCATCAGCTCCGGCGAGAACTTGCTCGGCTTCAACATCTTCGCCTCGTATGCCGTCTTGCGGGCCAAGAAGGACCCGAGCATCGGCATCGTCTTGCCGAAGGACTACACGCTCGTCATGTCGCGCGTGATGTTCGCCTCGAAGACGGCGAAGAATCCGAATGCGGCCAAGCTGTGGGTGGACTACATCCTCTCGAAACGCGGCCAGACGATCGTCGCGAGCCAGGCCGAGCTCGGCTCGATCCGGCCTGACGTCGAAGGCGAGATGACGGAAGCCGGACTGGCGAAGACGCTGGGTGACAGGGCCAAGCCGATTCCGGTCAGCGACGAGTTGCTCGGCTACCTCGACCAGACCAAGCGTCTGGAGTTCATCAAGCGGTGGCAGCAGGTAATCAAGGCCGGACGGTAAATGCGCGTCGGCCTGGCCCGCACCGGCGTTATCGGGGTGACGGCGCTGGCCGTCTTCCTGCCGCTCGGGCTGATCTTCTATCAGAGCTTGCTCGATGCGCCGTTCTTCATGCCGAACAAGCTCAGCTTCGGCGCATTCCAGTTCATCTTCGCCGACAGCGACTTCTGGGATTCGCTCGAGAACTCGCTGACCATTGCGACGGCCATGGTCGTCATCGCAGTGCCGCTCGGAGGAATCCTCGCCTTCCTGATGGTGCGCACCGACCTTCCGGGGCGGACCTGGATCGAGCCGCTCCTGCTCATTCCCGTGTTCGTCTCGCCGATGGTGCTCGCCTTCGGCTACGTGGTCGCGGCCGGGCCGGTGGGCTTTTATTCGGTGTGGGCGAAAGGACTCCTTGGCGGCGTGCCGTGGAATGTCTATTCACTCACCAGCATCGCCATCATCGCCGGGCTCACGCATGTGCCGCATGTATACCTGTACTCGTCGTCGGCCCTCAAGAGCCTGGGCTCCGACGTCGAGGAGGCGGCGCGCATGGCGGGCTCGAGCCCCTTCCAGGTCGCCCGGGACGTGAGCCTGCCGATGGTCACGCCCTCGCTTCTGTTCTCCGGCGTGCTGGTGTTCTTCCTCGGTTTCGAGATCTTCGGCCTGGCCCTCGTCCTCGGCGATCCGGAAGGCCACCTCGTACTCGCGACCTATCTTTTCAAACTGACGAACAAGCTCGGCACGCCCTCGTATCACCTGATGGCGGCGGTCGCGGTGTGCATCGTCGCGATGACCTTTCCGCTCGTCATGCTGCAGCGCTTCCTCCTCAAGAACGCGGGCAAGTACATCACCGTCAAGGGCAAGGCCGGCCGGCAACGCCCGCTTCCGCTCGGGCAGTGGCGCTGGATCGCCGCCGCGATTCTCGTGCTGTGGCTGTTCCTCACGGTGATCGTGCCGCTCTCGGGCATCGCCCTGCGTGCCTTCGTCAGCAACTGGGGCGAAGGCGTGCGCATCGCCGACGTCCTGACGCTCGACCATTTCCGTGAAGTCTTCAGCCAGCCGACCCTGGTGCGGGGCATCGTCAACACCGTGTTGATCGGTGTCGTCGGAGGCGCCCTGGCCGTCGCGTGCTACACGGCGATCGGCCTGGCGACGCACAGGAAGCCCGACGGCTGGTCGCGCTTCGTCGACTATCTCGTCCTGGTGCCCCGCGCCGTCCCCGGCCTGCTTGCCGGCCTCGCCTTCCTGTGGGTCTTCCTCTTCTTCCCGCCGCTTGCACCGTTGCGGACGACGATCTTCAGCCTCTGGCTCGCGTACAGCGTCGTCTGGCTCGCCTACGGCATGCGCCTGGTCTCGAGCTCGCTGCTGCAGGTCGGCCCCGAGCTCGAGGAAGCGGCGCGCAGCGCCGGCGCGACACCCGGCCAGGTCAGCCGGCACGTGACGCTGCCGCTCATTCGCTACGGCCTGCTCGCGAGCTGGCTGCTCGTCTTTATGATCTTCGAGCGCGAATACTCGACCGGCGTGTACTTGCTCGGGCCCGGCACGGAGGTGATCGGCTCGCTGCTGGTATCGCTATGGGGAACGGGCGGCGCCGACATGGTCGCCGCGCTCTCGCTGATCAACGTGGTGCTGGTCGGCGTGGGCCTGACCGTCGCGCTGCGTTTCGGAGTGAAACTGCATGACTGAAGCTGCTTCTTCCGCCGCTGCGGCGAGCACCAAGCTGCGCGTCGACGACCTGCATCTTTCGTACGGCGACAACGCCATTCTCAAAGGCGTTTCGATGCAGCTCGCCCAGGGCGAGGTCGTCTCGCTGCTCGGTCCTTCGGGGAGCGGCAAGACGACGCTACTGCGTGCCGTCGCCGGGCTCGAGGCGCCGCACCGCGGCTCGATCCGCATCGAGGACCGCACCGTCTTCGACGCGGCGACCCGCGTCGAGGTGCCCGCCGAGAAACGCAACCTCGGCCTGGTCTTCCAGTCGTACGCGCTCTGGCCGCACCGCACCGTCTTCGACAACGTCGCCTACGGCCTGAAGCTGCGCAAGGTGGCAGTGGCCGAGACGCGCCTGCGCGTCGAATCGGCGCTCGGCAACCTCGGCCTCGGCCACCTCGGCGAGCGGCTGCCGCACCAGCTCTCGGGCGGCCAGCAGCAACGCGTTGCAATCGCGCGGGCGCTCGTCTACAACCCGCCCGTCATTCTCATGGACGAACCGCTTTCCAACCTCGACGCCAAACTGCGCGAAGAGGCGCGCGCCTGGCTGCGCGAGTTGATCCTGAAGATGCGGCTTTCGGCGCTTGTCGTCACACACGACCAGAACGAAGCGATGGCGATGTCGGACCGGATACTCTTGCTCAACAACGGCGTCATCGAGCAGCAAGGCGTGCCGCAGGAGCTCTACGGACATCCGAACACGCTCTTCGTCGCCGACTTCATGGGCAGCAACAACCGCATCGAAGGCACGGTCGTCGAACGGCGCGGCGACGCGGCGAAGATTGCCGGCGATGGCTGGCAGCTCTGGGGGCAGGACCGGGGCGGCGCCGCCGAAGGCGTCAAGGCTACGGGCATGATCCGCCTCGAACGTGTCCGCCTCGCCGCAGGTGAGGCGGAGAACACCGTCAGGCTGCCTCTCGTCACCTCGATGTTCCTCGGCGACCGCTGGGAATACCTGTTTCACCGCAGCGATCTGCGCCTGCGCGCTTACGGGCCGACGGCGCTGGCCACGGGCGACCAGTGGCTCGAGATTCCGCAGGAGGGCCTCTGGGTCTTCTGAATGCGGCATTGGCCGCGGCATGCTGCTTGCCGCTCGCATTCTGGCTGCAGGAGCCGCGCCGGCGCTGATGGAAAAACTTCGCCTCGACAAGTGGCTCTGGGCTGCACGTCTTTTCAAGACGCGCGGCCTTGCCGCCGAAGCCATCGGCAAAGATCGCGTCTTCGTCAACGGCCAGCCTGCCAAGGCCTCGCGCGAGCTGCGCGAAGGCGATGTCGTCGACATGCGCCAGCCGGCGGCCGTGCGGACGCTCGTCGTTCGCGCCCTGAGCAAGCTTCGCGGCCCTGCGGTGGTCGCTGCGACCTATTACGACGAAACGCCCGAAAGTATCGAGCGGCGCCTCGCCGAGGCGGCCCGGCGCCGCGATCAACCCGAGCCGGCGGTTGCAATGGAAAGCGGGCGGCCGACCAAGCGCGATCGCCGCCAGCTCGCCGACTGGAATCGCTGGAGCGCTGCCGCGGACAACGATTGAGCGAGAAACCTTTGCCTGCAGGCAAATAGCCCCTTGAAAGGCAAGGGGATGCGCCTCACTTCCATCAGATGAACGACGCGAATTCCCCCATGCCCGCCGACCCGGCCAGCCCGGACGGCGCCGCCGCGCCTCCCTCCGCTGCCGCCGCTCCTGCGTCGGCCGTACCGGCCGCCTCCGATCTCGAAGCCCGCCACGCCGAACTCTCGGACGCGTTCCTTCGCGCCAAGGCCGAGGCCGAGAACACGCGCCGCCGCGCCGAAGAAGAGATCGCCAAGGCACGCAAGTTTGCCGTCGAAGACTTCGCCGAAAGCCTCCTGCCGGTCAAGGATAGTCTCGAGTCGGCGATTGCCATCCCGGCCGCGACGCCGGAGCAGTTGCTCGAAGGCGTGCACGCGACCCTGCGCCAGTTGAGCGCAGCCCTCGAGCGCAACAAGGTCGTCGAGATCAATCCGCCGCCGACCGCACGCTTCGATCCGCACCAGCACCAGGCGATCAGCGTCGTGCCGGCGCAGCAGGAGCCGAACACCGTCGTCGCCGTCCTGCAGAAGGGCTACCTCATCGCCGACCGCGTCCTGCGCCCGGCACTGGTCACCGTCAGCGCCTCGAATTGAGGCTCCCGCGCCTTGAAATGACCTGAGTTATCCGCAACTCGAACCCATCCGAATTCATTCCTGGAGAAGAACATGGCAAAGATCATCGGCATCGACTTGGGCACCACCAACTCGTGCGTCGCGATCATGGAAGGCAACACGACGAAGGTCATCGAGAACAGCGAGGGTGCGCGCACGACCCCGTCGATCATCGCTTACCAGGACGGTGGCGAGATCCTCGTCGGCGCCTCGGCGAAGAGGCAGGCGGTCACCAACGCGAAGAACACGATCTATGCGGTGAAGCGCCTGATCGGCCGCAAGTTCACCGAGAAGGAAGTGCAAAAGGACATCGACCTGATGCCCTACAAGATCGTCGCCGCCGACAATGGTGACGCCTGGGTTGAAGTGCGTGGCGAAAAGCTCGCGCCGCAGCAGATCTCGGCTGAGATCCTGCGCAAGATGAAGAAGACGGCGGAGGACTATCTCGGCGAAAAAGTCACCGACGCCGTGATCACCGTGCCGGCCTATTTCAACGACGCGCAGCGCCAGGCGACCAAGGACGCCGGGCGCATCGCAGGCCTCGAGGTGAAGCGCATCATCAACGAGCCGACCGCGGCGGCGCTCGCATTCGGCCTCGACAAATCGCAAAAGGGCGACCGCAAGATCGCCGTCTATGACCT
>PLZH01000212.1 GCA_003152055.1 Burkholderiales bacterium
GGCGATGGGCCGGGTCGGCGAGGTCATCATCCGTACCTGGCAGACGGCGCACAAGATGAAGGCGCAGCGCGGCTGGCTGGCGCCCTCGCCCGGCCGCCACGCCTGCGAAGCGAAGGACCGCAACGACAACTTCCGGGTCAAGCGCTACATCGCCAAGTACACGATCAACCCGGCCATCGCCCAGGGCATCGCGCTTGAAGTGGGCTCGATCGAACCAGGCAAGCTCGCCGACCTCGTGCTCTGGAAACCGGCGTTCTTCGGCGTCAAGCCGTACCTGATCGTCAAGGGTGGCATGATCGCGATGGCAGCGATGGGCGATCCGAATGCGTCGATCCCGACGCCGCAGCCGGTCCACTTCCGGCCGATGTTCGGCGCCTTCGGCGGCGCGCTTGCCGTGTCTTCGGTCACCTTCGTCTCGCAGGCCTCGATCGATGCCGGCATCCCGGCGCAGCTCGGCCTTTCACGCCGCGCCGTGCCGGTGCGCCACACGCGCTCGATCGGCAAGCGCAGCATGGTGCTGAACGACGCGACGCCGAAGATCGAGGTCGATGCGCAGACCTACGAGGTCCGCGCCGACGGAACGCTCCTCACCTGCGAGCCGGCCTCCGTGCTGCCGATGGCGCAGCGCTACTTCCTTTTCTGAGCCCGGCGGCCTTGCGCGTCGCCGCCACATGCTCGTCGCCGGCAGGCTGATCGCGGCCGGCGCCGGCCTGGCCCCGGTGCTCGTGCGCCGCGCCGCGACGATCGAGCTCGACTGGGACACGCGACAAAAGAGCCGCTTCGACGCCGTCGATTCGCAGGGCCGCAGCATCGGCGTATTTCTTCCGCGCGGTCGCATCGTCCGCGGCGGCGACGTGCTTGTCGGCGAGGATGGATCGCTTGTCGCGGTGAAGGCACGGCCGCAGCCTGTCTTCGTCGTCACCCCCGGTGCGCGTGGTTCGCCGCTCGACCTGCTGCGCGCCGCTTACCACCTGGGCAACCGGCACGTGCCGCTCGAAGTCAAGCCCGGGCATCTGCAGCTCGAGCCCGACCACGTGCTCGCCGAGATGCTGCGCCGCATGGGGCTGCGCGTCGAAGAGACGCTGGCGGCGTTCGAGCCGGAAGCCGGCGCCTACGAGTCCGTGAGCGCGGCGCACGAGCACGAGCACGAGCATGGCGACGACCACGGGCATGGTCATTCGCACGACCACGGACATAAGCCGCGATGAGATCGCGCAGGCTCGCCGTCCGCCGCAAAGCCGGGCTCGCTGCACCGGCCTTGCTGCAGCTGATGCGCCTCGCGTCGCCGAGCCTGCCGGTCGGTGGCTTCAGCTATTCCGACGGCTTCGAAGCGGCGTTCGAGGCCGGCCTCGTCGGCGCAGAAGCGCCGGCCCTGGCTTGGCTCCTCGACCAGTTACATCTCGGCATCGCCCGCAGCGATCTTGCGGTCGTCGCCCACGCGACGCGAGCCTGGAAGCGGCGCGACGAAGCGCGCATCGCCAAGTTGAACGCCTGGGTCGCGACGACGCGCGAGACGAGCGAGTGGCGGCTGCAGAGCGAGCAGATGGGCCGCTCGCTGGCGCAGTGGCTGCGCCAGCACGACGTGCCGGACGCGCGCCTGCCCGCGCTCGCCGCGCTGACGCCCGCGCCGACCTGGCCGGTGGCCTTCGCGCTGGCCGGCGCGGCCGCCGGCGCACCGCTGCGCCACGTGCTCATCGCCTTCGCGGCCGGCTGGGCCGAGAACATGACCCAGGCGGCGATGAAAGCGATCCCGCTCGGCCAGGCTGCCGGCCAGCGCATCCTCGCCGGCCTGTCGCAAGCGATCCCCGGCGTCGTCGCCGGCGCGGCCCGCTTGCCGTTCGACGACATGCAGGCCTTCACGCCGATGCTCGCCATCCTTTCCTCGCAGCACGAAGAGCAATACTCGCGGCTCTTTCGCTCCTGACTCCCATGAGTGCACTCCATTCGATTCCTCGCCGCACCCGCAGGCTGCCGCCACTGCGTGTCGGCGTCGGCGGCCCGGTCGGCTCGGGCAAGACGACGCTCGTCGAGATGCTGTGCAAGGCGATGCGCGAGCGCTGGGATCTCGTCGTCGTCACCAACGACATCTACACCAAGGAAGACCAGCGTCTCCTCACGGTGGCCGGCGCCCTCGAGGCCGACCGCATCGTCGGCGTCGAGACCGGCGGCTGCCCGCACACGGCGATCCGCGAAGACGCATCGATCAACCTCGAGGCGATCGACCGCATGCTCGAGAAATATCCCGACGCCGACATCGTCTTCGTCGAAAGCGGCGGCGACAACCTCGCCGCGACCTTCAGCCCCGAGCTCAGCGACCTGACGATCTACGTGATCGACGTCGCCGCCGGCGAGAAGATTCCGAGGAAGGGCGGCCCCGGCATCACGAAGAGCGATCTCTTCGTCATCAACAAGACCGACCTCGCACCCTACGTCGGCGCCAGCCTCGAGGTGATGCGTGCCGACACCTTGCGCATGCGCGGCACGAAGCCTTTCGTGATGACGAACCTGAAGACGAAGAGCGGCCTCGACGAAGTCGTGTCGTTCATCGAGAAGCGCGGCCTGCTGCAGCCGCTCGACGGCTAGGGACGGTCAAGGCCACGGGTTCAGTTGCCGCGCGCCCCCTCCTTCGGGGTCGCGAGCAACGCGGCGACCGCCGCACGGGTCAGGGCGATCAGCGCTTCGGCAACGGCCTCCGGCGGCACGGGATCGCGGCTCGCCAGCCACTGGACGATGAGAGCGATCTGCAACTCCGCCACCTCCAGCGACGCGAGCGCGACGGGAAGCAGCGGTCGGGCCCGCAGGCGGAGCGCCAGTGCCGACAAGTCGGGCTCGATCAGCTCGGCGAGACGCCGAACCCAGAGTCGGCGCAGCGGTCCTTGCGTGAAGGCACGGGCGAGCCTTCGCTGCTCGCGAAAATGGGCGAGAAGCGGCAGCAGCACGACCACCTCGACCGGCTCGCCGACGATCCTCGCGAGCGGCGCCGACGGGAACGACAGGCTAGCCTTGAGAATGTCGTCGCGGCCGCGAAAGTGCGTGTAGAAGGTCGAGCGGCCGACGTCGGCGCGGGCGACGATCGAAGCGATCGTGATGCTCTCGAGGTCTTCGGACAGCAGCAGATCGACGAGAGCGCGCATCAGGGCCTGACGGGTCCGTTCGATGCGGCGATCGGCGCGAAGACTGGGCATGCCGGAAAGCTACGCGAAGTCCGAAGTCAAGGGCAGCGATTCTGGACACATGGACTCGATTGTCCGGAAATGGACACAAGGGCAGATGACGCCGCCATCTGCGACGGACGCGCCCCTAGCATTCCTTCACACAGGCCCGGAGCGAACATCACGGTGAGCAGCGACAGTGCACTTCCAGCGGGGCGCCCCGCCGGCTTGGCCCTTCTCGTCCTCGCCGTGGCAAGCCTCGGACTGCTCGTCAATCATCCCTCGGCGGCGGCCCAGACCTTCGCCGACGTGCTGCGCAGCGAAGCGGCAAGCCGAACCGTCGACGCCGTCGTCCACGGCGGCTTCATCGCCGTCCTCGGTGCCCAGCTCGTGTGCCTCGCCGTCTTGTCGATGCGCCTGGGCTTGCATCGGATTCCTGCGGTTGCCGGGCTCGTTCTCGGCGCCATCGGGACCGCTTTTCTCATGCTCTCGATGCTGCTCGACGGCCTCGTAACACCGGCCATCGCGGCCCGCTACGTCGACGTCGTCGAGCGGCAGGGCGAGGCGAGGATCCTCTTCGTCCTCCTCGGAACGATCATCGCCTTTGTCATGCCGACGGGCCTGCTTTTCCAAGCTGCGGGGATGATGAGCTGGAGCGCGGCCTTTGTTCGCCGCGAGGGGCTGCTACGCGGAGCCGGCCTTTTCGGCATCGCGGCAGGAGCGATGATCATCGTCGCCATCGCGGCCACGGCAGGCCGGGTTCCGTATGTGCTGATCGGGGCCATCGTCGTTGCTGCCGGGTGGTACGGCCTCATCGGACTCGCCCTGACACTGCGGCGAATCTGAGCGGCGACGACGGCGCGCCGGCGCCAGCGAAAGGCCTCGCGATCCCAGGCTGGCGCTCGCGAGCGGCGGCGCTGAAGGTTCAGCGAAGACCGCGTGCTACTTGTCGATGCAGGTGAAACGCACTTCGGCGTGCTGCGACGACATGGGCAGCCAGCTCGACGACACGCCGACTGTCACGATCGCATGCTGGCCCTTGGCGTCGCAATACTCGTTGGCGCGCTTGATCCCGAAGGCCTTGAGGTCCGCGTCGGTGGTCGCACCGCTCGAGGCGTCCGGGCGGACCAGGTAGTTGTTCTTGCCTGTCGGCACGACGTCCGAAGGGGTCGAGCAGCCGCTCATCGCAAGAACGAGTATCCCGGTGAAGACTCTCATCGCTTCCCTTGGTGTTCGCGCAAAAGCGCAGCGTAGTGCGCAACGCGAGGCATTGTGAACGAGCCCGGCCGGTGGGCGTGAAGCAAGGCACGGAGGCGGCGGATATCCGGGCGTTCGAGCCTCGCTCCTGCGCATCGGCCGCGCCGCGCAGCTTCTATCTCTTGAGCGCCAGCACGAGCACGCCGCTCGCCACCAGGCCGATGCCTGCCCATTCGCGCCCGGAGGGCCGCTCGCCGAGAAAGGCAAAGGCGAAGACGGCGACCAAGACCAGACTCAGCTTGTCGACAGGTGCGACCTTCGACGCCTCACCGATCTGGAGCGCGCGGAAATAGCAGACCCATGATGCCCCCGTCGCCAATCCGGAGAGGGCGAGGAAGAGCCAGGTCTTGCGCGGCAGCGCGAAGGGATCGCTCCACTTCCCGGTGGACCAGACGAATATCGCGAGGATGACGATGACGATCGCCGTTCGAACCAGGGTCGCGAGGTCCGAGTCGACACCCTGGATGCCGATCTTGGCGAAGATCGCCGTCATCGCCGCGAAGACGGCCGAGAGAAGCGCCCAGTAGAGCCAGCTGGAAGTGGTCATGTCGGCGATTCTCCGACGATTGCCCGCGCAGCTGTCGCGCCGACCAATCCAGGACTATCGAAGTTCTTCAAGTACAGTGCGACAATGAACAGGAATCATTCTCGTTGCTGCTCCGATGATCATTTGCGATAGACGAGAGGCTCCAGCCTGCGTTTCCTTTCGCGGGCGCCGGCGTGCCCTGAGCGTCAACCCTGTCCGGAGTTGCTCTTCATGAAACGCCCCTCCCTCGACCCGACATGTCGCGCGATCGCGATGGCTTGCCTGCTCTCGGGGATTACCGCAGCCACCGACGCGCTGGCAGCCGATCCGGCATCGGACAACGCCGCCCTCATCAGGAAGCTAGAGAGCCAGAACGAGGCGCTCACAAAATCGGCGGCCGAGATGCAGCAGCAGTTGCTCGAGATGAAGCGGCAACTGCTCGAGATGAAGCAACAGAGCAGCGCCGTCGTCGAGCAGCAGCGGGCGCAGGTCCAGCAGGTGCAACAGGCGGTTGCCGAGCAGCGGCAGATCAAGAACGAGGTCGCGGCAGCGACCCAGACGGCAACCCAGGCCGCGCAACAGGCGACGGTTCAGGCCGCCCGGGCCGAGCCCTGGAACAAGTTCTCGCTGTGGGGCTACGGCGAGGTCTACTACGCGCGCCCGACGCACAAAGCCGAACAGACGAAGATGGATCTCGCGCGCGCCGTCTTCGGCATCGGCTACCAGTTCGACGACAAGACGCGCTTCAATTCGGAATACGAGGTCGAGCACGCGGTCAGCTCGGCCGACGATCCGGGCGAATTCGAAGTCGAGCAGTTCTATATCGACAGGAAGATCAATGACAGCATCGGCGCCCGCGCGGGGCTGTTCCTGATCCCCGTCGGGCTGCTCAACGAGAACCACGAGCCGACCAGCTTCTACGGCGTGCAGCGCAACTTCGTCGAGACGCTGATCATTCCGAGCACATGGCGCGAAGGCGGCCTCTCCTTCTATGGCACGACCGACTCGGGCTTCGACTGGAACGTCGGCCTCACGACGGGGATGGACCTCTCGAAATGGGATTTCGCGCCGGAATCGGCGCTGTACACCTCGGCGCTCGAGCTCATCAACAACGACGTAGCGCCGTTCCAGGCGACGCACCAGGAACTCGCGCTGGCCAGCGCCCAGCACCTCTCGCAATATGTGTCGCTCAACTACCGCGGCGTGCCCGGACTGACGCTGGGTGGCACCTACTTCACGGGCGACGCCGTGCCAGCCCGACCCGGCATCGGCAGCCAACGCGCGAGCCTGTGGGAAACGCATGCGCGCTATCAGCCGGGCAAGTGGGATCTCTCGGCCCTGTATGCGCGCGGCACCATCAGCGATGCGGGCGCTACGAACGCGCTGTTCCCCGGCACCGCGAATCCCATGCCCTCGAAGTTCGACGGCTGGTTCGTGCAGGCCGCGTACACCCTCTGGCAAGGTGGCAGCTATCGCCTCGCACCTTTCGCCCGCTACGAACGCTACGACATGGGCGCGAAGTACGAAGGAATCGCGCCGGGCTTCCCGTCGACGCCCACGGGCCAGCTTTCGAACGCCATGTCGCCCACGACCTTCGACTACTTCCCGGTGCCTCGCGACAACGTCGTCACCCTGGGAACCAACTTCTATCTCAACCCCAACGTCGTGCTGAAGGTCGACTTCCAGAAATTCAGGACCAACACCGACTTCACGCGAGTCGATCTCGGGCTCGGCCTCCAGTTCTGAGCGACGATCACCGGAAAACCACCATGGCCTTGCGCGCCCCGACCAGCCAGGTCTGCTTCATCTGTGCGACAGCGACGCTGCCGGCGATGCTCGTTTCGAACTCCGCCTTCGCTACCGACTACATGAGCGCCGCGGCTGCACAGCGCCTGATGTTTCCGGGGGCGAGCGAATTCGTGCCGCGAGCGCTCGCGCTGACGCCCGAGCAGACGCGTCT
>PLZH01000221.1 GCA_003152055.1 Burkholderiales bacterium
CAGGTGTCGAACAACCCTAAACGGTGAACAACCCTAAACGGTAGCGGTCGCTTGGAGATGCGCACCGAGCGATCGGTATCAGTCGCATTCCGGTCGCGGCACCGACGTCACCTCAACGTTGGCGACGAGGCCCATGGGCGCGACCGTAGGTACTCCAGACCTGCTTCAGGCTGGCTTCCATCGGTCAGACTCGGCCAATGACCGGAGGGCTGGTCCCGGCCGCGCCAGCCCAATGCCCATCGGGCGACTGGCGTGCAGACCCGCTAGAGCAATCGCGCCAGAAACTCGCGCGTTCGAGCCTCACGCGGCGCCTGGAGAACCTGAGTCGCAGGCCCGCGCTCCGCGACAACGCCTTTGTCCATGAAGACGACTTCGTCGGCCACCTCGCGGGCAAAACCCATCTCGTGGGTGACACACACCATCGTCATGCCCTCGCGCGCCAGATTGCGCATGACCTCGAGGACCTCGCCGACGAGCTCCGGATCGAGAGCCGACGTCGCCTCGTCGAAGAGCATCACGCGCGGCTCCATGGCCAGCGCGCGGGCGATGGCGACACGCTGCTGCTCGCCGCCCGACAGGCGGTTCGGGTATCGATCCTTCTTGCTCGCGAGACCGACCCGCTCCAGCAGCGACAGCGCCTTCCGCTTCGCTTCGGCCGCCGCGACGCCACGCGCCAACCGTGGGGCGAGCGTGAGGTTGTCCAGCACCGTCATGTTCTGGAACAGGTTGAAGCGCTGGAACACCATGCCGATCGACGCGCGCGCCGCACACAGCTCGTGCTCGTAGACCTCGTGCAGGCGTTCGCCGCGCTGGCGGTAGCCGACGAACTCCCCGTTGACCTTCACGTAGCCGGCATCCGGGCGCTCCAGGTGGTTGATGCACCGCAACAGCGTCGACTTGCCGGATCCCGAGGCGCCGATGATGCACACGACCTTGCCCGCCGCCACATGCAGATCGATGCCCTTGAGCACCTCCACGTTGCCGAAGCGCTTGTGGAGGTCATGGATCTCGATCATGTGTTCCACGGGCGTCAGCCCGCCGACGGCTTCGGGCGCGACGTGGCTCTCAGCCGCGGCCACGCCACGGAGCCACTGCCGCTGTCGACGACGCTGCGTCCGAGCCGTCGCTCGATGCCGCGCTGGACGAGTGTCAGAAGACTCGTCAGGACGAGATACCAGATCGATGCCACGACGAGCAACGGAATCGTCTCGTAGGTGCGCGTGTAGATCAGGCCCGCGGCGGCCAGGAGCTCCGTCACCGAGATGACGCTCGCGAGCGACGACAGCTTGAGCATGCCGATGACCTGGTTGCCGGTCGGCGGCACGATCACGCGCAGCGCCTGCGGCAGGATGACCCGGCGCATGACCTGCCCGCGGGTCAGGCCCAGCGCGCCACCCGCCTCGCGCTGCCCGGGGTCGACGCTCAGGATGCCGGCGCGGACGATCTCGGCCATGTACGCCCCTTCGCAAAGGCCGAGGCCCAGATTGGCGGCCACGAAGGGCGTGATGAGGACGTTCGCGTCGAGGGAGATGCCGGGCCCGAAGAACGGAATGCCGAGCGTGATCTTGGGAAACAGCGCCGCTAGGTTGAACCAGAAGACGAGTTGCACGAGCGCCGGGGTGCCGCGAAACGTGACGACGTAGAAGGTGCCGACCGCGCGCAACAGCGGGTTGTGGGACAGACGCATCAGCGCGACGACCATGCCGAGCGTCACGCCGATGGCCATGGCCGACGCCGTGAGCTCGATGGTCAGCTTCACGCCGTGAAGAATCTCCTTGCTGAAGAGGTACTTGCCGACCACCGCCCACTGGAAATTGGGATTGGTGACGACGATCCATGCGAACCAGGCGACCAGCACGACCATGACGCCGGCGGCGATCCATCGGCCGGGGCGTGCCGACGGCACCGGTGGCAGGTCCAGCCGCGGTGCGACGGGCGGGTCGGAGGGTGAAGTCGCGATCGAGCTCATGCGATGGAAATCAGGATGCGCGTGGCGATGGCGCGAGCCGGTGCCACGCGCCGCCCTGTCAGCTGCCCTGCTGGATCAGCGCGGGCGGAGCGCGCTCGGCGGAAAGATCGTAATTCGCCCAGATCTTGTCGTACGTTCCATCCTTGACGAGAGCCTTCAGCGCGGCTTCCATGGCCTGACCCAGCTTCACGTTCTGCTTGTTGAAGGCGATGCCGCATTCCACGGTTGCGCCAGGCACCGGCCCTCCGGGTGCCGCCTCGAGCCGGCCGCCGGAGTGCTTGGCGGCGACGATACCGGTCGCAAAGCCCACTCCGGCCGCCTCGGCGCGCCCCGACTCGACCGCCAGCACCTGCGGGCCCTTGCCCTCGAGCACCATCAGCTCGATCTTCTGCTTGCCGGCGGCCACGCATTCCTCGGACTTCTTCTGCCAGACGAGCAGCGGCTGCGTGCCCTTCTCGACCGAGATCGTGTGACCGCAAGCGTCGTCGTTGCGCACGTTGGTGGGATTGCCCTTGCGGACGACCAGGCCGTTGCTGAAGTGGCCGTAGCGCACGAACGAGACGAGCGCCAGCCGCGGAGGCAGGATGCCCATCGCCGCCATCGCGGCGTCGACGCGACCGCCGGAGACCGACGGGATCATCGAGGCGAATCCCATGCGCTGGATGTCGACCTTCAGGCCGAGCCGGTCGCCGATGGCCCGGATCATGTCGACGTCGAGGCCGACGGGCTGGTTCTTCTCGTCCAGCCAGTTGAAGGGCTCGAAGTCGAGCGGCATGGCGACCACGAGGGTGCCCTTCTGCTTGACGTCGTCGGGCAGCAGCGCGCGCGCGGCTTCGTCGACGGCGGCGTGGACGACCGCGCTGGCAGACAGCGCAAGCCCTGCAAGAAGGATGGCAGCCGCGCGCAACGGGCCGGCCTTGCGTCGGGGGGTTGTGGATGCGGGTATTGCAGTCATGGGTTCTCCGTGGTGTCAACGGGCATGCGCAGAAAGGGATGGCGCGGGCACTTGCCCTGTCGAGCGCGCGCCGGACTCGAGAAATGTCGTCAACAACTCCGTGATGGTGGCTGTCGCCTCGATGAGCACGCTGTGGCGCAGGTTCGGCAACACGTGCACCTCGGCATCCCGGATGCGTTCGCCCATCAGGCGCGCCATCCGCCCGGTGGCGGCGAGATCGTGCTCGCCGGTCACGACGAGCGTAGGTACGCGGATCTCGTGCAGACGATCGGCGAAATCGGCGGTGGCGAAGACCCGGAATGCATGCAGGTACGAGGGCCCGTCGCAGGCCTTGACCTGCGCGACCCTCTGCTCGACCACATCGGCGTGGTCCCGACGAAAGGCGTCGGTGAACCAGCGCTCGCGATTGCCCTCCACGAGCGCAGCCGTGCCGTGCTCCTCGAGAAACCGGATGCGTTCGCGCGCCTTCGCCTGCTCTTGCGGCGTGCGACCGGCCACGCTCCCGATGAGCGCCAGTTTGTCCACCCGTTCGGGATGATCGAGCGCAAGCGCCTGCGCCACCGTGCCGCCGAGCGAGAAGCCGGCGACGGCACACGTGCGGATGCCCGCTTCGTCGAGCACCTGCAGCGCATCGCGCGCAAGGTCGTGGGCATCCACAGGACCGGCGATCAGATCCGATTCGCCGTGGCCGCGCAGGTCCATGGCGACGACATCGTGGCGCCCTTGCAGGGACTCCGCGATGCGGTCCCAGCTGCGCGAGTCCCCGCCCACGCCATGAATGAGCAGCACCGACGGCCCGTGGCCGGCGCGGCGATAAGCGATTTTCGGACGCATCGCGCTGTCAGAAGGCAAGGATCCGCCGCGGGTTGTCCACCAGAATCTTGTCCAGGTCGTTCATCCGGAAGCCCTTCTTCTCGAGTCGCGGTGCAAAGCTCGTGAAGAGGTAGTCGAGGGGCACCTTCTCGTTCAGGAGCTGGGGATTCTCCTCGGTGGCGGGGCCGCGCGGGTTGAAGAACCAGCGATCGTAGGTGATGGTCATCTGCGAGAGGTAGCCGCGGTCGGCGACCTCGCACATCAGGTTGGCCATCGCCTCGTCGAGCTCCTCGGTGTTGTCGTGCCGCCAGGGGATCCCCATGTGGTCGACCTGCACGCTCGCGCCGCGCTTGCAGATGTCGATGATCTGCTCGACGCTCCGCGGCTCGATGAACGCGTGCCCGATGATCACCTTGGTCGGATCGCCGCCCTCTGCTTCGATCAGGTCCAGCTGTTCGATGCCGGGGTTCGTCACGACGTAGTCCATCGGGTCGGTATGGGTGTTGATGCAAACCCCCAAGCGCTTCTGCGCGCGGCCCGCTGCACGGATCAGCCGCTCTTCGGCGCCGGTGACGTGCCACCCGTTCGGACCTCGGGGACTGGGCTTGGGAGTGACGCCTTCCTGCCCGGTGGCGACCTTGATGGCGCCGGCCTTGATGTCGGTCTGCGTCCCCGCGAACACCATGCCTTCGGTGATGTCGCGGACGAAGAAGTCGGCGAGCTCGTCGACCGTCTGGCGCTTGAACCAGTAGGGCACGCCCATGCTCTCGGGAAAGAAGCCCGTGACGGCGATGACGTTGCATCCGGTCCGCTCGGCCACGCGCTTCATTAGCTCGGGATGGCGGCCGACTTCGCACGGCGTCATGTCGACGATCGTTGCGTAGCCACAGGCTTGCATGCCCTGCGCCAGCTCGCGGGAGACACGGTC
>PLZH01000076.1 GCA_003152055.1 Burkholderiales bacterium
ACGGTGAGCGTTCAGGACCCCGCGCGCCGCTGCACCCGGCACGCTGATGGCTCATTGGGACTTCATCATTGCTCGGTTGACATCGGTCATTGCCGAACGCAGCCGAACGCATACAGTCAATGCATCCCGGGGGTGAACGCAAGACGCGCGTTCGATGCACAAGCAAACGGCAGCTACGGCATGAAGCGAAGGGCGGCGACGGGACCCAAAGCTGCCCCACAGTTCGCCCAGTTGCCAGTCCCGAAGCAGACGGTCTGCATGGCTCCTCGCCTGCAGGACGCGCTGTTCATCGACGTGCATGGGTCTCGAACAGGCTCAGGCAACCCGCCGGAATCTTGAGCAAGACGCTCGGCTGCTGGCGCATCTGCTGCTGAGTGCACTGATCGACGCCGCACTGCCTGCGGCCCGGGCGCCGGTCAAGACAACGGCTCGTGCCGAGGCCGAGGAAATGTTGCTTCGGCCGATACGGCTAAATGAACTGAGCAGCCTCCATGTCATCAAGCTACCGATTCCATCCCGGATGAACACCGGGCCGCGGATTCGAGGTCCTTGAGACGCCCGCACAGTCGGTCCATCGATCGTGCGTCCTGATGGTCGGCACAACTGGCAATGATGCGGTGACCAAGCTCCAGAAGGGGCCGATGAACGCTGTGGTGTGCAGCGACCGTGGCAATATCGATCAGCGCCCGAAGCAGCCGAAGGCTGACGGCGAGGTCAGCGCGCGCGTAGACTCGAATCTGGTCGAATGCTGATTCCAAGAGCGCCTCGAAATCGAGCCATGGAATGCTGACGCGAATCACGCCCGGCGGGTCGTAGAAATACACCTGGGGAGGTTTGCGCGTAGCAAACTGGCCAACAATGCGGCTGAGTTGATCCACACACGATATTGCGGTCGTCGGGTCGTTTACCGCCGGCGATATCGCCTTTAGTGCAATATCGACAAGCTGCAGCGCCCCGAATTCGACGTCTTGCTGCAATGTTCTCACGGGCCCAATATCGAAAGTTGCCAGAAGGGCCGTGCGGACACCGGGCGTCAGGCGTTCCTCCCTGGACACGAGAATCAACGGGATGCCAGCGGCAACGAATTGCCCAACACGCTTAAGGACTGTGACCTTGATCTGGTGACGCTTGGCCAGACGCACCATGCGGGCCGTGTCGACAAAACAAATGTAGCCGGCGACTCCACTGTGGACGGGCGTGTCCACGACGGCTTTCTGCGCGGTTGAGGCTCCGATCGGCCACAACTGCTGATCGAATGGCTCAGGCATGAGCTCGTCGATGGCGAGCTCGGTCTCTGAAGCAATGCGATCGACAATATAGTTGACGCTGATCGCACGGGAGATGTGGTGAATGAAGAACAGCAATCCCACCACGCAGGCGACCGCCAGGAGCATTGCCCCGCAGACGGTGAGCACGGGTGCAAAGGCATAGGGCAGTGACCGTGCCGCAGGCAAAGCGGCGATGCAGTAGGAAAAAGTGCCGAGGAACAGGCCCAGGGTCCACTGTGTCACCTTGTCTCTGGAGAAACTGACAATGATCCGGGGGGAGAACTGCATGGATGCCAGGGTCAGCGACATCAGCAGAATGGCGAACACGATCGACACTACCGTCATGATCGACGTTGCAACGTTGCTCAGAATGACTTGCGCAACCTGCGGGTCGCTCTTTGACGGAAACAAAAACACCGGTACCCACAGACTCATGCCCGGATAGGCCTCTTCCATCCATGACAGCAGCCCGCCGCAAAGCCCGAGGGCAAGCGCGATACACAGCGGGCGGACCAGAAATCCGCCACGCAGGTTGAACATGATGTGCTTGATGGTCAACGGTAGACGTCGAGTCATGGCTGGCGTGCCTGTCGTTGAGTTCGTGCTCCAAGCCGGACCGTGTGTCTTGTCGGCGGCAGCTTGCTGCCCGGAGCCCGTTCATTCGCACATCGGGAAATCTTCGATGCGGGCTGGTGGATTCATTTTGTCATGCGCCAGCAAACTGACGCGGCAAATCGCAAGGATGGCCGGATACCGACCGCTCGTAGCGGCGAATGCAGGCAACCGAGGGTCATGCCTTGCGGCGACGTCGGCAACCGGCGATCGGCGACGGCGACGGGGCGGCGGTGCACGCGGTCGCCGCAGCGCGGCAACGGCCCGGGGGCGCGACTTGACACGATCTTTTCGGCGATGGCCGGAATATCTACGCGCTCGTTGCGTGCGCTGCCCCAGATTGACGGTGGCGCAACAACACCCGTCGAACGCGTGCCCCGAGGTATGAGATGTCGTACACCGCCGCCGCGCAGGACCCCCGCATTTCGCCTGGAGGTACGCGGTGCTTACTGAGGCCATCATTCAGGTTGGGCTGCTCCTCGCCGTCCTGCTCGCCCTGGTCAAGCCGCTCGGCACATACATGGCGCGCGCCGTGCAGGGCCGGCCGCCCGGTTTGACGCGCATCGCCACGCCGCTCGAGGCTGGCATCTACCGCCTGGCGCGCATCGACCCCGGCGACGAGATGGACTGGAAGGCCTACGCAATGGCCTTGCTGCTGTTCAATCTGGTCGGTGTGCTCGCCCTGTACCTGCTGCAACGCTGCCAGGCCTTGTTGCCACTGAATCCGCAGCATTTCCCCAACATCGCTGCGGACTCCGCGTTCAACACCGCGATCAGCTTCGTCACGAACACGAGCTGGCAGAGCTATGCAGGTGAAGCGACGATGAGTCACCTGAGCCAGATGTTGGGCATTGGCGTCCAGAGTTTCCTTTCGGCGGCGAGCGGCATGGCGGTGTTGCTGGCACTGATCCGTGGACTGGCGCGGCACGACGCGGGAACGATCGGCAACGCGTGGGCCGACATCACCCGCTCGACGCTCTACATCCTGCTGCCCTTGTCGTTCGTGTTCGCGCTGGTGTTCGCGGCCCAGGGCGTGATCCAGAACTTCGAGCCGGACAAACAGGTGCAGACGCTTCAGCCCACGGTCTACCAGGAGGCGCGGCTTGACGCGCTGGGCAGCCCGGTTCGCGATGCGCACGGTCAGCCGGTGCTGGAGACGAAAACAGCGTCGACCCAGACCCTCGCGATGGGCCCCTTGGCGTCGCAGGAAGCGATCAAGCTACTGAGCGGAGATGGCGGTGGTTTCTTCAACGCGAACTCTGCACACCCGTACGAGAACCCGACGGGATTGACCAATCTCTTGCAAATGCTGGCGATCCTGCTGATTCCGGCGAGCCTGTGCTACACGTTTGGCCTGATGGTGGGCGACAAACGCCAGGGCTGGGCCGTATTGGCGGCGATGGTGTTGATGTTCGTCCCCATGGTCGCGCTGACGATCCATTCCGAGCAGGCCGGCAATCCGGTACTGGCGCGCGCGGACGTCGACCAGGCGGCGAGCGCGCTGCAGTCGGGGGGCAACATGGAGGGCAAGGAGACACGCTTCGGCATCGTCGGCTCAGCGCTGTTTGCAACCGTGACGACCAGCGGAGGCGACGGAGCCGTGAACGCCATGCACGACTCCTTCATGCCGCTCGGAGGCCTGGTCCCGCTGGCATTGATGCAGACCGGCGAAGTCGTTTTTGGCGGGCCGGGCTCGGGCCTGTTCAGCATGCTGATCTATGCGCTGCTTACAGTCTTCGTCTCCGGGCTGATGATCGGACGGACACCGGAGTACTTGGGAAAACGCATCGAAATATTCGAGATGAAGATGGCAGCCGTCGTCATTCTGGTGACTCCGCTGATCGCGCTCTCCGGCACAGCCATCGCGGTGATGACGCCGGCCGGCATCGCCGGTGTCTCGAACCCGGGTGCCCACGGATTCAGCGAGATCCTTTACGCCTTCTCTTCGGCCGCCAACAACAACGGCAGCGCGTTCGCCGGCCTGTCAGCCAATACGCCCTTCTACAACGTCATGTTGGCCGCCGCCATGTGGTTCGGGCGCTTCGGCGTGATCGTGCCGGTGCTGGCGATCGCAGGCGCGCTGGCCGGCAAGCGGCGCCGGCCGCCCGGGATTGGCACACTGCCCACGCATGGGCCGCTCTTCGTCGTTCTGCTGATCGGCGCCGTGGTGCTGATCGCCTTGCTGAACTACATCCCGGCGCTGGCGCTGGGTCCCGGCGTCGAACATGTCAGCATCGTCGCGCACTGACCCTGCACCGGCGGGCGGCCCCTCGGCCAGCGCGCAGCGGCTTCGCGTGGCTTCACCTCGAGCCGCTGGGTTGCCGGTTGTCGCGGACCGGGGCCGCTTCCCGCTTGTTGGACAGGATACCCATGGCCGACCATCAGTTCTCTACACGTTCTTGACACGTCCTCTGTTGAAATGCTCCCGCTGGACGGCGCATCAAGCAATCGCGAGTGCGTGGCGCGAGGGAGGCTCCTGCCTTGCATTCCCGAGGTCTCGGCCCAGACGACTCTCTCGACGCACAGGCGGTGTGAGGATGTCACCGGACCCGCATCGCCTGGCGTCTCGGATCGGGCCGCGACCGAGCTGAGGACGTGGATTCTCGGCCACGTCCAAGGGCACGTTGACGATCCAATCGGATCGTCCGCGCGGAAGCGTCCACAGCAGCGCAGGAAGATCACGGGGACATTCAAATGGCGACATCAGACAAGCAGCCCAAGACCGCACACCTGGGAAAGAAGGCCAACGCAGGCGCAGAGGCCCAACGCAGCGACCGGCGGCAGCAACTGCTCGCTGAGCAATGTGCCAAGCGCGGTGTGCGCTTTCTGCCAGCTCAAGTGATGCGCCCCATCTATGAGCGTGAAGGCTTACTCTGAACGGGTTTGGCGCAAATTCCCGCCGTCAGCCGTAGAGGAAGGTAAGTGCGTCACATTAGCGAGGGTAAATGTGTCACTCAGCGCTGGCCGAGGGCCTGATCTGGGCGCCGGACCGCATGGATCCTCAACTTCGCGTTCTGGCAGGTGAATGTGTCACTGCCGGCGACTTCGCAGCTAAATGTGTCACCGCTGCCGGGGCATGTGCATGCCTACGGAGGGACCGTTCAATATGAAAAGTAGGCCCGCGTCATTGCAGTGCGCATCCGCTTGGGCAGCGGACTGGAGGTCCACAGATTTATCGTGGAGCGACCGTACGGACGCCGACACCGCGGACACTTGAAGGGCGCATCGAGCAACTGCGCGTCGAGTCGATACTCGGCGGCATGCCCGCAGGCGTCACAGCCCTGCTCGAGCCAGTCGCCGTGCGCCGGACAGTGCATCGCCCCCAGGAACTGATGCACGATGCTGTGATAGCCGCGGGACATACAGCGCGGGCAGTGCCGCAGGTGCGAGTCCAACGGCCGCCGGCCTGAGGTCGACCCGAGCGCGCAGCGCACGACCTTCATGGGCACGCCGAGAATGCCCGCGACGCGCCGTGTCTCCACGCCAGCCGGCGAGGCGCAGATCCCTTCGTATGGGTCGACCGGCTGGGCGCACAGGTGGCCGACCAGGACATGACCGGGCAGGGCGTTCATTCGCGCGAACTTCCAGAGAATCGAGACGATCGATTCATAGGGGCCGAGCCAGTGCGTGTCGAAGACGTAGCCGAAGCTGGGGCAAAGTGCCGCGTCGTCGAAGGTCAGGATCGGCAGCGCTCGGGCCGCAGCGGCCATCGAGTGCATCACGCCGCTTTTCGGCCTAACAGGTCCGAGCTGACGGCGATACGCGATTGCACGTAGCCGCAGCTGCGCACGGCCTGCTCCCATCTGTCACAACGCGAGCCGGCCTTCCCAGGTGAGGCAGACGATTGCTGCAGTGACACACTTACCTTCCTCGACGCTGCTCGACGTCGTGATGCGCTTTGGCACCAGTGGCGAGCGCCGGCACGTGTTGCAGGGCTGGCTTGCGCACCGAGCCGCGTTGCACCATCTGGGCTTGGTCAGCGGCTTCCAGTGGATCGACGGTAGCTTCGTCGAAGACGTGGAGACATTGCGAGGACGNNCGCAGCCGGGCGTTCCGAGGTAGCGAATCGACTCACTCCACCGTGCGCGAGGCGACGATCCCCTGATCAGCGACGGCCAGACGAGCGGTTTGAACCATCGACTTGGGGTTGCCGAGCTCACCCTGGCCGTGCGGCAANNCGGGACGCGGTCGAAGTCGCGGCAGGTGCGCTGACGACCTGCGGCCCGAGCTCGCCTTGCGTACCGGGCTCAGCAGCGAGGACCGTCCCGGCGGCAAGCGCCAGCGCGGAAACGGCGAGGAATTGGCTTACGTTCATGATGGACTCCTGAATAACTATCGACGTTGAGGGTTCGGAACCTTTCGGTCCGGTGACGCGTTCATCTGCATCACGGTTCAAACGATAGAAGCCGAGTCCATACGCGCCCCTAACAGTCTCATTACAGTTATGCAATGGTCGCGTCATCCGCTGGAGCGGCCGGCGGCCGACACTGTCCGGGCAACTCCGAACTCTCAGCAACCCCATGCGCATCCTCATCGTCGAAGACGAGCCGAAGACCGCGGCCTACGTCAGGAAGGGCCTGACGGAGCACGGCTACGTCGTTGACGTGGCGAGCGACGGTCTCGACGGGCTGCACTTGGCGACGACGAGCGACTACGATCTCGTCCTGCTCGACGTGATGTTGCCCGGAATCGATGGCTGGTCGGTGCTGCAGGGCGTGCGCCGCCAGCGCCAAACGCCAGTGCTGTTCCTGAGCGCGCGCGGCCAGGTCGACGACCGTGTCAAAGGCTTGAAGCTCGGCGCGGATGACTACCTCGTCAAGCCGTTCGCCTTCTCGGAGCTGCTCGCCCGGGTGCAGAACATCCTGCGCCGCGGCCAGGTACCGCGCGATCAGACGATGCGCGTTGCCGACCTCGAGGTCGATCCGGTGCGTCGGCGCGTCACCCGCAGCGGCGGTCGCATCGACCTCACCGCCAAGGAATACGCGCTGCTCGACTACTTCGTGCGCCACGTTGGCGAGCTGTGCTCGCGCACCCTGATCGCCGAGAACGTCTGGGACATGAACTTCGATAGCGACACCAACGTCGTCGACGTCGCGGTGCGCCGGCTGCGCGCCAAGATCGACGATCCCTACGAGGCCAAGCTCATCCACACCGTTCGCGGCGTCGGCTACGTCTTCGACACGCGCGACGAATGAGTCCAAGCGCAGATGTGCCGCGGCTCGGCCTCGATTGGCTCCGTCGCTCGATGACGGCGCAGATCAGCCTGTCGATCACGCTAGTCTCGGTCCTCATCATTGTCGTCTTCGTCAGCATGACCGGACGGTTCGTCCGCGAGGAGATGCGCGAGGAGAACGAGGTAACGCTGCTCGCCAACCTCGCCTTCATCCGCGACGACCTGGCGGCCGCCGGCTACGACCTGGCCCAGGCGCCGCGCATCGTCGATCGGATCCAGCGCCGCGTCCACTTCCTGGACGCGGCCATCCTCGACGCGCAGGGACAGCACGTCGTCGCCGGCTCGCCGCGCTTCGCGGTTCCAATGTCGGTATTGCTGCGCCAGCGGGTGCTCGATGCGGCCCTCCTGCCGCCGCAGAGTGGAATCAGCGACCTCGCGGATCTGCGCGACACCATGGCTTCGGCGACCTCGATCTGGGATTCGCCGGATGGGATCGGCCATCGCCTCCTGGTCGGGCGGATTGCGCTGCCTGACCAAGGCTCGGTCCTGGCGGCACTGGCGATCGACACGACGAGCACGCGCGACGTGCGTCTTCGCAACCGGCGCGATATGTTCATTGGCCTGGGGGTCGGAACGGTGCTGGCCAGCGTGCTCGGCGTGTTGATCGCGCGGCGCATCGTCGTCAGCGCGCGGCGGCTGGGCAGCGCCGCCAGCCGGATCGGCGCCCAATCGCTCGACGAACGCCTGCCGCTCGAGGAGACGCCTGTCGAACTGGTGGAGTCGACGCTTGCCTTCAACCGGATGCTCGACCGCCTTCAAGGCGCGTTCGAGCGGCTCTCGGCGTTCTCGTCCGATCTCGCTCACGACTTGCGCACGCCCGTCGGCAACCTGCTCGGCGAGGCGCAGGTGGCGCTGTCACGACCGCGCAGCGCCGACGAGTACCAGGCCGTGCTCGAATCGGCCGTCGAGGAGTACGAGCGAATGTCCCGGATGATCGGCAACATGCTCTTCCTGGCGCAAGTCGACAACGACCGGGCGGCGATGTCGATCGACCGCATGGAGCTCGACCCGGCGCTCGATCGCGTGATCGGCTACTTCGAGCTGCTCGCCGAAGAGCGCGGCGTGCGCCTGCACAAGACGCTGCGCAGCCCGTCCAGTGCCATGCGCCACATCTGGGCCGACGAGACGATGCTCATTCGCGCCGTCAGCAACCTCGTCTCGAATGCCTTGCGCCATGCGCGGGGCGGCACGTGCATCGAGCTCGTGGCGACGGTCGAAGCCGACGGCAGTTGCACCATCGAGGTCGCCAACGAAGGGCCGGCGATCGGCCCCGAACAGCAGGCTCGCCTCTTCGAACGCTTCTATCGCGCCGACGCGTCGCGTCACGGTTCGGCCTCCGGATCCGGGCTTGGCCTGGCGATAGTTCGCTCGATCATGGAATTGCATCGCGGACAAGCCGAAGTGCGCAGCGCGCCAGGTATTCGCACTGTGTTCAGCCTGCACTTTCCGGAGCCGCCTTCCGCCAGCGAGTCTGCGACCACGCGAAAGCTCGACTGACCCGGCTACTCCAGGCTCGGTGTGTGCGCAGGGTGTTCGATGACTCCGAAAGTCCGCTTCCGTCCGTTGAAGACGGCGCCACGAGTGACTGGAAAGGGTCAAAACCGACCCTGAACTGCTGCTCGACTCACCGGATTCATCGCCGAAAAGCGGTCGCAGCGCAAACAGGCGGCAGATTGCGCACCAGCCACTATGCCCGGCCCCGATAAAGATCAGAGAGGCGGTCGCGGACGCATCCAGTGCCGCTGCAAAAAATCTGCAAACCCGCGCGCGCGTACTTGCGCTCCAGAGCAAATGGCAGCGACACCCGGCCGAGACCGGCGCGCGAATCGGCATCGTGCAGATCCCGCACGCGTTCGAGATGCGAACGCAAGGCGGGCGCCAGAGTGTCAGGCAGCACGGTGACGCGATCGCGCGAGCCCTTGGCGTCTCGGATGACGAG
>PLZH01000071.1 GCA_003152055.1 Burkholderiales bacterium
TACAACCGCGCATCAGAACACCCATCTGGCTATGTGTTTGAAGAGAAGAGGTTTTGCTGGTCGGGATGCGATCCTGCGGGGTATTTTGGATTCTGCCGGGCCCGTTCCGTGATGGATTGTGCGGCGGATGTCGTCAACGCCGACCGCTCGAAAATCCAGGGTCCGTCGGACAGCGGGTGGACACTTTCGATCTCGCCGGCCTCGGCCGCCACTCGGAGCGTCTTTGGAGCAACCTTCAGGAGTTTGGCAGCGTTGCCGAGGTTGAGCCAGGACTCGATGCCGTTTGCCGCTGCCTTGAACACCGGGATGCGGTAGTTCGAGCGCATCGAGGTGACGCGCTCGCGGGTCCAGCGATTGCCGTTGCCGGTCTTGAGGCCGTTGCGGTTGAGCAGTCCCGCGATCAGATCGTCGCTGGCGATGAGCACGAGTTGCCGTACGGCTTCGAGGATGTTGGTGGACGTGCTGTTGCGCTGCCCGCGCCGTCGCTTCGGCAACCGCATCTCGCTGTGAGCTCCGCCGCCCCAGTGGACGATGAGAACGATCTCGGACGCTTCGTCGTCGATATCGGCCACGACCTCGTGGATCAACGTGCGCACGATGCGCTTCTTCAGGCGCGCATCGGTTGTCGGCGCCGCCCAGACCGTCTTGAGGTTCGAGGCCATCAGGCCAAGCGTCGAAGGATCGACGACCGGCGGAGCCGCCGCCGCGTCATGCGCGGCTATCTTGCCCTCCACCTCGGCAACGCGGGCGAGCGAGCGGTTCCAACGCGCTTCAAGCTCGCCGGCCACGAGCCGGTTGGCGGGATCGGCGGCGTCATATTGCCGGAAGGCGCGGTCGACGGCGTAGTGCGCCGCTTCAAGATCGCGGCCGAGCGCGTGGCGCACCTGATCCCACTGTCGTGTGGCCTGCTCCGCGGCTGCCGTCGCCGCAGCGATCGCGCCCGGTCCGACCACGCCGAGAAGCGCTTCCTCAACCGCATCGTCGACGCGCAAACCACCAAAAGCGATGCAATGAGGGCCGCCATTGTCCATCCAGGCGCGGCTGCAGCTGTAGCGGGGAATGTGATGTTGGGCGCCGGAGTAGCGCAGCGTCAGCTTGCGGCCGCAGCGCTTGCAGCGGATCAGGCCAGCCAGTAGCGCATCGCCATGCTTGGGCGCGCCATGATGCCTACCGCTCGGAACGTTGCCTGAGACCATCGTGCGAATCGCTTCAAACCTCTCCCAGCTCACATAGCCTTCATGGGCCTCAGGCTTCAGCGCCAGCCACTCCGAACGGGCCTTGCGGTGGATCTTCACGCTGGCGCCGCCGGCACTATATCCAGCCGCTACGGCCGTCTTACCATAAGCATAGGCGCCACCGTAGACCGGGTTCTCGATGATCCGGTGGACGGAGGCGTAACTTGGCCTACGCCAAACCGTGTCGCCGCCCGGCTGCTTCACGGGCAGATCGAGATCGTGTTCGTGCAGCCAGCACAGCGCTTGGCGCGCGCTGCCCAGCTCCGCGACCTTGTCGAAAACAAGCGCAATGGCCTCTTGCACGCGCCGGTCTGGGTCCTTCTCGTAGCGATCACCTGCCTTGACGAAGCCGACCGGGGCCGTCACCACCAGTTCGCCGCGGCGTGCCTTCTCGTGCCTAGCCGATAGCGAGCGCTGACGCAGCAGATCGAGCTCGTACTCGTTGAGGCTGCCCTTGAGGCCGAGCAGCAGCCGGTCATTGCCGTGCCGAGGTGCATAGATCGCTTCCTGGTCGACCAGCACCGTGTCGACGACGCGACACATCTCGATCAGTTGCTGCCAATCCCGGCTATTGCGGGCAAAGCGCGACACTTCTCGTGCGCACACCGCGCCAACCTTGCCGAGGCATACCTCTGCTACCATCCGCTCGAAACCCGCGCGCTGCACGCCGCCGGCGGCAGAGCGGCCGAGGTCATCGTCGATCACTTCGATCTCGGACCATCCCAGCGCCAGCAGCCGATCGCGCATGGCGTATTGCAGCGCGCTGCTCTCGCGGTTGTGCAGCACCTGATGAGCGGAGGACTGGCGTACGTAGAGGATGGCCTTGCGCTCCAGGTGATGGGGCCGGACCTTGTCAGTGATCATGGCTGGCCTCCACGGTCGCCGTCGCCGATGCCTGTCGCTGCGCATGCTCCAGCATCAGCTGCGTCATCAGGTTCACCAGCACGTCCTGCGTCTCGCTCGGCAGTTCCCGCCATGCCGGCGCATTGCCGCCGTGCACTGCGGGGCTGCCGAATAGGTCCATCTGTTGCGCGCGGGGCCGCCGGTTGAGTTGATCCGCTCGAGTGCACGTCGCCGTCTTGCCTGACATGGGCTTCTCCCCGATTCTGGTCGCGAGAAGCTCGGCATGCGCCCAGAAGCCGGGCATCCGATGATGGAATCGCCGTCTTCAGCACAAAATCAAGCAGTGAGGATAGCGCCCCCAGCGTATCCAAGCTGACAAAGGGATCCCTCGTCACATGGCATTGGGCGCACCAAGCCCGGTCGAACATCCAGGCCGGAATCTCCAGGAAGCGGTCGGTCTCCGTACCGTCCAGAGTGCAGCGGAAAAACACGCCATCGGCCTTTTCGATGACCGCGTGAACCCACACCTCATGCGCAAACCAGGGATGATGCGCGTACAGAACCTCACGCCGGACGGTCTTGTGGGTGTTCTCAAACCTTGTTGTACAA
>PLZH01000075.1 GCA_003152055.1 Burkholderiales bacterium
TCGAACTCCGGGACTTTCGCCTGAGTCCGCCTTTTCCCCGAATCGTTGCCGGGGTCATGGCCGGAGTTGCGTCTGTCGCCGCGGCGTTCTGCATATTCGGTCCGCTCTCGGATCTGAGCGCGCTGCAGCTCGCCGCGGGGCCGCAAAGCCTGACGGTCGGCCCCAACGGTCGGCCGATCGTCCAAGCTCGTACCGGACGATCATGGGGAGCCGACCAGGAGCGCCGCGTCGCCGCGGCGTCTGCCGTGCCGCTGGCTATGCTCGCGCGCGGCCCGTCTCAGGACATTCCAAGCATCGGCCGAGCCTCGAAATGACGTGCCTCGGCGGGCGGTTGATCGATTGGGGCAGGGTTCGCGTATTGCTTGCGCCTTCGCCTTCAGGCTATCCTCACCTATCCCGGTTTCGCGTTGATGCACATGCGACAGCATTCCTTCGAATGCTCGTAGGCGGCACAGCGCGCGACTGCAGATGCGCGGCGCGACAACAAGACATACGCACCAGGCAGGGGGAGGCGGCATGTTCGAGGCGAAGCAGGCATCACCGGCTCTCGTGAGACAGCTGGATGGCAAGCGGACGACCGGCGCTCCGCCAGCCGACGATGCAGTCGCAGCGATCGCCGGGACGGGCGAGAGGTCCGGCGATTCCACCGACGTGCGAGCTATTGCCGCACGCCGCAGAGTGCGGTCGCTCGGCGCGTGCCGGTTCTTGAGAAGGATGTCCTCTTCGGTCGCTCGCACCGCCCAGGCGACGTCCCAGCAGCGGGACGCTCCCTTCGTGCCTCAGCGTCTCGACGGTTTCATTTCGTCCGACGCTGAAAATCGCCGAGACGCTAGCGCAGTTTCTGAACACCGCGCAGACGTTCCCGGAAAGGGCGGGAACCAATTGGTGCCGGGGGAAATATGAGCCGCGTGAAGCCCAGATCCTCCGCTGCAGGGCGTTCGATCCGTTCCGAGAAGGATTGCCCTCGGTGCGGATTGAGATGCCCGCCGGCGGCGAAATATTGCGGCGAATGCGGCATGCCTTTTGGCTCGCGTTCGCCTGAGCGACGTCCGCTCACAGTCTTGGTCTGCGACATGGTCGATTCGACTTCCCTGGTCCGGGGCGTCGTCGGTCCAGACGAGTTGGAGGCAATGTTTACGCCGTTCTTGAAGGCGACGATCGATGCGGTAACTTCTTTCGGTGGGGATGTCAATCGAGTCGTCGGCGATGGAGTCCAAGTCTTCTTTGGGTATCCGAACGCTCATGAAGACGATCCGGAGCGGTCTCTCCACGCCGCCCTGAAGGTCATGAAAGACATTGCCGGGTTGCACGACCGTGCGGGCCCGCCCCTACAAGCGCGCATCGGGATAGCAACCGGTTGGGTCGTGGTTGGCAATCTTCACCGCGGCATGACTCCGCAGTTTCAGGATGTGGCGGGTGAGCCACCTCATCTGGCTGCGCGACTGCAAGGCATTGCGACTCCCGGCTCGATCGTCGTTGCTTCCGAAACCAAGCGCATGGTTGGCGCGCTCTTCTCCTGGCGGCCGTTGGGCCCAGTCGCGCTCAAAGGATATTCAAATCTCATCGACGCATGGGAACTGGTCGAGGCGCAATCCGCCGCGAGCCGCTACGACGCGATGCACGATGTAGGCGTTTTTCCGATGATCGGTCGCGACGATGTTCGGACCCTGCTCGCCGAACATTGGCAACGAGCGCTTCGCGGCTCAGGCCGTGTCGTGCTAGTGAGAGGTGATGCGGGCATCGGCAAGTCGCGCCTCGCCGCGGCGGTCCTCGAGGACACGCTCGAAAAGACGACTCTTCGATACTTCTGCTCTCCGTTCCGGCAGGGCTCACCGTTGCATCCGTTCATCCAACAGTTGGAATGGGCTGCGGGCATCGATCGTGAAGACGATGCCGAAGCGAAGCTAAGGAAGTTGGAAGTCGTGCTTGGGGATGCGCCCGTCGAAGAGGTGGGCCTACTGGCAGAACTCATCAACATTCCCGCGAGCGCCCGGCTTCCCATGGCGACGCTGTCGCCTCAGGTAAGGCGCCGTCGCACGATGGAGGCTTTGCTTACGCAGCTGGAGCGTGTCGCCGGAAATCAGCCGACATTGGTGATATTCGAGGATGCCCAATGGAGCGATAGAACATCGCTCGATCTGCTCGAGTTGGCCATCGAAAAGGTACTTCATCTTCCTGTGCTTTTGTTAGTCCTCGCCCGGCCTGAATTCGATCCAGCCTGGAAAGATCGAGCTCACGTGTCCCGGATCGAGCTGACGCCGCTACTCCCAGCCGAAGGCGCATTGCTCGCCAACCTCGTCGCGGAGGGCGCGCCTCTTTCAACTCCTGTGGTCGCAGGCATCGTCGACCGCGCAGGTGGAAACCCGCTATACATCGAAGAGCTGACCAAGGCGGTTCTCGAATCAAAGCAGTGGAGCGAGGTCGCGCTGAGTAGGCCGCGTGGCGAAGGTCTGATGCCGATCCTGCTGCAGGGCATGTTGCTTTCGCGACTGGATCGTCTCGGTGAATCGAAAGATGTTGCCGAGACCGCTGCGGCGATCGGTCGGCACTTCAGTCGGAATCTATTGGAATTTGTCATCGATCGTCCCGAGCGCGTACCGCGCGCTCTGGATGCGCTCGCAGCCGAGGGCATCGTTCAGCCTTTGTCGGGGAAGCCCTCCGAATATGTATTTCGACATGCCCTCATCCGCGACGCGGCCTACGCCACGATGCTCAAGGAGCGTCGCCGCCCGATCCATGCGCGGATCGTCAAAGCGATCGAGAGCCACTTTCCCGAGATGATTGCGCAGCAGCCCGACGTGATCGCCCGCCACTGCGCGGAAGGTGGGTTACCGAGAGAGGCGAGTCAATACTGGCTCAGAGCGAGCCACACCGCACTTCGTCGCTCGGCAATGAACGAGGCGCTCCTGCACGCCAAGGCGGGCATCGAAGTGATCCCCGACGCAGGAGACGGCCCGTGGCGTGCCGTCCTCGAACTCGATCTTCACATCGCGCTCGGTAAGGCACAGATCGCAACGCAGGGATACGCCGTTCGCGGCACTGGCGAGACGTTTGTCCGTGCGCATGAGCTTTGCGCGACGCTCGGGCATGCGCCGCAGCTGCTTGCCGTGCAACATGGGCTCTGGACGCATGCATTGATGCGAGCGGACCTGCACTCGGCAAAGCACCAAGCCCGCGAATTGCTTCTTCGGGGGCAGGAGCGTGGCGATCGAATGTCGCTGCTGATGGGATATCGTTTCTGCGGCGTGACCAGTCATCCATGCGGAGAATTCGCTGCGGCCACGCGATTTCTGGAGAGCGGTCTCGAGCTTTATGACCCGTCCCAGCAGCCGACCTACTGGGCACTCACCGTCGACGACCCTCGTGTCATCATGCTGACGTATCTGTCCTGGTCCCAGATGTGCCTGGGCCAAGTGGCCTCTGCCCGCAGCAACAGCGAGCGAGCGATCACCGAAGCGACCGAAATGGCGCATGGCTACACACTTGCGCACGCCTTGATCGGGGCTTCGTTTGTCGCGATGACGATCGATACGCCGGCCGCAGCGCTGACACGACTCGACGCGTTGCGAGCTCTGCTGGTCGACAACGCCATCGACTACTACGATGCGGTCGAAACCGTGCTGCGGGGATGGTGCATGGCAGCCAGCGGCGATCACGCCGCTGCAACGGCGCTCCTCGCGAGCGGGCTGTCCGCGTATCGCAAGACCGACGCGCGTTTGTATCTCTCAGGCTTCCTTCGCTTGGCGGCCGAGGCCTACGGGCGCATCGGGCGCGTCACCGACGCTCTGGAGCTCATCGGCGAGTCGCGGCAGGTGCTGGAGGCGACCAATCAGCGCTGGGACGAGGCTGAGACCTATCGTGTTCACGGCGTGCTTTTGCGCCTGACCGGCGACCCGCTCGGGGCACGCAGGGAGTTCGACCTGGCACTCCAGGTGGCTCGACGCCAGGAGGCGCACTTGTGGGAGTTGCGCGCGGCGTGCGAGCTCGCCGAGCTCGCGCTCGACAGGGGCGCAGCTGTTCCTGAGCGTGTCCTGTTGGCGAATGCGATCGACGAGTACGACGCGAACACGCGCATGCCCGACCTAGACCGGGCAAGAGAAATAGCCGCACGATCGGGGAGAGGAACATGACGCCGGTTACGGAAGTTGCGAGCGACTTGGGGGCTTCGTGGCCGAACGCAGAGAGTAGTGGCTCGTGCTTTCCCAAATACAAGGCGCCGCCCAACCGGGCGTTCGCAGACTTCTGGGCACGACTTGGGGTTTCTTTCGTTCGCTTGTATGCAACCGCCTTCCGAGAGAGATGGCCACTCCACCTGCTGTGGCCGGCCCCCCGGCTTTTCGGATTTCGACTTCTGGTCCGTTATGACCACGTCATCGAGGCATTGACCAGGGCGGATGTCTTCAAGGTGCCGTTCGGAGAGGAGATGGCACGCCTCAACGACGGGGCCGCTCCCGGGCACGGGACGCCTTTCTTGCTGGGTATCGACGATCCGCTCGAGCACGACAAACGAGCCAGGTGCTTGATGGCGCGGCTCGGGCTCGACGACATCGCGGCGGTAGAGGAGATGGCATTCCAGGCGGCGAAATCGAGATTGCTGCTGCAAGCGGCGAAGTCCTTCGAAGCCATAAACGGGCTGGTCACAGCTGTTCCGATAGACCTCTGCAATCGATATTTCGGATTGTCGATCACCGATGGCGAGGCTCGAAGCTTCGCCGACGCGAGCATCGAACTGAGCGGGCATCTTTTTGGGGCACCTCCCAAGAGCAAAGACGATCCTCTGAAAGGGATCGGTCCATCCAAGGATGGACAGGAGAACGAGGCAGGCGACTACGTGCGGTGTTTCGTTAATCGAGCAATTAAAGCGGCGAAGGCGCAACCGCCGCTCGCGGCCGGACAAGCGCCCGAAACCCTGGCCACGAAGCTGCGGGGATTGTCGGATAAGGAAGCGCGCGCGATCCTGATGGGCATGATCGTCGGATTCGTTCCTACGAATACCCTGGCCGGAGGCTACATGCTCGAGGTCCTCCTCAGCAAGCCCGATGCCATGAAGGCAGCGGTAGAAGCGGCGCAAGCAGGGGATGACGACCGCCTCTGCGCATGTCTGTTCGAGGCGCTGCGCCTGCGGCCGATCAATCTCGGCCCTTTTCGCATCTGCAAGGGAGGCTATCAGCTCGACGGCTCTTTCATTCGGCACGGAGAGCGGGTCTGGGTGATGACGGGGTCGGCGATGTGGGACTCGCGGAAGGTCCTCAAGGCGAGCCATTTCGATCCGCTGCGCCCCGCATCAAGTTATCTTCATTTTGGATTTGGCATGCACTGGTGCATCGGCGCCATGCTCGCGAGGGCGCAACTGACCCAGACGTTCAAGGCATTGCTCCTGCATGGCGCTCCGAAGCCCGTCTCTCGACTTGGATATCGCGGGACGTTCCCGGCCTACCTGAAGATCGCGATCAAGAGGTGACAATGTGGACCCTTCTCTGATCACCACCGTCATACCGTTCAAACGGGTCCACTTCGTCGCCGTCAACGAGAAGATACGCGCGCTTTCCGCAAAGCCGGAAGTGACGAAGCGTCTCGACGAAGGCGAATTTGTCCATTTCTTGAGCATCGTCGCCGTTGGGGTGGCGTGTCCATCGGAAAACTGGGAGGCGTCCCAGGGGGACGAAAATGCCCTACGTGCGTGGAGTCGAGCAAGGCAAAGAGCTTCGCAAGGCTCAATCGACGACAAGGCGCATGTCCTCGTCGAGATAGCGGCAGATGGCGGAGTCGAGCAGGCCACGGCACAGCTCGTCAAGGCATTCGGCCGCGAAATAGCCGAGGTCCTGCAAACCGCCGACGTTTGGCCAACAGAAAAGGAGACGAAAAAGAAGCAGACGAACGACGCGCAGAGGACAGAGGCAGAGAGGGCAGAGGCAGAGAGGATAGAGGAGGAGAAGCTGAAAAGCTTCCTCCTTAAGTATCAATGTCCCATTCGCGCAGGATGGACATTGGCTAACTGGTTGCGCAAGCGCGGAAGACGCAGCCGACTCGGGCAAACGCACATCGGCGCTCCAGGCATGACCGTGTGGCGGATAAGACATGAAGCGGAACTGGCGCAATGGATCGATCGGCGCTTGCAAAAGCTCAGGGCGCACAAGTGTTGGATCGATGCGTCGCCGATACAACGGCTCGACATGATCCGGGCACTTGTTTGGAGGGGAAGGAGCACGAACGGGGGCGACGCGAAATGGGCATTTTCGGCCGAGAGCGCGCCTTGCTTGGAGGCCGACCCTGCCAATCACTGGAATGATTCGGGCTACGACGCGCGCAATCCCCAAGCGTTGCGCGCACTTGCCGACGTCATTCAAGGTCTTGCGTGGCCGTTCTACGCTCCCCTAGCTCTTGCCCTGGTGGGCCTAGCCTGGGTCTGGGCGGGAAGCAAGCCCGTTGACCTGCCTACCCCAACGCTCATCGGATCTGCCGTTCTGTGGGCTGCAGTGGCTCTTTTCCTGTGTGTCCTACGCGGCCGTGCGTGGCGCGTCTCGAGCGCCGTGGTCGCCGCGGTCGTGCTTCTTTGGCTCGGCTGCATTTGGCACGAAAGTCGGGAAGTCTTCGACCTGATCGTGTTCGCACTTCCGAAGAGCCTCGCAGCCCTGTTCGTCGCCGTCGCCGCGGTCGTTTTGGTGCTCTACCGGCGCTTGCTGCGTCTCGAAATTAACGACCCGGTCGAAACCCTGGTCCCTCCTCCGGAGCAGATTCAGGCATTGATGAATCAGGAAAACCGGGCCGCCCGCGTCCAAAACCATATGGCGACCGTGTCTCGCCTGAAGCCAGGATTGCTTCGTCGCCTGACTTTGCGCTTGGCATTCCTGGTCGTCGGCACGGGTCATTATGTCGGACGGCCGGGCTTTCTGGGCAAGAACGGCGTCATCCACGTCGCGCGGTGGATGCGCCTTCCCGGAACGTCGCTGCTGATGTTCTGGTCGAACTTCGACGGCACGTGGGAATCCTATGTCGCGGATTTCATCGCCGACGCGCCGACAGGAGTGACGGCGATCTGGAGCAATTGCGTCGGCTTTCCGCGGACGAAAGGTCTGTTCAGCGAGGGCGCCGAGGACCGGAACCAACTCGTCAACTGGGCGCGCCGGCAGCAGCAGCCCACCTTGTTCTGGTATTCGGCCTATCCGAAATTGACCACTGATCGAATTCGCACCAATGCTGCCATCCGTCAAGGCCTGGCATCCGCGGCCTCAGACGACGACGCGCGCGACTGGCTTTCTCTTTTCGGCTCATCGCAGCGCCCCCCGGATTCGCTGGACGCGACCGAGATCCCGACGCTGATCTTCGGTGGCCTTTCGGCTCGCCCGGCCGCATGCATGTTGCTCATCCGTCTCAGCGACAACGCTGACGAGGCGCGCAAGTGGCTGGGCGGAATCGAAGAGGACGTCACATTCGGCGAGGCGCGGCCCGGCCTGCCTGCATGCGTGCTCGGACTTGCAGCCTCCGCCCTCAGGAAGCTGCAGCTGCCGGACGCAGCGCTAGCTACGTTTCCGACTGCCTTTCAGCAGGGCATGTGGCCTGAGTGGCGCGCCCGCGCATTGGGCGACATTGATGACATCGCGCCGACCCAATGGGTTTGGGGTGGCACCAGTGCGACACAACTCGACGCGGTCGTCATTCTCTATGCCTACGTCCTCGACGAATCCGACGACAAATCCTTGCCTAGACTGGTGGAGCGTCTGGAGACCGCATCGCGGAATTACGGAGCTTGCGTGTTTAGAAAGATCGACCTCGACCCCCCGATTTCCGGGCCCGCCGGCACGACGAACGGGTCCTTCGGCTTTACCGATGGCATTTCGCAGCCAGTCATTCGCGGAGCGCCGCGTGGCGGCCGCAATGCCGTTCCCACCGACCTCGTGTCGCCCGGTGAGCTGGTGCTCGGTTATCCCGACAACACCGGCCGTCTGCCGCCGTCGCCATGCCTGATGGCCAAGCACGACCCCAAGCACTATCTTCCCAATGCCGGCACGGACCCTTTCCGGCGCAGGCCCGAGTTTTCCCGCTACGAGCCGCAGACGGGCGCGCGGGACATCGGCACCAACGGTACGTTTCTGGTCGTGCGCCAATTGCAGGAGGAGGACGGCGCGTTCGAGAAATGGTACTGCGAAACATACGACGCGATGAACAAGGAACTCGACATCGATTTCACTGCGGACACCAAGGATGCCGTGGTCCAGGCGCGTGATGACCCGCCATCCAGCGATTCCGGCGCCAACCCCGAGGCGGAGAACAACAAGAAGCGGCTCATCGCTTCGCTCCTGGTCGGGCGCTGGCCTAACGGTTCATCCTTGGTTCGCAACCCGCGATCGCCCGCAAGAGGAAACAGTTTTGCGGTTCGACCCGACAACACCTTTCGATACGGCCTCGAAGATCCGCGAGGCTTTGCGTGCCCTTTCGGGGCGCACACGCGCCGGGCCAATCCGCGTGACACCAGGTTCCACGCCAATCTGGCTGAATCCGACACGGAGATTGCTGCCGTCAATCGCCACCGCATTCTGAGGGTCGGCCGTGCATACGGCAATTCGACGGCATCACAGTCGGGGAGAGGGTTGATGTTCATGTGCATCAACGCCGATATCGAGCGGCAATTCGAGTTCGTACAAAAGACCTGGCTGCTCAATCCGAACTTCCACGGCCTCCAGGGCGAGACCGATCCCTTGCTGAGCCGCGGTAAGGGCCGCACCTTCACGGTTCCCTCACCTGCCGGGCCGGTCACGCTTCCGCTTGAAAACTTCGTGAAGATGGTTGGAGGGGGATACTTTTTCCTGCCCGGTCGGGCGACGCTTCGTTATCTTGCTACCACGAATAGCTCTAAGTGATCTTCGCCGCAGGCGATGTACGGTCGCCTTGAATGGCGTTCCAATGCGCGCGAGCGTCGTCGAATGTCCTGTCACCGATGTCGAAAGACGGCGAACTGCTAATGAGAACGGGCTCGTTCTCGACCAGTCCATCGATCCAGAGTTGCGACATCTTTCCGATCAACCTCAGGTCCGACTCTCGCATCGTGTCGGCTTTCATGCCCGCCAAGCTCTTGAACTCTTCCGTCGTGAGCCCTCGCGGTGGCTGCCATGATTGCTGCTGATCACGCCGAGGGCGCACGAACGGACTCAATCGAACCAAATGGCTCTTTCGGGCTGTCTCCGACGCTCGTCCTCCATCGAGCGCCATATGGGCGTGGAACGTAGCGGCACAAGGAGGATCGGCCAGCACGGCTCCTGCTACCTTCTTGAGTTGTGCGCCAAGGCATGTTGACGTTGCGCGCGCAAACGGTCGCGGCGCGTCTTGCCCATAGGGCGCGCGCGCGATGGTGCCGGTGCCGATGCTGAGAACGCGGATGTCGTCGACACGATTCGGGTGCTCGGACATCGCCTCGATCACCGCTGCCAATACGGGGTTGTTGTAGCCGGCCAAGCCGCCGTCCCAATAGCGCCGGCCCGCGACGGCGGCTGGCTTCCCGTAATACAGGATCGGCCCCTGCGTGGAGGCGTGTACTGCGTCGATGATCGGAACGTCGCATCGACGTTCAGCCTCGATGTCTCCGGCACGAGCGGTTGACCGGAAAAATGCGCCGCGTTCGGAATCGTAGTCATACGCAGTGATGAGAAGCGCGAGATCCGTTCCGAGAATGGATGGCCATTCCGCGAGAGGGATCGACGAGGGGAGCCGCTCGCCCTCGGAGCAGCGATCATCCAGCAACTTGGCCAGCGCGGCGCGCTTTCCATCTGACGAGTAGGGTGGAAAGAGGGGCCTCAGAAAGGTGTTCTTGAAAGCGGAACACCAACGCGGGCAATACATCTTGCGGACGGTTGCCGGATCCGAATAGAACGCCGCAACATCGCTCGGCGAAAAATTCGCAAGGAGAGCCGCGAGGACGATGCTCCCACCCGAATTTGCGGCTACCAGGTCGAACTTGCTGAGGATGTCGCGACCTGTCGTCGACGGAAACAAGCGCTCCAAGGCCAAAGCCAGGACGCAGGCGAACGTACCGCCGCCATCCAACGAAAGGACCGAGATTTGACTCATGCGTGTTCGGTGATCATGTTCGTAGTATGCAGCGCACTGCACTAGCCGTCCTAGGCGCTGGAAGAGTGGTCAGCGATCCGCGAAAGACGAGAGATCGCATCGAATCTTACTGTGGGTGCGTCGCTCGGGGATGCCGCAACCGGAGGCAGCAGCGGTCGATGCTTTCAACTGCCTGGATCTTGCTCTTCTTGCCCACACACAGCACCGTCGCCATCAGCGGTGGGTTTAGTACAGGCTGTCGATGTCACGCGCCTTGGCGACGCGGAGTGGACTGATGGCGAGCCTTAAGGTCTGCTGCCGGTGTGCGGCCGAGGCATGTCATTTCGCGGGCCGGCCAATGCCAGGAATTTCCTGAGACGGGCCGCGCGCGAGCGTAGCCAGCGGCACGACAGACGCCGCGGCGATGCGTCGCTCCTGGTCGGCTCCCCAGGATCGTCCGGTACGAGCCTGGGCGATCGGCCGACCGTTGGGGCCGACCGTCAGGCTCTGCGGTCCCGCGGCGAGTTGCAGCGCGCTCAGATCCGAGAACGGACCGAATATGCAGAACGCCGCGGCGACAGACGCGATTCCGGCCGTGACCCCGGCAACGATTCGGGGGAAAGGCGGACTCAGGCGAAAGTCCCGGCGCTCGACGTTCGACTTCGCGGCTCCTTCTTGCAACGAACTATGGGTTGCGCAAGGTAAGTGGGTCGAGATGCGGCTCATGGCGTTCCTTCCGAAGGGAGCGCACAATCAATGCGCGGAGAGGAGCGTACGTGCCTGAATTGGCGCGGCAAACCAACAATGGCCGAACCAGCCTGTGACTTCTTCACAGAGGGCGCGCCGCTTGGGCGAAGCCTTCTCGTGTGCGCCAGCGACGGTCGGCCTTCTTCCCGTGACCCTTCACCTCTCGGCGGAGAGTCCGGCGTTGACTGCTAACGGCATCACCAGCATCAGCGCGCCTCCTGTCCTGGGCGAAGCACTGCTTCAAAGCATTGCCACTCGAGGAGGCGTCAAGCGCTACCCCGCGCACGCGGTGATCATTACCGAAGGCGACACGTCGGACCAGCTCTTCATCATCCTGACCGGCCGCGTGAAGGTCTACACGAGTAATGAGGAGGGCAAGGAACTTGTGATTGCCGTCCACGGGCCAGGGGAATACATCGGCGAACTTGCCTTGGATAGAGGTGCCAGAAGTGCGTCTGTAATCACGCTCGAGCCCTCGACGTTTTCGGTCGTGACCGGCGCAAACCTGCGCGAGTTCGTCGCGACACATCCGGACTTCGCGCTGAACCTCATTCAAAAACTGATCTGGCGCGTTCGGCAGGCTACCGGCAGCATGAAGAGCCTCGGCCTGGACGACGTGTACGCGCGCGTCGTCCGCCTTTTGCTCGAGTCTTCGGATCCGCAGGGCGACCATCGGGTCGTGCGCGAACGCATGACCCAGCGCGACATCGCCGAGCGGGTCGGTTCCTCGCGCGAAATGGTGAGCCGCATCCTCAAGGAATTGACGACGGGCGGATACGTTTCCATCGAAACGGGTCGCATCACGATCCTGAAGAAGCCGCCTCCGGGCTGGTGAGTCGCGCGAGCCAGGCCAGCCCTGCGGCCAGAGGCTGGGGCGGCGCGAGCGCCTGTCTGGCATGGCGCCGATTCGCTTGCGCGTGAATACGGCATGCGCCGCACCCGCAATGCTTACTCCCTGAAATCTCCTTCCTTTCGGAGACTGGCGTCGGCCAAAAGGAAGGTGGCGCCTACCGGAAGACGCCGGCACCGTGACCTCTCTTTGGCCCATCCGATCCGAAACAGCCAAGGAGAGAAACGTGAATCGTAAAAAATTGAGCCATTCGATGCGCGCAGCCCGGGCGGCTTTGGGCCTGGGAGCCGTCGCGCTCGCTCTTGCGGGTTGCGGCGGCGGCGGATCTTCCCCGGCCGCACCGGTGTCGACGACCACATCCGTGCCCGTCATCGTCATCGACGGCGCCATCAAGGGCGCCGTCGTCTGCCTCGACAAGAACGGCAACGGCATCTGCGACGCCGGCGAGCCCACGGGCACGACCGACGCATCGGGCAACGTCACGCTCACTGTCGACAACGCCGACGCCGGCATGTTTCCCGTCGTCGTCATGGTCGGCACCGACGCGGTCGATGCCGACACCGGGCCCGTTCCCGTCGCCTTCGTCATGCAGGCACCTGCAGACCAGGTGTCGGTCGTCAGCCCGCTGACGACGATCGTGCAGGCGCAGATCGCGTCCTCGGGGGGAACTTCTGCGCAGGCCGCTGCGATCGTCCAGTCGCAGACCGGCCTGACCGTTTCGCTCTTCAGCAACTACACGACGACGGAGTCGACCAGCGCCGATGCGAGCGCCGCCGCCGACCTGGCGCGCCTGATCGTGCTCGCGAGCCAGCAGCAGTCGGCGGCCCTCGCCTCGGTGGTCGGTCAGACCGACCTTTCGGGCGCCGTCGTATCGCAGGCCGATCTGCAGGCCGCAGTCGTCAAGTCACTGGTCGGCTCGCTGCCCGCGCTCGCTGCCGCTGCCGCCGATCCGACCGTTGCTGCCGCTTCGACCCCTGCGGCCCGCGACGCCGCCCTCGCAACACTGGCAACGACCTTGATCGCCGACGGCCAGGCCGGCCTGACGCCTTCGACCGCCCTGGTCGCCGTCGGCGTGGCCAAGCTGCCGCCCGACGTGGCGGCCGTCACGCCCCAGGCCGGTGCCACCTTGCGGGCGCTCACGTTTACCGACGCGAACGACTGGTTCTTCCGGGCGATGGAAGCCAGTGCGACAGACAACACTCCGGACGCGAACGGCCTCGTGCACTTCTACGACAACCGGACGCAGGACGTCGCCGGCACCGTCAGCACCTGGGGATTGGAAAACACGATCGCCCGCCAAGGCGATCTCCATTGGGACGGCACGGTGTGGGCCGGCTGCCCCTTCGGCTTCAGAAGCTCGCAGGCACCGCGCGACGCCAACGGCATCACCCACTACAACTACTGCGACAACCTGGAAACAGGCGTCAGCCAGCGCTTCGCCGTCGACATCAGCGGCAAGACCTTGAGCAGCGTCGTGGCGACGATCCAGGCCTTTCCGGGCGGCGACAGCGGCATCGCCTATGCCAGCTTCGGCCCGACCGACAGCAGCTTGCTCGGGTCGGCGGCCTTTCCCGCCGGGTCCAGCCTGTTCTACCAGGCGAACCAGACGGCGACCGAGGCCATCGGCTACGACGTGACCTCTATCGTCAACGGCTACGCGGTCGATATCGCCGCAGGGGGAGATGCAACTGCCAGCCCGCCGCCGGCTTGCGCTGTCCTCACTGTCGCCAACGCGGCCAGCTACTACAAGCCCGTCGGTACTCTCGACGAGCTGATCGCGGCGACCCTAGGCCAGCCCTGCACGTACGGGCCGACGACGAACGGGATGAATCTGCCGAACGAGGGGTGGGGTGTGAGCACGGTCAGCATCGGCTCGATCGCCAATGCACTGACGCCTCCGGACCCGACCTACTTCAAGACCACCGAGCTGCTCCGCGTCGCGTTCGTTCCCGCGGGCAACGTCGCGATCTACCTGAGCTGCCTCGACAGGCTCTCCGACGGGAGCACGAGGAATTGCACCGAGCTCGGGCGGGGCACCTATGCGATCCAGACACTCGGCGACGGGCGCGTCCTGACGACGACAAATCCTCCCCCGGAGGTGTTGCGCCTCGGCTATACGAGAGTCTTCGTCGAGCGGGGCGGCAACGTCTACTACGGCTATCAGACGGTGCCGGGCGCCAAGTCCACCACGGTCCGGCTCAACCTGGCCGCCGCCAACGCCCTGCTGGCGCAACTGGGCATTCCGGTCCTGACGCCCTGATGCGTCGGCGGCGATAGAAGGAGCGCCCGAGTGACGAGGATCATCGGCCATGTCATCGCAGGCATCGCCGCGATGCTGGTGTCGGCGCACGCGCAACCTGCAAGTGCGCAGACGCCGCCACTCGCGGCGCTCCTTCCCGACCCGGCCATCGGCGATACGCTGGTCTACCGCGTCACCGACTTGTGGAGCGGCAGGGTCAGCGATCGATATTCGATGGAGCTGACCGGAAAGCGCACGGA
>PLZH01000081.1 GCA_003152055.1 Burkholderiales bacterium
TCGGCGAGTTGATCGAGCCGATCGCCAAGTGGTGCGGCTTCAGGTGCGGCGCTAGGACGCCATGGCGCGCCCGGGCGACGGCTGCCATCATCCGGTCCGAGCCGATCGCGATGATCCGATCGCCATCGGAGAGCGGGATCGGCGGGGCGCCGAGCCGGCCTGCCGCATACGCTTCCATCGCCTGCACGATGTTGCCGACAAACGCGAAGTCCTGCGGACGCTCCGGCCGAAAGCCAGGCTCCTCGTCGCAGCACCAGACGATGACGTCGGCGGCCGCCTCGATCTCGGCCACCTTGTAGCGATCGATCTCCTTCTTGTAGCCGGCGAAGTAAAGCACTCGCGATCGCGCCGCGCGGAACGCCTGGCCGATCGAGAACAGCACGGCGTTGCCAAGCCCACCGCCCACCAGCACGGCCGTCTCGTTCGCCGCGATATGCGTCGGGCTTCCGGTCGGACCCATCAGTACTACGGGCTCGCCGGGAGCGAGCATTGCGCACAGGCTGGACGATCCGCCCATCTCCAGCACGATCAGCGACACGAGGCCGTGCTCCGGGTCCACCCAAGCGCCGGTCAGCGCAAGTCCTTCCATCTGCAGCCGGGTCTCGGCGGCAACCGGGGCGAGCGTCGCGTAGTTCTGCAGTCGGTAGAACTGCCCCGGGCGAAAGCGTCGTGCCGCGGCGGGCGCCTTGACGACCAGCTCGACGATGGTCGGCGTAAGCCGCTTCACTTCGTGGACGGTGGCGCGGAGCTCGCGGTCGAGTCGGGCAAAGAACGCCGCGTCGCTCACGTCGGAGGCCGGCAGCCGCTGGGCCAGCACCCGCGAGATCGCCGGATGGCCCTGCTTGGTCGAGCCGAGCGCTTTCACGACGTTGCCGAAGTAGGATGGGTGCAGATCGCCGAAGCAGGAGACGAAGCGCCTGTCCGCGAGGCGCGTCATCAGCACGTCAGCGCGTGCGGGCTTGGCCAGCGCGTACACAGGCCGCAGCGGATTTCCTTCCTCGTCGCAGGCGCGAAAATACTTGCCGTCGAGGACAAAGTGCTCGGCGTCCTCCCGCGCGAGCACCGTATTGGGCTGGGTGCCGGCGGCGACGAAGACCGAGCATGCCGGTAGCGCCACTTCGCCGGCGTCCACGCGACTTTCGCCTTCGACCTGGCTCGCGCGCGCAAACCGTACAGCCCGGGCGGCGCCGTACTCGTCGGTCTCGACGCCGAGTGGCGTCAGCCCTTCCGCAAATACGACACCCTCTTCCAGTGCCTTGGCGATCTCCTCGTGATTGAGCGTATACGAGGGGCTGTCGACCAGTCTCCTCCGGTACGCGATCGTCGCGCCGCCCCAGTGGTCGAGCAGTTCGGCGATGCGGGCGGGACGTCCCGCGCGCGCCGCTTCGCGTCGCTCGCTGCGGATGGCACGCGCGTGCGACAGAAACTCTTCGGCGATCTCGCGCTCCTCGGCGTTCCACTTGTCGCGGATCGCGTCTTCGCCGATCTCCGCAGCGAGCCTTCGGTAGCGATCGAGAAACTTTTCCACCTGCACCACGTAGTAGGCAAGCGCCTCGGTCGCGGTGTCGATCGCGGTGAGACCGCCTCCAATCACGACGACCGGCAGCCGCAACTGCATGTTGGCGATGGAGTCACGCCGAGCGGCGCCGGTGAGCTGCAATGCCATCAGAAAGTCCGACGCGGTGCGCACACCGCGCGCGAGCCCATTGGGGATGTCGAGCGTGGTCGGCCTGCCGGCGCCCATGCATAACGCGACGTGATCGAAGTCGAAGCCTCCGGCTTTCTCGGGGCCGAACGCATCCTCCAGCGTGATGGTTCCGCCAAAGCGCACTCCGCCGTACATGGCGAAGTGCTCGCGGCGCTCGATCAGCAGCCGCACCAGCTTGAGGAAGTTCTTGTCCCAGCGCACGGTGATACCGTACTCCGCCACTCCGCCGAAGCCCGCCATGAGCCGCTCGTCGAGCGACTCGTACAGGCTCATGGCGTCGCGGATTGGCTCGAACGCGTAGCGTGTGCCGTCGGGGCGAACGCCGGATAGGTGCGTCGGCAACGGCTCGATTTTCGATCCGTCGACGCCGACGACCGTGTGGCCGTGGTTCATCAGATGGTGGGCCAGGCTGAATCCCGCCGGCCCCATCCCCACGACCAGTACGCGGTAGCCGCTGCGCGGCCGCGGCAGCGGCGCGCGCAGGTTCAGCGGATTCCATCGCGTGAATAGGCTGTAGATCTCGAAGCCCCAGGGCAATGCAAGCACGTCTCTGAGCGTGCGGGTTTCGACCTGCGGGATGTCGACGGGATCCTGTTTCTGGTAGATGCACGATTTCATGCAGTCATTGCATATCCGGTGCCCGGTTGCCGCAACCATCGGATTGTCGATGCAGATCACCGCCAGCGCGCCCATTGCGTGCCCCATGGCCTTCAGCAACTGGAACTCCGAGATCTTTTCTTCCAGCGGGCAGCCGGCGAGGGTTGCGCCGAAGACGCTCTTCTTGAACGTGACTTTGTCCGGCTCGGCAGCGGAAGGCTTCTCGCGCAGCCCCTTGGAGCAGGAGTCCTTGCCCTGGGTGTGGCACCAGATACAGTAATTCGCCTGGTCGAGCGCACCGATCAGAGTGGTGCCGGAATCGGTCAGCTGGAAGCCTTCCCGCCGCCGCAGGTGTGCGGCGTCGATGCGAAATGCCGTGGCGCCTCGAAGGGAAAGCTTCTCGGCGTGCCCTACCAGGTTGTGTTGATCGAGCTTCGCGGGCGCCTTGAACAGGACTCCGCCGCGCACGCGTTCGCGGCCCACCTCCGTATGCAGCGCCCACGCCGCATAGCGCTTCGCGAGATCGAGTTCGGACTCGTGCGCAGCCTCGTCCTGCAGCCAGCGCGCGACATGGGTGGCATAGGTGAGCTCGTCAAAGCGTCCGCCGAAAGCGTGCCGCAACTCGCGTTCCATTGCCGGGCCATCGAAGCGTTTCGCGTCCTCCGGGGCAACCCTCCCGGCTGCCGCGCGGCGTTGGACGAACTGTCGCTTCACCGCAAACAGCGGCGCTTGCTCGTCGTGTCGTCGCCTCAGTGCGAGGACTTCATCGGTGATAGCAAAAAGTTTGGCGACAAAACGCTCGAGATGCGGCGCGATCTCGAGAATAAGCGCCGATTCGTCCTTGGCGGGCAACACGTCGGGATCGGCCCGCGCCGCGACCAGCCGGTCGCACAGCGCGACGTCGGCGCCGCCCAGAAACCCAAGGAACACGCGATCGATGACGACGAGCCCGTCGCGCCGGTACAGGTCGCCGAACGCGAGCCCGAAGCCGAGCACAAGCGTCTCGCCGGTCGCAGTGCCTGAAACGTCGGAGGGTCCGGCCACGATCTCGTCTACAGCGTCTGCCGGGCGATCCGCAAGCGCAGCGCGTTCACGTCGTCACCCGGATCGCGCGGAGCGCGTAGCCGACGAACGCGGCGACCACGTGCTTGCGCCAATAGATATCGAAGTCCCCACACATCTACCTCGGCAACGCTGCTGTCGCTCATTTCGCGCTCTTCCGATGTGGCGGCCGCGTACCGAGACAATCAGATCCTCCCGCGCTAGCCGCTTCAGAATCTTGCTGACCGTCGGCGCGGCAACCCCCGTTAGAAGCGCCACGTCCGCTGCACTTTGAATCTGCTGGGGTTCGCGCGCCATTGCGGTCATGATGACCGTGCCGTAGTCCGCCAGTTTGCTCATTCTCGGCATCGCCGCTCACCCCGCATGTTAAGGCTGCACCGTTCAGATCCACCCAAGAAATAAGTAGTCCAATTTAGTTCGATGACGCAACACCCCCCTTCAGACTTGCGCGCTACTTGTGCTGCATCGAGGTTCCAGTCGCTGGGGTGGGCTGTGGATGCGATGACCGTGAGCCCAAACACGAGGGCATGGGATTGCGCACGTAGCGCAGCACCTTGAGAAGGTTCACCTCGAGCAGCGCTCCGCTTGCACCGAGCGTGAGTGCAGCCGGGTACACAAGCACACTGGGCCACACCACCGCGGCGATGAGTAACGCGAGCGCTGCGACATGGACTCTGAACTGCAGCCGCTGGTCCGCATCGCTGAGCATTTCCTTCATATTCGGCACGAGGCGGCCGGCTCCGGTCAGCGGCTGCAGGTGAAACCAGGTGAGAAAGGGCACGATCTTGTAGAGCATTCCGTTGATGATGGAACCGGCGCAGCCGAGCAGCGCGAGCAGACCGATGAGTACGTCGACGGCCTCAGGAAGTTCCGTCGGCGAGAAGACGCGAAGCGCCCAGGTGACATTCGCGGCAATCAGGCACGCCATGCCGACCTTCCAGAAGCTGAGCGTCACATCGGGCTGTCGCCGCCTGCGCAGTTGCTGCAAAACGATCGTCGTCGCGGCGAATCCAACGTAGGCAGCGGCGAGCGCAAGGGCGCAGGCGATGGCGAACGGACCCCACGTCCCGTCGTCGATCCACAGCGCGACCGACCATAGCGCAAGCACCAGGAACACGCCGGCCGCGAGATATTTCATCATCGGCGTGGGATACTTTGGAGTGATCTGAAACATCGGGACCACCCGGTAAGCGACCCCGATCGCAAGCAGTCCTGCCCAGCCGAGCAGGCCCCATCCGGGATGAAGGTAGCGGATGGATACGTTGGCTAAGGCCATACCCCAGCCAAGACTCGATCCCAGCGTGACGCCCAATGCGACAGTTACGACAAGGGAAAGCACTGGAAGCCAAAGCATGCGCTTGGTGTTGTCTTTGACGGGCGAGCGCCACAGGGCCGTCGCCACCGCAACGATGAACACCGCGAACCCAATGCCCAGCGCCACGGTCCCCGTATTGAGAAGCCAGGGTGCACCGAACAGAAATCCCGCTGCCAGTGACAGCGTGCCGAAGGCAACGCCCGTATGGGTGATCGCGGCGACCGCACGCGGTCGTGCAATCGGAGCGCCGGCCAGCACCGGAAGCAGCTGCATCATGGCCCCCACCATGACCATGGACATGAACCCGAGTGTGAATAGATGAGTGACCGCGAGCGCCGCCGGGGACAGCCGCGACTCCAGGACCTCGGGACCGCGCCACAGTAGCACCGCCGCAGCAAGCACGAGAAATATTGGCGCAGTCAGAAAAAAGCGGAACGGTACCGAAATCGGTGGCGCTTGTTCGAGCTGCAAGCCGGCCTGATGCATCGGAATTCCGTGATCGTACGTAGGGAAGGGTGCGCTGAGCTGTATGGCAAGCCACCGGTTAGGGCGCAATGGCCTCGAGTTGGCGGAGCAAGCCGGGGGCGTCGTCGCCCAGCGACTGATCCAGCATCGGATACATCATGCTTTCCTCCTTCATGTTGTGCTGCTGCAGAAGGATGAGCAGGGTCTCCGATACCCCGAGGTAAATTGCCGCGTCTTTCGCGTCGATTGCCGCGCGCATCTGCGCGAACATTCCGCGCATCTGTTGGTGCTCCATGCGCATCGTTTCGGTCGGTCCACTCGTCATGCCGGTTCTTTCCTCGAACGCCGGAAACAGCAGGTTTTCCTCGAGCCCGATATGGCGTTCTATCTCGCGCAAGAACATTCCGCCATCGCGCGTAAGACCGAGCCAATCCGATGCCGCGGCCATATCCTCGGCACGCGCAAAGGCATCGTCACAGTGCTTGTGATCCCTGTTCATGTAGTCGCTGATGAGTCCCATGGCACCTCCTATGCGCGCTTCAATAGGCCGAGCTTGTCCTTTGCGGTGGCCCAGAACGTAGCTTCGGGCAACGCTTCCTCTTTGCGCACGATCTCCGGCCAATCCTTGGCCAATTCGGCATTGAGCGCGACGTATTGCTGCATATCCACCGGCACATCGGCGTCCGCGTAGATGGCATCCACGGGGCACGCCGGCACGCAGACCGCGCAGTCGATGCAGGTGTCTGGGTCGATCACGAGAAAGTTGGGCCCGGCGTGGAACGCATCGACCGGGCACACCTCGACGCACTCGGTATGCTTGCAGTTGATACACGCTTCGGTGACGACGTAGGTCATAGCGGCCTCCTTTACTCCGTTGCGTCTTCAGGCCGCCGCTTCGAGTGGCTTTTGGGCGGCTTTCATGACGATCGGGCATATGCCGGTAGCGCGGCACGGGTCGACGCTCTTTGTCAGCAGCGCCTTCGCGGACCAACGGCGCACCGTCGCGGCTTCGCCCGGCACCTGCTCTGCTGCCGTTGGCGGGATGGGTTTGCCCTCGGCGAGCAGCTTCTCGACGCGGCGGAGGCCGAGAAGCGCTGCGCCATAGGCGCCGTTCAACTGTCCGAGCCCGTTGGGCGCCACGTTGAGCTTCGCCTTGAGGTTGGATTCGAGCGCATTAATCATCGCCACGTTGCGAGTCATGCCGCCAGTGAGCATGTAGCCGGGCTCGATCCCGACGCGGCGCATGAGCTGGATCGCACGGCCGCCGAGCGCCACCATCGCGCCCATCACGATGTCTTCGGCCGGTATGCCGTTCGACAGATGGTTGATGACCTCCGACTCAGCAAAGACTGCGCAGACGCTGCTGATCTGCACTGGCTTGGTCGAGCGCAGGGCGTAGGGGCCGAGGTCGTCGGTGGTCAGCCCGAGGTAGCGTGCGGTCTTTTCGAGAAACGCGCCGGTGCCCGCCGCGCACTTGTCGTTCAAGCGAAAGGCCTTCACCCGCCCCTCGGCGTCGATTTTGATGGCCTTGATGTCCTGGCCACCGATGTCGAGGATGGTGCGCGTGTCGGGAAACAGATGCACCGCGGCGCGGGCGTGCGCGGTGAGCTCGGTGACCTGGGTATTGCGAAACGGCACGGTGTAGCGGCCGTAGCCGGTTGTCCCCACGTAGGTGATCACCGAGCGGTCGAGGCCGCTGTTCTTCAGCAACTCCTCGAAAACGGCTTCTGCGGCCTGCGCCAGCTTGAAACCCGTACGGCGAACCGCGGTCCCGACGACTTCGCGCTTATCGTTGAGTGCGATCGCCTTGGTATAGGTCGATCCGATGTCAATACCGACGACGTTTAGCATTGAATTCTCCTAGGCAGCCATCATGGCCACGGGTCGCGTCTCGGCCCCGAATGCGTGGTCATGCGCACACAGCGCCGCACCCAGCGCACCACAGAAATGCGCATCGGGACTCACGTTGATCTTCATTCCCGCCGCCTCCTCGAGCAGCTTCACGATGGCGATGTTGCGGCTCACGCCGCCCGTGAACGTCACCTCCGACTCGATCCCGACACGGCGCGCGAGCGAAACGCACCGGCTGGTGATCGCCTGGTGCACGCCCATCAGCACGTCCTCCGGCAGCATGCCCTTNNTCCGAGAGCGACATCTCGAGCGCGTAGGAAGCCGCCCCGAGAAAGCGCCCGGTGCCTGCGGCGCATTTGTCGTTCATCGTGAAGTCGCCGACCTGACCATCGGCTTTGACGCGTATCGCCTTGGTGTCCTGACCGCCGATGTCGATGACGGTGCGCGTCCCCGGAAACAGCGCGATCGCGCCGCGCGCATGGCAGCTGATCTCGGTGACCTGCTCCTGGCCAAAGGTCACGTTGTAGCGGCCATAACCTGTGCCAACGATGTAGAGGACCTGGTCCTCGGTGATCTGGGCGTTCGCCAGTGCCGCTTTGAACGTATCCTGCGCGACGGTCACCATACTGGTCTCCATGTCGAGCAGCGCGCGCCCGACGATGGTCTTGTTCTCGTCGATAATCACCGCCTTGGTCTGCGTGGATCCGACGTCAACTCCAGCAACGTACTTCATGGGGCGCTCCCAGTTGTGGCTGGAACAGTCTTTGTCGCTGATACGGCCTTGCTCTCGAGCGGCGCGCCGCCGCCGCGCTGATGCAGCGTTTCGAAGAACGCGTCAACGCGATTCTTGATCTGCGCGTCCGACCAGTAGCGCGGATCGATGAGATCAGACTCGATGTAAAGGCTCGGCACATTCAACCGCTTGTTGAGGTAATCGCGCGTGTCCGCCATGCCGGAGGAGACGAAGCGGCAGCTCTTGATGCCGTGAAAGACGATCCCGTCGACGTCGTAATCCCTGATCTGCTGCGCCAGGCGCTCGTGGGCGAAGAATTGGTTGGAGAGACCCCACTGCGCGGCAAGCGCACTCACCTCGGCCAGGCTCTCAAGCGGCCGCGAGGTGTCGTAGACCAGCTCCCCCGCGTCCATTCCACCTGAGGCGAATGTTAGGTAGTCGGAGTACGCGAATACCCCACCCCAGGTCTCGAACAGCTCGACCAGGCGGCGCATAGAAACGTAACAGGGCGTGCCCGAGAACAACAGCCGGAAGCGCTCCTCGGCGACGCGACCTTCGCCGCGCGCGACCTTGGCCTTCAACTGCTCCTCGAGCCGGCGCATGAACTCGACGCCCTCGGGGGTCCCGCGATAGACGTTCATGATGCCGATATAAGTCAGGCCGTCTAGCATCGCGTTGTAGGGCGCAGGACATACGCGATTGAGCGCCATCACGTTGTTCCAGTGGAACATCATTTTGTTGACGTGCTCCTCGACTTCCGCCAGACGATCCATGTCGAAGCGCTTGCCGGTGATCTTTTCGCATTTCTCTATCAGGTCGCGGAACTGCGCCTCGATCCAGCGCGAGTCCGCCACGTGCTGTGCATCACCCGGCCGAACCTGCCAGTTCGCCGCGCGCTGCCCGGGAAGGTCGAGCACGAAAATAGGTGTCTTCAGCAATCGCGCCCAGATCTCCCCCCACTTGATGAAGGTGCTGCACATGTTCGAGACGATGGCGATATCAGCCCTGGGCATAACGCCTGCCGGATGCTGCTGCTCCTTGAGGATCAGGCCGACGTCCGCCTTCACGTAGGAACA
>PLZH01000319.1 GCA_003152055.1 Burkholderiales bacterium
GACCTACGCCTTGTAAGGGCGCCGCTCTACCGGCTGAGCTAAGCACCCGGCAAGCCCCGGCGGTGCCGGCGGCGTGATTCAGTTGAGTGCGTCTTTCAGCGCCTTGCCCGGACGGAACTTCGGAACCTTCGCGGCCTTGATCTTGATCGCCGCGCCCGTGCGCGGGTTGCGGCCGCTACGCGCGGCGCGCTTGCCGACGCTGAACGTTCCGAAACCGACGAGCGAGACCGTGGTGTTCTTCTTCAGGCTCGTCTTCACGCCACCGATCATGGCCTCGAGAGCGCGCGACGCCGCCGCTTTCGAGATGTCGGCCTGCCTGGCGATGTGCTCGATGAGTTCAGTTTTGTTCACGAATGGTTCCCCCTCAGGAAGGCTCGGAGTCTCAAAGGAATTCGATGTGGCGTCACGAGGCGGCATGTGCGGCTCGGGGCAAAACGATTACATCGTCGGCATTGTTCAGTGTCAAGCAGGCTTCGCGATTCTATGGGCCCCGGCGACGAGGAAAATCTTTCGCCGCTCGTGCGGTTCGTACTTGACTTCCGCGATCAAGACGCTACGCATTGCGCACCGCGTCGGCGATGGCGCGGCCGAGATCGGCGGTCGTTGCGGTTCCGCCGAGATCGTGCGTCTTCGGGCCGCCGGAGCCGGGATCGAGCACGGTCTCGATCGCCGCGATCAAGGCGTCGTGCGCGTCGCGATGGCCGAGGAAGTCGAGCATCAGCGCACCCGACCAGATCTGCCCGATCGGATTGGCGACCCCGAGCCCGGCGATATCGGGTGCGGAGCCGTGGACCGGCTCGAAGAGCGAAGGGTGCTCGCGTGTCGGGTCGATGTTGGCCGAGGGGGCGATGCCGATCGTTCCGGTGCAGGCTGGGCCGAGATCGCTCAGGATGTCGCCGAAGAGATTGCTCGCCACCACGGTATCGAAGACCTGCGGCCGCTGCACGAAGTGCGCGGCGAGGATGTCGATGTGATAGCGATCGACGCGGACCTCGGGAAAACGCGGAGCCATTGCCTGCACGCGCTCGTCCCAGTACGGCATCGTGATCGAGATGCCGTTCGACTTTGTCGCCGAAGTGAGATGCTTCTTCGGCCGCGAGGCGGCGAGGCGGAACGCGTAGTCGAGCACCCGGTCGACACCGATGCGCGACATCACCGTCTCCTGGATCACGATCTCGCGCTCGCTGCCTTCGTACATGCGCCCGCCGATGCTTGAATATTCGCCTTCGGTGTTCTCGCGCACGATCATCATGTCGATGTCGCCGGGCGCGAGGCCGGCCAGCGGCGAGCGCACACCGGGCATGAGGCGCGCCGGCCGCAGGTTGACGAATAGATCGAACTCGCGTCGGAACTTGAGCAGCGAGCCCCAGAGCGAGACGTGATCGGGAATCTTCGCAGGCCAGCCGACGGCCCCGAAGAAGATCGCTTCGTGGCCGCCGATCCTCTGCTTCCAGTCGTCGGGCAGCATGCTGCCGTGCCGCTCGTACCAGCGCCAGGAGGCAAAATCGAAATGATCGAAGGCCAGCTCGATGTCGAAGCGGCTGGCCACCGCCTCGAGAGCGCGCAGGCCCTCGGGAACGACCTCGGTGCCGATGCCATCGCCGGCGATGACCGCGATGCGGTGTGCGTTCTTCATCGTGAAGGCTCCTCTCGTAGCGCGGCGTCGATGGGCGCTTCGCGCGGGTTGCGGACGACGATGGCGACGCCGACGACCGTCAGCACCATACCCAGCATCATCGGCGGCGTGAAGGCTTCGCCGAACAAGACCCATGCCATCAGTGCGGTGCAGGGCGGCACGAGGTAGAGCAGGCTCGTCACCGCCGTCGCTTCGCCGCGCTGGATGAGGAGGTAGAGCAGCGAACTGCCGCCGAGGGTGAGAACGCCGACCGACCAGGCCATCGCCGCGACGAGGTTGACGTGCCAGTCCATCGACTCGGGCTCGAGCCACGCGAGCGGCGCGCAGACGACGAGCGCAGCAAGCATCTGCACGGCGCTCGCCGTGCGCACGTCGCACGGCCCGACGTGGCGCTTCTGGTAGAGCGTGCCGACGGTGATGCTGAGGAGCGCGGCGACGGCGAGCGCGAGGTTGGCCGGAGTCACCTCGCCGCTGCCGAGCTTCGGCCAGACGACGAAAGCCAGTCCGGCGAAGCCGAGCAACAGGCCGAGCCACTGACGAGCCGGCACCCGGCCGGTGCCCTCGGCGCGCGACCTGCCGGCCGTGACCCAGAGCGCCGTCAGGACCGGTTGCAGGCCGACGAGCAGCGCTACCGTGGCTGCACCGACCCCCGCCTTCACCGCCGCCCAGACCCCGCCCAGGTAGCCGGCCTGCATGAGCACGCCAGTGACGGCGAGATGGCCCCACTGCCGCTTGCCTCGAGGCCATGCGGCGTCCGCCAGCGCTATCCACACGGCGAAGCAGAGGGCCGACAGCGCGAAGCGCACCGAGAGAAACGAAAACGGCGGTGCGTGCGGCATCGCCAGGCGCGCGACGACGAAGCCCGTGCTCCAGATCAGCACGAAGACCCACGGCATGGCCCGCACCGCGGTGTGGCGACCGGCGTTCACCGTGCGTCCTCGGTGCCGGCCTCAGCGGACACGGGCACGAATCTCAGGCAGGGCCTTCTGCAGGTAGTAGACCATCGACCAGATGGTCAGCACGGCCGCGATCCAGATCAGCACCGTGCCCCACAGCGCGGTATCGATCAGGCCGAAGAGCTTGCCGTTGTAGAGCAGGAAGGGGATCGCGACCATCTGCACGACCGTTTTCAGCTTGCCGAGCACGTGCACGGCGACGCTGCGCGAGGCGCCGATCTGCGCCATCCACTCGCGCAGAGCCGAGATCGCGATCTCGCGGCCGATGATGACAAGCGCGACGAGCGAGTTCAATCGTCCCAGGTGGACGAGGACGAGCAGTGCGGCGGTGACGAGAAACTTGTCGGCGATCGGATCGAGGAAGGCGCCGAACGCCGAGGTCATGTTCAGCTTTCGCGCCAGGTAGCCGTCGGCCCAGTCGGTCAGCGCGAACAGGATGAAGAGCGCCGTGCCGACGACGTTCTGCGTCTGCGGCGCAAGCGTCGTGTAGAAGACTCCGACGACGAGCGGGATCGCGACGATGCGGGCCCATGTGAAGAGCGTCGGCAGGTTGAAGAACATCTGATTGATTGTGACGCCTTGCGCTCGCCGCGTTCGTTGCCGGGCGAACCCGATTGTCCTCAGTTGTCAAGCGTCCGCGGCTTGAACTTGCGCTGGCCGTCGAAGAGGAAGGTCTCGACGAATTTCCAGGGTCGCGGCAGCTTCGAGACGTTGCCGAATGGCCCGGCGCGGCGGACGGCATCGGCCGCGATCTGCAGCGTGTCCTTGGCCTGGCGCGGCGGCCGCAGTACCTCGATGTTGCGAACGCTGCCGTCTGCGTTCAATTCGATCTCCAGCACCGGGATCGCGAGCAAGGTGTCGGGCACCTTGCCGGAGTAGGTGATGTCGGGATTGGCAGCGACGATCCGCTCGGCGGCCTGGCGGCGCACTTCCGTCCAGGACCGCACGGGCCCCGGCGTGGGAAGCACGGCGCGCGCACGTCCCGCTGCCGGCGACGGCGCCACCGTGGGCAGCGGTGGTGCGGCGGCCGGCGCTACAGTCGGCCGCACGCCACCGCGGGCGTCGCCAGGCGCTTCGCCCGAGGAGCCGGCGCAGCCGGCGACGCTCCAGGCCACGGCCCCGGCCACGAGGAGAGCCGGAATCGCCGACGGGCGCAGAGCGCGATCAATGCAGGGCACGATAGATTTCCTCGGCGAGTTCCCGTGAGATGCCTTCGACGGTGGCGAGATCTTCGACGCTGGCATGGCTGACGCCCCGCGCACCGCCGAAGCGTTGCAGCAGTTTGGCGCGTTTTCTCGGGCCGACACCGGCAATCTCCTCGAGCCGGCTCGCTCCGGTGCGAACACTGGCACGGCGCGCCCGCATTCCGGTGATCGCAAAGCGATGCGCCTCGTCGCGGATCTGCGCGACGAGCATGAGCGCCGCCGACTCGCGGCCGAGCCCGACCTTGGGCCGCCCATCGGCGAAGACGAGCTCCTCGAGCCCGACCTTGCGCCCTTCGCCCTTCTCGACGCCGACGATGCGCGAAAGCTCGATGCCGAGTTCCTCGAACACTTCTTTGGCGACGCCGACCTGGCCCTTGCCGCCGTCGACGAGAACAATGTCGGGCAGCCGCGACGTGCCCTGGCTCGCCGCCTCGACGAGTTTGGCGTAGCGGCGCGTCAGCACCTGGCGCATCGCCGCGTAATCGTCGCCCGGCGTGATACCGGCGATGTTGTAGCGGCGGTACTGCGCACTCTGCATCTTGTGCGCCTCGAAGACAACGCAGGAGCCTTGAGTCGCCTCGCCGGCCGTGTGGCTGACGTCGAAACATTCGATACGAAACGCATGCAGATCCTCGACGGCGATGTCGAGCGCCTCGACCAGGGCGCGGGTGCGCGCCTGCTGCGAGCCCTCCTCGGCAAGCAATTGCGCCAGGCGCAGGGCCGCGCCCTTGATGCACATGTCGAGCCAGGCCCGACGTTGCTCACGCGGTTGGTGCTGCACCGTCACCTTCACTCCTGCCTGCGCGGCAAGCGCCTCGACGAGCGCCTTGTCGACGGCGTGGCTGACGACGAGCAGGGGTGGCAGGCCACCTTCGAGGTAGTGCTGGGCGATGAAAGCCTCGAGGACGCGTACTTCGACCGGCTTCTCATGGCCAGCCGCTGCATCGTCATCGATCGACTCGACGTCGACGCCGATCGCCGATTCGACGTGCTTCGGAAAATACGGCCGGTCGCCGAGATGACGGCCGCCACGGACCATGGCGAGGTTGACGCAGGCGCGACCGCCGTCGACCTTGACGGCGAGGATGTCGGCGTCCTTGGTCCGCGCCCCCGTGTTGTCCTCGACCGACTGCTGATGCAGCACGCGTGCGAGCGAGCCGATCTGGTTGCGGATCTCGGCCGCCTGCTCGAACTGGAGCGCTTCGGCGCGGCCCATCATCTGCGCCTGCAGCGAGTCCATCAGTTCCTGCTGCTCGCCCCGCAGGAAGCGTTCGGCGTTGGCAACGTCGCGTGCGTAGTCCTCGGGCGCGATGTAGCCGACGCATGGACCGGAGCAGCGCTTGATCTGAAAGAGCAGGCAAGGCCGGGTTCTGTTCGCGAACACCGTGTCCTCGCAGGTGCGCAGGTGGAAGACCTTCTGCAGCAGCTGGATCGAATCCTTCACCGCCCAGGCGCTCGGGAACGGGCCGAAGTAGAGGTGCTTCTGGTCGACCGAGCCTCGGTAGTAGGCGACGCGCGGGAACCGATGTGACTCGATCTTCAGGTAGGGGTAGCTCTTGTCGTCGGCGAAGCGGATGTTGAAGCGCGGCGCCAGCGTCTTGATGAGGTTGTTCTCGAGGAGCAGGGCTTCGGCCTCGGAGCGGACGACCGTCGTCTCCATGCGCGCGATGCGCGAGACCATGTGGCCGATGCGGATCGCACCTTCGCTGCCGACGTGGCGCTTGGTGAAATAGCTCGAGACGCGCTTCTTCAGGTCGCGCGCCTTGCCGACGTAGAGCACCATGCCACCGGCGTCGAAGTAGCGGTAGACGCCCGGCAGGTTGGGCAGCGCCGCGACTTGGGCGAGCAGCCGCTCGTGCCGGCCGGCCGCAGCCTCGGCGCCGGACTCGGGAGCAGGATCGACGGCTTCTTCCCTCATCGCGAATGATTGTGCCGTGGGCCTCCGCGACACCTGCTTCGATAATGTCGGCGATGCGATGGACCGTCTTTTGCCGCGTCGTCGACAACTTCGGCGATATCGGCTTTGCCTGGCGCTTGGCAGCCGACCTCGGCAGCCGCGGCGAAGCGGTGCGGCTCGCCGTCGACGACGCAAGCGCGCTGACCTGGATGGCACCCCGCGGCGCGCCGCGGGTCGAAGTCGACACTTGGCGGAACGCAGCGTTCGCACCGGCCGACGTCTGGGTCGAGACCTTCGGCTGCGGAGTACCTGAATCCGCAGCTCCGTCGGCGACGGTGTGCGTACGCGTCAACATCGAGCACCTCAGCGCCGAGACCTATGTCGAGCGATCGCATGGTCGGCCGTCGCCACGCTTCGACGCCGAGGGCAATCCTCGGCCCGTCTGGTTCTTCTATCCCGGCTTCAGCGATCGAAGCGGCGGCCTGATCCTCGAGCCTGGCTTGCTCGAGCGGCGGCGTCGTTTCGGTGACGGGCGCGACTGGCTGCGTGGCCTCGGCATCGAGCGCCGCGCAGGAGAGCGATGCGTGAGCCTGTTCTGCTATCGAAATCCGGCCCTCGTCGAATGGCTCGACGTGCTCGACGCCGCACCGACGCTGCTGCTTCTCACCCCGGGCGCCGCGACCGAGCAGGCGCAGGCTCTGCTCGGGGACCGACTCCAACGACGGCACCTGCGTGCCGCTCGCCTGCCGGTCCTCGATCAAGAGGATTTCGATCGCCTGCTCTGGTCGTGCGATCTCAACCTCGTTCGGGGCGAAGATTCGCTGGTCCGCGCGATCTGGGCCGGCGCGCCCTTCCTCTGGCAGCTCTATCCGCAGGACGACGACGCGCACGCGGCCAAGCTCGCCGCCTTCCTCGTTCGCTTTCTCGAAGGCGCGCCCTCCTCATTCACTGAACTGCGCTCGCTCTTCGCGATCTGGAACGGCCTGGCCGCAGCGGCCGGCCTGCGTTCGGCCTTCGCTTCGCTCGATATCGATACCTGGGCCGCGCAATGCCGGCGCTTTCGCGACCGCTGCGCCGGCCAGTACGACCTGACCTCGGCGCTTCTCGATTTCGCCGCTCTGAAACGCTAGAATTATCGGTTTTGCGCCCATCCGGCCCGTCCGCCGCTTTGCGCGTTCTTCTCAAAGATCAGATCATGAAAATCGCCCAGGAAATTCGCGCCGGCAACGTCATCATGCAGGGCAAGGACCCGATGGTCGTGCTGAAGACCGAATACAGCCGCGGCGGCCGCAATTCGGCTACCGTGCGCATGAAGCTGAAAAGCCTGCTCAGCAATTCCGGCACCGAGGTCGTCTTCAAGGCCGACGACAAGATGGACCAGATCGTCCTCGACAAGAAGGAGTGCACCTTCTCCTATTTCGCGGACCCGATGTATGCCTTCATGGACGCCGAGTACAACCAGTTCGAGGTCGAGGCCGAGAACATGGGCGATGCGATCCAGTACCTCGAAGATGCCATGCCTGTCGAAGTCGTCTTCTACGACGGCAAGGCGATCTCGGTCGAGCTACCGACCACCGTCGTGCGCGAGATCACCGACACCGAGCCCGCCGTCAAGGGCGACACCTCGGGCAAGGTGCTGAAGAACGCCAAGCTCGCCACAGGCCTCGAAATCGCCGTGCCGCTCTTCGTGCAGACGGGCGACAAGGTCGAGATCGACACGCGCACGCACGAATACAAAAAGCGCGTATAGCCACAGAGAAGGGCCCGCTCCGCGGGCCCGCTGGAATTCAGCGAAGCGTCGAATGTGGGCATCATCGGCGATGCCTTTCGATTTCTCGCAGATCGTCACGCCGTTTCGCATGCAGCCGGGGCTGCGCCGCGTTGCGCCCGGTGCGGCGCAGCTGACGCCGGCACGTGCAGGCGGCCGGCATCTCGACGAGAAGATGACGACGCTGGCGAGCTTCCCGGCGCAGGCGCTGGTCGCGATGCCGGGCTTCGATGTCGCTGCTGTCCTGTCCGACCTGGCGGCCGAGGCGGCGAAGAACAAGCGGTCGGCATTCGTGCGCGAGAGTGCTTCCTGCTTCGTCGCGCCTCGCCTCGGCTGGGCCGTCAGGGACGGGCGCATCCTGGGCAGCGGCGACGCAGCGATCGGCGAGCTGCTGGAATCGCTGTCGCCAGCGCTACGCGCGACCGCCCTGCTCTGCCTCGCTTTCGAAGAAGACTTTGCCGTCATCGACGGCAACCGTGCGACCATCCCGTGGCTCGCGGTCTGCCTGCCTTCGCGCTGGGCTCCCGAAGACAAGGTCGGTCGTCACTTTGCCGAAGTTCACGCTCCGGTCGCCGACAACGCCTTGCTCGTCGCCGCGAGCGAGCAACTGGCGCGGCTGGTCACCGGCAACGACCGGTGGGAACGCTCGGTGTGGACCGTTTCCGCCGATCCGCGCCTGGATCAGCATCCGGCGCGAAGCCAGGTTGGATGGCCCGAGCGCGGCGATGCCGAAGCCGTCGGCGCGCTGGCCAGCTTCCGCCACGAGTACCAGAGCTTCATCCCTCTGAGCGATACGAGGCAGGCGGTATTCACGATCCGCGTCGAGAGCGAGCCTCTCGCCAGTGCCCTGGTCTCGCGCGATGACGCGTTGCACCTGCATGCCGCCTTGTCGAGCATGACGCCCGCTGTGCTCGAGTATCGCGGGCTCGACGTCGTGCGCGACCGCCTGCTGGCCTGGCTTGCTGGGCGCGCCGCGATCCTGCCTGCGGCTGCGCCGTGAAGACGGCGCCCGTCGTGCCGGCGCGCGTCGAGCGCGACGCGAACGGCACACCGCTCGCACCCGACTTCGACGACGTCTACCACCCGCGCCACGGCGCGCTGGAGCAGGCGCGCCACGTCTTTCTCGCCGGCAACGGACTGCCGGCACGCTGGCGCCGGCGCGAGCGCTTTGTCGTCCTCGAGACCGGCTTCGGCCTGGGCAACAACTTCCTCGCGGCGTGGTCTGCCTGGCGCGAAGACGCCGAACGCTGCGCCCATCTGCACTTCATCTCGATCGAGTCGCGGCCGCTCGTCGCTGCCGAGTTCGCAGCGCTGCCGCGCGACCCGGCGCTCGCTCCGCTCGCGGCGCAGCTCGCCGCCGCCTGGCCGCCCCTCACCTGCAACCTGCACCGCCTGAGCTTCGAAGCGGGACGGGTTCAGCTGCTTCTCGCGTTCGGTGACGTAGCGTCATGGCTGCCGCAGATCGACGCGACCGTCGATACCTTCTTTCTCGACGGCTTTGCGCCGGCGAAGAACCCGGACATGTGGGAGCCGCGCCTCTTCAAGGCGATGGCGCGAATCGCCGCGCCTGAAGCAACCGCTGCGACGTGGTCGGCAGCGCGGGCCGTCCGCGACGGCTTGCGCTCGGCCGGCTTCGACTCGGTCGGCGCCGCCGGCAGCGGCGGCAAGCGCGACATCACGGTGGCCCGCTTCGCGCCGCGCCACACGCCACGCGCGATACCGCGGCGCCGCGCCCTTGTTGCACCCGGGCGAGGCGAGCGTGTCGTCATCGTGGGCGGCGGCCTGGCCGGATGCGCAGTCGCATGGGCGCTTGCCGAGCACGGGTACAAGTCATTGCTTTTCGAGCACGGCTCGAGGATCGCAGGCGAAGGCTCGGGCAACGCCGCCGGGCTCTTCCACGGTGTCGTCCATCGCGACGATGGCAGACATGCGCGCTTCAACCGTGCGGCGGCGCTGGAGGCCCGGCGCCAGGTGGCCATCGCAATCGCGGAACACGAAGTCATCGGCAACACCGGTGGTCTGCTTCGCCTCGAATCACGAGGGGTCAGCGTCGCTGACATGCAGGCGACGACAGCCAGACTCGGCTTGCCCGCCGACTATGTGCGCGTGGTCACGCCGGGGCAGGCGAGCGCCCTCGCCGGCGTCGCGATCGGCGCACCGGCCTGGTTCTATCCAGGCGGCGGCTGGGTCGATCCGCGCGGCCTGGCACGATCGTTCCTCGAGCGTGCCGAAGGCCGGCTCGACCTGCGTCTCGGCGTCGAGGTCGCGGCCTTGCGTCGCGATCTCGACGGGCGATGGCGTCTGCTCGATCCCGCCGGAGACGAGCTCGCGTCAACAACGACGGTCGTTCTTGCCAACGCCGGCGGCGCCCTCGAGCTGCTCGGGGCTTCCGAATGGCCGATCGCGCGACAGCGCGGCCAAGTCAGCGCCGTCGCCGCCCCGCCCTTGCCCGCAGCGACGATGCCGCGCCTGCCGATCGCCGGCTCGGGCTACGTGCTGCCGCCCAACGGAGGTCGCCTCTGGTTCGGCGCCACTTCGCAGGAGGACGACGACAGCATGGCCGTTCGCGGCGAAGATCATCGCGAGAACGTGGCTCGGCTCGGGCGCCTGCTCGCGAATGCACCGGACATCGACCTCGAACCGGTCGATGGTCGCGTTTCGTTTCGTTACTCGAGCATCGATCGGCTTCCGCTCGTCGGCGCCGTGCCGTTGTCCGCGCTCGGCCCGGAGCTGCGTGCGGGACTCGCCGCCGCCCCCGGATCGGTGCGGCCTGAGCAGCCGCGATTCGCGCCTCGCGTGCCCGGGCTTTTCGTCTTCACTGCATTGGGTTCGCGCGGTATCGGCTGGTCGGCGCTGGGAGCTCAGGTTCTGGCCTCGGCAATCACCGGAGCGCCCGCGCCGCTCGAGGCCGACCTGCTCGATGCGATCGACCCGGCGCGCTTTGCGAGCCGCTCGTTCCGGCGCGCCGGAACGACTCGGATTCGGGAGGCTCAGCGGCCGGAAGGCGCCATTGCCGCTGGGTCGATGGACACCTGATTCGATGCGTTGTCTGCCGGTGCTGCGGCTTCGACGCCATGCTCGGCCGCGAGCTTGCGGCCGGCCTTTTCCTTTTCCTTTTCTTCCTTCTTCTTTTTCTTGGCAAGTTCTCGTTGACGTTTTTCGAATGAATAGTTGGGTTTGGCCACGGGCCGTCCTTCCTGTGTGCTGCACAAAGCGTACGGGCCCGAGGTTACGCGCTTTTCCCCCGCGATCGGTCACCACTTGTCAGAACTGCAGCGTCCGAACGCCCCCTGGCGTGCCGAGCAGGCAGACGCTGGCCCGATGGCGCGCGAAAATACCGCAGCAGACAACGCCGGCCCACTGATCGATCTCTGATTCGAGCGCGGCCGGGTCGTCGATGACGAGGCCGTGGACGTCGATGATGGCGCCCCCGTTGTCGCTGACAAAGCCTTCACGCAGCCGCGGCGTCGCGCCGCGAGCAGCGAAGCGGCGCGAAACCTGCGCCAGCGCCATCGGAATGACTTCGACCGGCAGGGGAAAGCGGCCGAGCCGATCGACGAGTTTCGATTCGTCGGCGATGCAGACGAAGCGATCGGCCAGGTCGGCAACGATCTTTTCGCGCGTCAAGGCGCCACCGCCGCCCTTGATCATGCAGCCGGCGTGGTCGATCTCGTCGGCGCCGTCGATGTAGACGCCGAGACGATCGACCTCGCTCGCCGCCAGGACGCGGATGCCGAGCGCCTGCAGCCGCGCGGTGCTAGCCTCGCTGCTCGAGACGGCTGCGGCGACGCGTTCGCGAATGCCGCCGAGCGCGTCGATGAAGCAGTTGACGGTCGAGCCGGTGCCGACACCGACGATGCTTCCGGCTTCGACGTAGGCGATCGCGGCTTCGCCGACGAGGCGCTTCAACTCGGCCTGCGTCGGAGATTTCGTAGCGCCTGCTGTCATCGCCGGCCCACCATCCGCTCCGGGACGACCCAGTCGTCGAACTGCTCGGCCGTCAGCCAGCCCGAGGCGATCGCCGCTTCGCGCAGGGTCGAGCCGCTGCGATGCGCCTCCTTCGCGATCTTCGCCGCTTTGTCATAGCCGATGTGCGGGTTGAGCGCGGTGACGAGCATCAGCGAACGTTGCACCAGCTCGGCGATGCGCTCGCGGTCGGGCTCGATGCCGCGCGCGCAGTGCTCGTCGAAGCTGCGCGCGCCGTCGCCGAGGAGGCGCACGCTCTGCAGAAAGTTGTGGATCAGCACGGGCTTGAAGACGTTGAGCTCGAAGTTGCCCGATGCGCCAGCGACGTTGATCGCGACGTCGTTGCCGAGCACCTGCGCCGAGAGCATGGTCAAGGCCTCGCACTGCGTCGGGTTCACCTTGCCCGGCATGATCGAGCTCCCCGGCTCGTTCTCGGGAATGCGGATCTCGCCGAGCCCCGAGCGTGGCCCCGAGGCGAGCCAGCGCACATCGTTCGCGATCTTGGTGAACGAGGCCGCGAGGGTCTTCATGGCGCCGTGCGCGTGGACGATCGCATCATGTGCCGCCAGCGCTTCAAACTTGTTCGGCGCCGAAACGAAGGGTAAACCCGTGCGCGCCGCGAGCTCGGTGGCCACCTTGGCTCCGAACTCGGGCGGCGCATTGAGGCCGGTGCCTACCGCCGTGCCGCCGAGGGCCAGCTCGCACAGGTGTGGCAGCGCCGCACGCACGTGAGCCAAGCCATGATCGAGCTGCGCCACCCAGCCCGAAATCTCCTGGCCGAGGGTCAGCGGCGTCGCATCCTGCAGATGGGTGCGGCCGATCTTGACGATGGTGTCGAAGGCGTCGACCTTGGCGGCGAGCGTCGCCCGCAGGGCTTCGACCGGCGGCAGGAGACGCTTGGCGATCGCCTCGACGGCGGCGACGCTCATCGCCGTCGGAAAGACGTCGTTCGATGACTGGCTGCGATTGACCTCGTCGTTCGGGTGGATGAGCCGCGCCTCGCCGACCGGGCCGCCGAGGAGCTGCGAGGCGCGGTTGGCGAGCACCTCGTTCATGTTCATGTTGCTCTGCGTTCCCGAGCCGGTCTGCCAGACAGCGAGGGGAAACTCGGCGTCGTGCTTGCCGGCCAGCACCTCGTCGGCGGCGGCGACGATGGCGCCGGCCTTCCTTGCGTCGAGTGTGCCGAGGCCGAGGTTGACGATGGCGGCGCTGCGCTTGACGAGGGCGAGCGCGCGAATCAGCTCGAGCGGCATCTTCTCGGTCGAGATGTCGAAGTGATGCAGCGACCGTTCGGTCTGGGCGCCCCAGAGGCGATCGGCGGGAACGGCGATTTCGCCGAAGCTGTCTTTTTCGATGCGGTGCTCGGACATGGTCGGGCCTCGGCACGAGTATGCAACGGCAATGCCAAAATCGGCGCGCCCCATGCCCCTCGTCCCTTATCCGCTCGCCCGCCCCTTCCTGTTCGGTCTCGATCCGGAGCGCGCGCACGACCTGACCCTCGCCGCCCTGGCCGCGATCCAGCGGACGCCGCTCGAATGCACGGTGGCCGCGAAGCGCATCGACGACCCGGTGACGCTTGCCGGCCTGCGATTTCCCAACCGCATCGGCCTGGCGGCCGGGCTCGACAAGAACGGCCGCTGCATCGACGCCTTTGGCGCCATGGGTTTCGGCAGCATCGAGGTCGGCACGGTGACGCCGCTGGCGCAGCCCGGCAACCCGAAGCCGCGCCTCTTCCGCCTGCCCGAGGCGAATGCGCTCATCAACCGGCTCGGCTTCAACAACGAAGGCCTGATCGCGTTCGTCCGCAACGTGCGGCAGGCGCGCTTTCGCGCGAGAGGCGGCATTCTTGGCCTGAACATCGGCAAGAACGCGGCGACGCCGATCGAGCGCGCCGCCGACGACTATCTCGCCTGCCTGGCCGGCGTCTATCCATACGCCGACTACGTGACGGTCAACATCTCGAGCCCGAACACGAAGAACCTGCGCGACCTGCAGGGCGACGCCCTGCTCGACGCGCTGATGGCGCCGATCTGCAGGCGCCGCGCCGAGCTGGTCGAGGAGCACAAGCGCGAGGTGCCGATCTTCCTGAAGATCGCGCCTGACCTCGACGCCGGGCAGCTCGAACGGGTCGCAGCGACGCTGCGCCGATACGCCATCGACGGCGTCGTCGCGACCAACACGACGCTCGCGCGCGATGCGGTCGCAGCGCTTCGCCATGGCCAGGAAGCGGGCGGCCTCTCGGGGGCGCCGCTGCTCGCCGCGTCGAACGCCGTCGTCGCGCAGCTGCGCGCCGCCCTCGGGCCCGGCTATCCCATCATCGGCGTCGGTGGCGTCACGAGCGCGGCCGACGCCCTCGCCAAGCGCGCGGCCGGTGCCGACATCGTGCAGATCTACACCGGCTTCATCTACCGCGGTCCATCGCTGGTGGGCGAGGCTGCCCGGGCTCTCCGGGACTGGAAGAACACGACGTGATTTCGATTCGTGTCCCCGCTCGCCTCGCCGCCGCGGCCTGCGCTTTCGCCTTCGCCGGCTGCAGCATGCCCCCGGTGATCACGCCGGACATGGCGCCGGCCGATCCGGGCAGCGTCCGGTTCCAGACGGCGAGCGGCCGGATTCTTTCGCCCGAACGAAGCCGGCAGATCGTCGCGAAGCTGACGAAAGGCGGCGGTGCGAGCGACGTGCTCGCGGATCACCTGGCGCTCGAGCAGGAGCTCGCCGGCAGTCCGCTCAGTCTCGGCAATCGAGTGACCTTGCTGCAGAATGGTCCGAACACCTACGCGGCGATGCTCGCCGCCATCGCCGACGCGCACGACCACATCGACATGGAGACCTACATCTTCGAAGACGACGATGCGGGCCGGCAATTCGCCGACACGTTGCTCGCGAAGCAGCGCGAGGGCGTGCAGGTCAACCTGATCCGCGACAGCGTCGGCACGATCGGCACGCCGCGCGCTTTCTTCGATCGGCTCAAGGCAGCGGGCATCCAGGTCGTCGAGTTCAACCCGGTCAATCCGCTCCGCGCCAAGGCCGGCTGGGACATGAATCAGCGCGATCACAGGAAGCTCCTCGTCGTCGACGGCAAGACGGCCGTCCTCGGCGGCATCAACATCAGCAGCGTCTATTCGGGCGGCTCGTCGGCCCGCCTGGGCAGCGCGGAGGAGAAATCAAGCATGCCCTGGCGCGATACCGACCTTCAGATCGAAGGGCCGGTCGTCGCCTCGCTGCAGAAACTCTTCATGGCAAGCTGGGAAAGCCAGGAGGGTCCGCCGCTGGCGCCTCGCAGCTACTTTCCGCAGCTCGCAGCGCAGGGCAAGGAGGTCATTCGCGCCATCGGCAGCGGTCCGGACCAGGCCGTCAACCAGAACTACGTGACGCTCATCTCGGCGATCAACAGTGCCGAGCGCGACATCCTGCTGACCAACGCCTACTTCGTTCCGGATCCGCAGCTGATCCGGGCCCTCATCGCGGCGGTTGCGCGCGGCATCGACGTGAAGATAATCGTGCCGAGCGTCAGCGACGCGTCACTGGTCTTTCACGCCGGCCGTTCACACTACGAAGCATTGCTGCGCGGCGGCGTCAAGATCTTCGAGCGGCGGCAGGCCTTACTTCACGCGAAAACGGCGCTCATCGACGGCGTCTGGGCGACCGTCGGCTCGACCAACCTCGACTGGCGCAGCTTCCTGCACAACCAGGAGTTGACCGCCGTCATCCTCGGTCCTGAGTTCGGCGAGAAGATGCACGAGGCGTTCGAGCGCGATCTCGCTGCATCGGACCAGATCACGCTCGAGGCCTGGGAACGACGGCCGATCAGTACCCGGGCAAAAGAGTGGTTCGGCCGCTTGTGGGAGTATTGGCTTTGATGTGCTTGTCCCTCTTTCTCGCCAAACGCCTGCGCCCGGTCGTCTTGCTGCTCGCCGGCGCGCTGGCCTTGCCGGTGTCGATGGCGCAGGACGCCAATGCCTTGCGTTCGCGGCACGCCGCGTTGCACGAGAAGTTCGTCAACAACCAGTTCAGCCGGCCGCTCGTCCTCGAATCGACAGAGACTTCGGGCGACCTGCGCGGCGACGTCTACACCATCGTCGATCATCCTTTCACGACGGTGCAGCAGGCCCTGCAGTCGATCGATCACTGGTGCGACATCCTGATCCTCCACCTCAACGTCAAGCAGTGCAAGACGAACGCGGCGGCCAGGACGATTGCACTGCGCGTCGGCCGCAAGTTCGACCAGCCGGTCCAGGACGCCTACGAGCTCGCGTTCAAATATCGGGTGGCGGCGAACTCAGCCGACTATCTTCAGGTCCTGCTGACCGCCGACGAAGGGCCGCTCAGCACCAAGGACTACCGCATCCAGGTGGAAGCGATTCCGATCGAGGACAACAAGAGCGTCATCCACATGTCGTATGCCTATGGCTACGGCTTCGCGGCCCGCGTGGCGATGCAGACGTATCTCGTGACCGTGGGGCGCGAAAAGGTGGGTTTTTCGATCGTCGACCACAAGGACGGAAAGCCGGTATACATCGGCGGCGTCCTCGGCCTGCTCGAGCGCAACACCATGCGCTACTACCTGGCAATCGACGTCTATCTCGGTGCTTACGCGCTGCCACCAGGCGAGCAGGCTGAAAAGCGGATCCGTGACTGGTTTGCGAGCACGGAGCGCTACGCCACGCAACTGCACGAGATGGGCCAGGCCGACTACCTCGACATGAAGCGCAAGGAAATTCTCCGCCAGCAGCAAAGCTAGCGCTGGGGCCGCAGGCGCGGCCTCAGCGCAGCGCGACGCCGGTCTTGGCCTGCAGTTCCTCGCGCGAAACGCCATCGGCGATGGCGGCCACCTTCAGGCCTTGCGGCGTCACGTCCATCACCGCGAGATCCGTGATGATGCGATTGACGACGCCGACGCCGGTGAGCGGCAAGGTGCAGGCCGGCAGGATCTTGAGGTCGAATGTGCCGTCCTTCTTCTTCGCCACATGCTCCATGAGAACGAGGACGCGCTCGACGCCGGCGACCAGGTCCATCGCGCCGCCCATGCCTTTGACCATCTTGCCGGGGATCATCCA
>PLZH01000091.1 GCA_003152055.1 Burkholderiales bacterium
GAATCTAGGCGTCATTCGCTACGGGCTCACACCCGACAGCGCTTGCGTAACGCTTGAGTGTGGCAAGCGACGGCGCGTGCTTGCCAGCCGATTCGAGGCGAGAGATCGCGCTCTTGGTGGTGCCCATACGTTCAGCGACGGCGTCTTGCGTAAGGCCAGCGCGAGAACGCGTCTTGAGCATTTGACCCGCGACCTGGCGTCCGCCGCCGCTGCGGCGCGTCGCCCTGGCGCGGGCCAAGGGCTCGGCCGCCACGAACTCATTGCTCGTGCCGTCGAGCTCCTGCATACCGGCCTGATGGTGTTGCGCGCCATGCCCGTCGCAGCCACGACCTGCGCGACGCCTCCGAGCCCCAGCTCGGTCGCTGCGAACGCTCGCCGCTGGCGCTCGTCCAGATGCTCCCGCGTTAGCTCCCAGCGCTGCGCGATCGGCGATTCGGCTTGCACGAATGCAAGCCTAACCAAAGCCTAACCGCTTCACATAAATGCGTCGGTTTATTTGTTAACAGACTCTTAGCAAAAGACGCCTAGAAGAATCCCTCATCGATATGGTCTTCAATGTCGAACCCTTCGATGCCCCCGGCGAGAGGGGCCACCAGTTCTGGCGAGAGGCCTGCTCCTGCGGAGCGACACATCCCAGCGAAATGCTCGCTGATCTGCGCGCGCCGCGCCGAGACGTTTGAAGGCGTTGTAGGGCATGTTTGCGGAACTCTGGGATGGCGCGTCGCGGCCAACCGCGGCCGGTTCCCGCGCTCGACGCCCTTCTGGCTCATCGAGCCGGTCGCGGCGCCCGGACGACGGCTGCATCGACGATGTCGAGTTCGCTGGCGCTCGCCGGTAGTTCGGCCACGATTGCCGCGTCGCGAACGACCAGGATGCGGTGGCACAGCGCGAGTAGTTCCTTCAGGTCCGACGAGATCAGGACGATCGTCACGCCTTCCCGCGACAACGTGTCAATCAAGGCATAGATTTCCTCCCGGGCGCCCACGTCGATACCGCGGGTGGGCTCGTCGCAGATCAGGAGCAGGGGCCGAGCGAGGAGTGCGCGGCCGAATAGCACCTTCTGTTGGTTGCCCCCGCTCAGAAAGCGCACCGGAATGCGCAAGGACGCCGCGACCAGCTTCAGACGTTCGAGCACCGGCCCGACACGTCGCCGTTCTTCGCGACTATCGACGAAGCCCAGCCGCGACAGGCTCGCCAGCGTGGCGGCGCTGGTGTTGCGCAGCACGGAGAGGCCGGCGAACAGGCCATCGCGCTTGCGGTCTTCGGTGAGATAGACGATGCCCTGGGCAATGGCTTGCACGGCCGAGCGGACGGTGAAGCGGCGCTCGCCGATCCGGTAGTCGACCGCGACGCCTTCCTCCAGCCCGGCGAGCCGCCGCGCCAGCCGCGTCCGTCCGGCGCCGACCAGGCCGCCGAGGCCGACGATCTCACCTCGTTCGAGCTGCAGACCCAACGGCGCCGGACGCGTGCGAACCGTAATCGACATCGACGGCGAGCCGCAGGGTTCGAAACGATCGGCGCGCGTCCGGTCGTCGACGTCGTGGCCGACCATGTGGCGGACGAGTTCGGCGCGCGTGACGTCGGCGGTGGCCGCGTCGAACACACGCCGGCCGTTGCGCAGCACGGTCACGTGATCGGCGATCTCGAACACCTCGTCGAGGCGATGCGAAACGAAGAGGACGAGCAGCCCGCGCCGCTTCAGCTCGGCGACGGTGTCGAACAGGCGCAGGCGCTCCCCGGCCGAGAGCACCGCCGTCGGCTCGTCCAGCGTCAGGATTCGCGCAGAGGAAGACAATGCGCGCGCGATCTCAACGAGCTGGCGGGCGGCCACGCTCAGCGATCCCGCGACGCTGGCCGGATCGAGCGGCAGGTGAAATTCCTCGAGCAAGCGTGCCGTACGCTCGTGCAAGGCGCGGCGGTCCAGCAGCCGCCAGCGCGTGCGCGGCTCGCGGCCGAGCCAGATGTTCTCGGCGACCGTCAACTCCGGCAGCACCGCGAGTTCCTGGTACACCGCGGCGACGCCGGCGGTGCGCGCCTGCGCCGGCGATTCGAATCGTACCGGGCGATCCTCGATGCGAATCTCGCCGGCGCTTGGCGCATAGACGCCGGCCAGCAGGTTCATCAGCGTCGACTTGCCGGCGCCATTGGCCCCCGTCAGCGCGTGGACCTCGCCGCGATCCGCGACGAAGTCGACCGCGTCGAGCGCCGTGACGGCGCCGAAGCGTTTGCCGAGGCCGCGGATCTCGAGCAGCGCCGCCGTCAACCGCGCCCGATCACTTCGGCTTGAACTGCTCGGGCAGCTTGCTCGCCCACCAATCGTCGGGCCTGCTCATCTCGGCGAACTTGGCGGCATCCTTGGGCGCGATGTATTCGGAAGGGATCACCAGGCCGCGAGGAACGGGCTCGCCGTTGAGGATCTTCAGCCCGAGCCTGGTCGCTTCCTGCCCGGCACGGGTTGGAAAGGTGACGGCGCCGCCCTTTTGGTTCTTGACGACCCATTTCATCCAGCCGTTGTATTCATCGCCAGGCGACATCGTCACCGCCTTCATCCGCCCCGCTTCCTCGAACGCTTCGACGACGCCTATCGACATCTGGCCGGCGGGCGAATAGACGCCATCGATCTTCGGGTAGCGCTGCAGCAGATTCTCGGTGATTTGCTTGGCCTTGGCGCGATTCCAGTCGCCGTACTCGGCCGAGAGCAGCTCGACGTTCGGGTAGTCCTTGAGCACGGTTTTCAGGGCGGCCAGCTGGTCGACCGCGGCGGTCGTGCCGGCGATCGGAAGCATCGCAAACACCTTGCCCTTGCCGCCCAGGTCCTTGACGAAGTGGCGCGCGCCCTCTTCGCCGAGCGCCCACTGATCGATGAAGGCGTTCGACACCGTGCCTGCGGAATAACTGAAGCCGCCGCCGGCGTTGACCGTCGGGATGCCCTTGGCCACGGCCTTCTCGAGCGCCGGCTGGATCGCCTTCTCGTCAACGGGCCAGTAGATGATGAGGCTGACGTTCTTGGCGATCAGGTCCTCGATGTCGGCGACCTGCTTGGACGGGTTGAACGCCGCATCGGTGACGATGACGTCCTTCACGTCCTTGTGCAGCGATGCCTCGTAGCGGATGTGCTGCAGGCAGAACACGACCCACGAGTTGCTCATGTAGCCGGCGGCCACGCCAATCGTGTACGGGCCCGGTTTCTTGAACTTGGCAGTGTTGACGACCTCGGCCATCTGCTTTTTCTGCAGCGCGCGGTCGGTGGTCTGTGCGCTCGCCACGATCGGCACGAGCGACGCGGCCAAGCCGGCGCCGAGCAGGGCCCCGCAGGACAGGGCTCTCGACAAGGACAGGAATCTCATTTCGGTCTCCTCCGGTTGAACATCTTGCGACGAGTCATCTTCAGTGATCGCGACCGAGGCGAGCATAGACCGCCGACGCCAGGATGATGATCGCGCCCTTCAGCACCAATTGCAGGTTGTAGTTGAAGCCCAGGATATTGACGAGGTTGAAGGCAATGAACAGGACAAGCGTGCCCGCCACGGTGCCCACCACGGTGCCGCGGCCGCCGCTGAACACCGTGCCGCCAAGGACAATGGCGGCCAGCGCATCGAACTCGAAGCCTCGGCCCGTGAAGGTGCTTGAGACGCCCGAGCGCGCCAGCACGGCGATGCCGCCGAGTGCGGCGAACAGGCCCGACAAAACGTAGCAGGCGAACGTGACCCCGGCCACCGGCAGGCCGGCGAGGCGCGCCGCCTCGCGGTTGCTGCCGATCAGGTAGATCTGCCGGCCGAACCGGGTCGTGCGAAGCAGCCACTCGAGCAGGGCGGCGAGGCCGAGCAGAGCCAGCGCCAGGACCGGCAGCACGTCGCCGATCCGGTGATTGAAGAACTCGCGAAAGTCCGGCGCGACCATGCCGCGCGCCGTGCCGCCGGAATAGATCTCGGTGAGACCGTAGATCGCCAGCGCCGAGCCCAGGGTCAGGATGAACGACGAGGAGCGGTTGAACACCACGAGGAGCCCGTTGAACGCGCCGAGGGCCGCGCCGACCGCCAGGGTTGCGACCAGGGCGAGCGGAACATTGCGCGCTTCGCCGGACATCAGCACCGCGCAGAGCACGGCCGAGAACGAGATGATCGCGCCGATCGAGAGATCGACGCAACCCAGGATCATCACCAGCGTCGTGCCGATTGCGGCGATGCCGACCGGCGTCGCCTGGCGCAGGATGTTGCCGATGTAGACCGGCTCGAGGAACGCGTCGGAGAGCGCGATGGCGAGCAGGTAGAGCACGGCCAGCACACCGACGATCGCCCAGCGCGAAAGCGCTTCGCTTGCGGACGTCCAACCAGAAGCGGCAACGGCGCTCATCGGCCGTTCCCGCGCGCCGCGCCGGCAGCGAGCAAGGCGCTCACCGAGAAGCGACCCGGGCCGGACCGGGCTCGAGTCGCGACGATGGCGCCGACCACGATCAGCCCCTTGGCGAAGGTCTGCACGAAGGCCGAGACCTCGAGCAGGTTGAGAATATTCGAGATCACGCCGAGCAAAAGCACAGCTGCCACCGTGCCGGCGATCGTGCCGCGTCCGCCGGCCAGCGACGCGCCGCCGAGGACTGCGGCGACGATGGCATCGAGCTCGAAACCCTGGCCCGCGTTCGGATAGCCCGTGCCGAGCCGGCCGGCGATCAAGAGGCCCGCCAGAGTGGCGCCGACGCCCGAAAGAACGAAGGCGAGCAGGCGGATGCGCTCGACATCGACGCCCGCACGTCGTGCGCTGTCCGCGTCGCCGCCGATGGCCAGCAAGCGCAGGCCGAAGCGGGTTCGCCTGAGCAGCAGATGCGCAAGCGCCGCAAAGGCCAGCAGGACCGCGCCGGCAACGGGCAGCCCGAGCAGCCGCCCGTTCGCGAGCCAGACCAGCTCGGACGGCGCCTGGCCGACGCTGCGATCGGTGTACGTGAAGATGAGGCCTTGCAGGATGCTCAGGGTGCCGAAGGTCAGGATCAGCGGCTCTATGCGAAAGCGGTTGACGAGCGCGCCGTGCACGACGCCGACAGCGATCCCCATCGCCACCATGGCCGCGAGCACCGGCAGCAGCAGGTCCGAGCGGCCCTCGGTGAGCGCGCAGGTCAGCACCACCGAAAGGCCGAGCAGCTGGCCGACGGAGAGATCGATCAGCCCGCCGGCGATGACGAAGGTCTGGCCGATGGCGACCAGGCCCAGCGCGGCCGACTGGGTCACGACGTTCGAGAGATTGGTGGCCGCGGCGAAGCCGGGAACGAACGCAAGCGCGGCGACCAGCACCCCGGCCAGCAGGCCATAGATTCCGGCGCGGTGCGCCAGCGACCCGACCGGCGCGACCGCAGCGGCCATCAGCCGAGCAGGCGCATCACCGCCTCGCTGTCTTCGACCCAGCCGAACTTGCTGGCGAAGTTCTTGAGCGTAGCGGCGTGCAGATCAGGCGCGAAGGACGAGACGGCATCGCGAACCATCGTCGTTCGAAAGCCGTGGTGAAAAGCTTGGCGCGCCGTCTCTTCCACGCAGATCTGTGTGACCGTGCCGGTGACAACGACCGACTCGACGCCGAGCGAGCGCAGGATCGGCTCGAGCGGCGTGGCGTGGAACGCGCCGTAGTTGAACTTCTCGACCTGGTGCTCGCCGGGCAGCGGCACCAGCTCGTCGATCACGTCGGTGCATTCCTGCTCGCGGCCCACGTCGGAATAGAAGCGCCGATGCCCTTTCCAGCAGCACTTGATCGGCGGCAAGGCCTGCGGCGACCACTCCCACAGCAACACCGGCGCCGGGAAGGTGATGAACTTCGTGTAGACCACGGGCAGGCCCCGGCTGCGAAAGAAGTGGAGCAGCGCCTGGTTGGCAGGGATCGTCGCCCGAGCGTCGACGACTTCGAGCGCTGCGCCGACGCGGACAAAATCGTTCTGCATGTCGACGATCAGCAGCGCGGGACGGCGAACGCGGTCGTGCGGTTTGATCATGGAGGCCTCACTCGAAAGCGAATTCAACCGCCCGGTTGAAACTCGACGTTTGAGTGTATTTCATCGTACGGGCGGCATCATGGAGGCTACCGGCCCATAACGACCTTTGCGAACGCTCCTGCCATTGGCGCGGCAGGGTAAGTAGCGATTCGAGCGGCACATGCTGTTGCTCGACGCATCACAAGCCAAACGTCTGCTTTGCGACACAAAACTGAGGTCAGCGTACTTCCACACTGGGTCGGCGCCCCGCTCTGGCGTTGATGATCCCAGGTCGAAAGGCGTCCGGCATATTGACTCTGCACTAGCTCTTGCCCTCTACTGCAAAGATTGCATTCAACAAGGAGACGGGTCATGGGAACCACTGTCAGCTTCCAACGCCCAGACGGGCAAAATGTTCAGGGTTACCTCGCCGAACCGGCCCGTGCCGCTGGCGCACCGGCAGTCGTGGTGATTCAGGAATGGTGGGGACTGAACGATCAGATACGGGGTGTGGTCGAGCGCTTTGCGCAGGCAGGCTATGTCGCTTTGGTGCCCGACCTCTACCGGGGCAAGTCCACCGTCGAGGCCGAAGAAGCCCATCACCTGATGACGGCCCTGGACTTCGGCGACGCAGCGTCGCAGGACATCCGCGGTGCGGTGCAGTACCTGAAAACGCGAACCGCCAAGGTCGGCATCACGGGCTTCTGCATGGGCGGTGCGCTGACGCTGCTGGCGATGTCCAAGGTCCCCGAGATCGATGCAGGGGTGGTCTGGTATGGCTACCCGCCGCTGGACTTTGTTGATGCCTCCAAGATCAAGGCGCCGATGCTGGCGCACTGGGCCACCCAGGACGAGGCGTTCCCGATCGCCACGGTGGATCAACTGGAGGAGCGGCTGCGCGCCGCGGGCGTTGCCTTCGAGTTTCACCGCTACTTGGCCAAGCACGGCTTCGCTAACGAGACTGCGGTCGGAGTGCGCCGCCTGCCGATTACCCAATACGATTCGGCCTGGTCGCAGATTGCCTGGGATCGAACGTTCAGGTTCTTCGGAATGCATCTGCAATAACCCTGCGGCTTGGGCCGCGTGCTCCTCATGTCTCGGAGCACAGGTTCGATCCACCTTCCGCGGTGCTGACAGCAGGTGGTCCGGTTCCGAGACGTAGACCGAAGCAAAGTTGGGTCTTCCGCAACCGATGTGACGTCAGAGCTCAGGGGGCATGCGGCAAGTCAGGGCGAAGCTCGAAGCCCAGTACGATTTCAGCACATCCAACGCGAACGCAGTCCGACCCACACTGCATGGCTGGCCCGGCGGGGGCTTGCCATTGAACCCATGCCATCCTCCGACCCGTTGCCCCTACCAAGACGATGAGCCACCCTCAATACGGCCGCACCTGGTGGGGCGCCCAGTGGCTGCAGGCCCTGACGCAGATCGACCACGACAACCGTCTGCCACGGGGTCGCACTTACGCAAACCGCGGCGCCGTGCACGACCTGGTGGTGGCGGAATCGAAAGTCACCGCCCGCGTGCAGGGCTCGCGCCCCCACCCCTACGACGTTGACATCGGCATACCGCCAGTCGACAAGGCGCTGGCGGGCCGGCTGATCGACCGCCTGGCCGAAGATCCGGGCCTGATTGCCCGGCTGCTGAACCGCGAACTGGACCCGACAGTGCTGCAACTGGCGCAGCAGTTGAAGATACCCATCTTCCCGGCGCGCTGGAGCGATCTGAAGATGCATTGCTCGTGCCCCGATTGGGCCGTGCCGTGCAAGCACCTGGCTGCCGTGATCTACCTGCTCAGCCAGCAGATCGACGCCGACCCGTTTCTGGTGTTCAGCCTGCGCGGTATCGACTTGCCTGCGCTGCTCAAACAGCGTGGCGTGCAGCTTGACGACGCCAAAGAGACGGCGGTCCCTACCGCCGCGCAGGCTCTGTTCGGCGATGACGCGGCGCTATCCGAACCGGACGCCGGTGGCTCCGGTGCAAACGGTGCAGAGACCAGCGCACTGTCGAAGCTAGACCTGACCACCATCACCGATCTGCGCCAGACGCTGTGGCGGGTGCTGCCGGCCAACCCTGTGTTCCATCGCGGCGGCGATTTTCGGGAACTGGCCCAGCAGCAGATGGCCCGCGTCGCGCGCCATGCTGCGAAGTCGATGGAAGTCGTCGTCGTAGAGAGCGTGGCCCCGTTGCCAACGGGCCGGCTGCGGCTGACAGTGGACGACAGCGCTGTGGTGGCCGTGGCCGGCATCGACGCCGGCAGTGAAACCACCGCCGCCCTGCCGGCCTTGTTCGATCTGCTGGCGGGTGTTGCGCCATCGCAGGTGGACGACTTGCCAGTCGAGCTGGCAGCACTGTGGCATCTGCGCCTGTTGGCCTTGCACCTGCTGGCCAAAGGCGCGGTGGTGCCCGAGCTGATGCTGCTGGGACCACACACGGTGGCTTTGCGTTGGTTGCCGGCCGAACTGGACGCCACGGTGCGCGACATCGTGCACCGCGCGGCCACCGGCCTGCCGGCGGGCCTGGTGCATCGGCGGCAGGGTCGCAAGACCAGCGCCCTGACCTCGGCGCATCAAGCCCTGCTGTTGCTCTCGCTGTTACTGGACCACGATGTCTTCGCTGCCGCCGAGGCGAACCCCAAGGCCCTGGACGGAAAGATCCCCCAGTTGTTCTTCGGCACCGGCCGCGGCCGATTCGACGGCCCTGGCGAGGCCGCTTGGCCGGGCAGCATCCAGACTTGGCTGGCGCGCCTGCATCTGGCGCGGCAAACGCATGCGCCCGTGCTGCGGCTTGAAGAAGCCCGCAGCGGCGACGGCTTCGACCTTTCTCTGGCCGTGGCCGACGAATCGCAGGCGCTGCTGACGCCCACGCCACTGGCCACGGTGATGAAGGCGCCCGCCTGGCAGGCGCGGCGCATGGCGGTGCTGCAGACCGTGGCCCTGCTGGCGGAGTTTTTTCCGCCGCTGGCCGGCTATGTGCGGGCCGGCGCACGCGAGCCCTTGTCGATCGGTTTTGCCGATTTGCCCGCCTTCCTGTTCGAAGCGCTGCCGGCGATCCGGCTGCTGGGCGTCCGGGGGCTACTGCCCAAGTCACTGGACCGACTGCTGCGTCCGCGGCTGTCGATGCAGATCAAGGCGACGGCCGGCGCGTCACCGTCGTTCCTCAAGGCCGACCAGATCCTCTCGTTCGACTGGCAGGTGGCGCTGGGCGACCATGCGCTGACGCCCAAGGAGTTCGAGCGCCTGCTGGGCAACGCCACGGGCGTGGTGCGCTTCAAGGGCGAATACGTCTATCTCGACCCGGGCGCCATCGAGCAGTTGCGCGCGCAGCTGGCCAAGCCCCCGCGCATGGGCGCGCAAGACCTGCTGCGCGCGGCCCTGGCCGGCAGCTACGACGGCGCGCCAGTGGGCTTGAACAAGGCCGCGCAGAAGCTGCTGGACCAGCTCAAGGACAGCGCCGAAATCCCCCTGCCGCACGGGCTGCAGGCTGCGATGCGTTCGTACCAGGTACGCGGCTTCGAGTGGCTGGCGCGCAATGCCCGGCTTGGCCTGGGCAGCGTGATCGCCGACGACATGGGTCTGGGCAAGACGCTGCAGGTGATCGCGCTGCTGCTGCACCTGAAGGAGCGTGGCGAACTCGATGTCGGCCGCGCGCTCGTGATCGTACCCACCAGCCTGCTGACCAATTGGCAGAAGGAGGTGGCGCGGTTCGCGCCGGCGCTGTCGGTGGATGTCTATCACGGCAGCAAGCGGGCGATGGTGGCCGGCGCGGCGCGCCCCGACGTGCTGCTGACGACCTACGGCGTGGCACGCTCAGAATCCGCCCGGTTGAAGGCCTTGCCGTGGCGCATCGCGGTGGTGGACGAAGCGCAGAACCTGAAGAACCCGGCTGCCGCGCAAACGCGAGCGGTCAAGGCCATCGAAGCGGCGACACACATTGCGATGAGCGGCACGCCAGTGGAAAACCGCTTGTCGGACTACTGGTCGATCGTCGACTTCGCCCAGCAGGGCTACCTGGGCGGGCCCGCGCACTTCGGCCGCGAATTCGCTACCCCCATCCAGACCGACCGCGACGCTTCGGCCGCCGATCGGCTCAAGCGCGTGCTGGCGCCCTTCCTGCTGCGACGGTTGAAGACCGACAAGACCATCATCGGCGACCTGCCCGAAAAGATCGAGCAAGACCAGCACTGCACGCTGGGAAAGTCGCAGGTGGCGCTGTACGAGTCGGTGGTGCGCGAAGGCCTGGCCAGCATTGCCGGCGAGTCCGACACCTTCCAGCGCCAGGGCCTGGTGCTGCAGATGATCCTGGCGCTCAAGCAGGTCTGCAACCATCCGGCGCAGTACCTCAAGCAGGGGGGCGACGATCCCCTGGCGTCGGGCAAGGTCGAGCGGCTGTTCGATCTGCTGGACGAGATCGAAGCAGCACGCGAGAAGGTGCTGGTCTTCACCCAGTTCCGCGAGATGGGTGACCTGCTGCAGCGCTGGCTGCGCGAGCGCCAGGGGCGTGAGCTGCAGTTCCTGCATGGCGGCGTGCCGCGCGCGCGGCGCGACAAGATGGTCGAGCGGTTTCAGACCGAACCGGCAGAGCGCGTCTTCCTGCTGTCGCTGAAGGCTGGCGGCACCGGCCTGAACCTGACCGCAGCTAGCCACGTGGTCCATTTCGATCTGTGGTGGAACCCCGCAGTCGAGGCACAGGCCACCGATCGTGCCTACCGCATCGGACAGACGCGCAACGTGCAGGTGCACCGTTTCATCACGCGGGGCACGTTTGAGGAACGCATCGACGCCATGATCCGCAGCAAGCGCGAGCTGGCCGACATGGCCGTGGGCACGGGCGAGACCTGGATCGGGCAACTGCCCGAACACGAACTCAAGACCTTGTTCGAGCTGGGAGGGCGGTCCGAGCGGAAACGCTGATGCGGTATGGGCGCTGCGCTCTCTATCGCGGGGCTTCAGCGCCGTGTTGGACAGCCCCCAGAAGTCAACCGCCCGTCGCAGCCAAGTACGCGGCTCCGGCCGCGTGCATCATCGATGGGTGAAGCGTGCCGAGCTTTGGACTCTGACCATGCGCGGCTTTCGGCGGCACCTTGAAGAAAGAGTCCGTCCACGGCAACTCTACGATCTGCTTGAAGTTGAACTTCGTGTCGAACGACAACCCCGCCAGCGCGAACGCCGCTGGGTTCTGGGCCTTTCGTATGGCGAACTCGCCTGACGAAAGCCGGTCCAGCCGTTGCGAAGTGCCGTAGACAACCGCGACAACCGCACCGTCATTCTTGACGGTGACCCGCACGACCAGTGCGGGCCTCGGATTGGGCCCGGGATCAAGCTCGGGCAGCTCCGGAAAGTACCACCACAGGATGTCCCCGACGACCGGTGGCTTCCAGAGGCTCGTCATCAAAACAGACTTTTCGCGTCCAGCACCTTGCCCTTGGGCAAGGTCTTCTTGGCAACCCGGCGAACGCTGGTCAGCTCGCGGGCGGTCAGCGGGCCCGCGTCCTGCTCGTAAGCCGGAAGCATCTCTTCAGCCAGCTTCGACAACGCCATGTGCACGACCTGCGTCTCGGTGGTGTCCAGCTCGGCGGCCAGCGCCTTGACGGTGTCGCGCGTAACACCAAAGCGCGTGTCCTTCGCGCGGAATTTCAAGAGCATGGAATCCTGAATCGTGCTCATGGGGAGACTCCTGTATATATATCGAGTATTTGTGCTCGCACATGGAGAGCGTGCAAAAGTTGGGGAGGCTCATGGGGAGACCTGATTAGCGATGAAGCTCAGCACACCGAAGCCGGGCCTCGGGCTGCACCGGCGAGGAAACTGCAGCGCGCACCAGGCGCGGCAGGATGGTGCGCAGGTCGTATCTTCGGTTGAAGCGGTACTGCACTTCGGCCAGATATCGGCCTGCATATTTGACGAACTTCACTGAGTTGGGTGCCGCTCAGTGCCGTCCTCAGGTTGCCAAGCACAGTGTTGACAGCCCGAAACTGCTCAAGCTTCACGGACCCCTTGCCGCCGCCGGTGATGGGGCGGTCGTGGACAGCGCCCACGCTCTCGGTAACAGTGAAACAGCCCAGCCCGTCGGAGACCACCGTCAGTGGAAGTACCGTCGACTTGGCCATGAATTCTTCAAACGACGCCTTGGCGAACGGGCCTGCCGCAAAGCACGCCAGGTGAGGCCGCCCATCCTCGGTGGTCTGCACTGCCGCGATGAACGGAACCTTGTTCTCCGAACCCCGGCCGGGCTTGCCGCCCGAACGCTGGCCACCGAGGTAGGCGTCATCGACCTCCACGCGCCCCGTGAGCTGCCGCGAGTCCTCACGCAGTTACATGACCTGCATCAGCTTGTGCTTGACCAGCCAGGCAGTTCGGTAGCAAACGCCCCGTTTGAGCTCCAGTGCAGCCACGTTGTTCTTGGCCTGCGTGAGCAAGTGCATTGCCAAGAACCAGCGGGTCAGAGGCAGCTTGCTGGCGCCGAATAGGGTGCCACTGGTGAGGCTGCACTGATGGCTGCAGTTGGCACATTGCCAGTACAGGCGGCCTGCCCGGCGGAACGACGTGCGCGCAGGTCCGACACATTCTGGACAGACAAAACCCACCAGGCCAGCGAGACACCATCACAGCGGCTTCGCACTTGTCCTGGCTTCCATAGCGGTCCATGAACTCAGGCATCGACAGCCCAGGTTGAAATTGCACTCGGTTCGTCGCCATAGAGCACCTCGCGTTGTGGCGCTCTCATCTTCTGCCGTCAGTAGCTCACTGAGTGAGCCAGCTGAACTTCATCGCTAATCAGGTGGGGCGAAGTGCAGGCGCCTTTAGTCGTGGTTGCTTGAGCTACGCTGATCGGCATCTCAACGGCCGGAGGAGACCATTCGGTTGATCATCGAGGCACGCATAGATGACAGAGACGACAGAGACGGCGACGCGCGTCATTCTATTTGTCGCAGATCAAGGAATGAAAAGATCACCTTGGCAACAATGGCCCATGTCTACGGGGTTCCAGCAGCTGATATTTGGCGAGCGATCGCTGACCAAAGTCGCCGGCATCTACTCCACCGCGCAAGGCGCCGAAGACGCGCGCGCGCGCGTCCTTCGGGGTGGCAACTGGGCCGATAGCCAAGTCGTGCTGTTGACGCCGGCTGACGCGAGGACGTCGCGTCGCGGAATCATGGCGCGAAAGATGGAGCCCGAATCGCGCGGCATCGGGAGGACGATCCTGCGAGCCCACCTGTTCACCGCTGTCGTGGGCCTCGCTGTTGGTGCGGCGGCATGGTGCTTGTTGTTGTATATGGGCAACCAGCTCATCGGCAGCTCGCCCGGACTGAGTTTCGTTGCGCTTGCATTCTTCGGCACAGTCTTCGGGTTGATGCTCGGCGGGTTGATTTCGTTGCGACCCGATCATGCCCGTCTGATCACCGTCGTTCGCAGCGCTTTGCGTTCGGGGCAGTGGGCCGCCATGGTTCATCCCTTCGACGAGAAGCAGGCCGAGGAAGCCGTGGAGCTATTACGAGCCGGGAGCCAACAGGTCGAACGGACCCTCTAATCCCCGAACTTGTGCGTGGCGCGTCCCAGTCGTCTGTGAGGTGCTTGATGCTCCAGTTCGGCGCGTCGTACCGATCGAGCTCGGCCAGACGCGGGCATCGGTCGTGCTGACCAAATGCGAGTTGACATTTTTACCTTTTTTGCTATCAGGGTAAAAGTGTCAGTGCGCCGGTGTCCGCACCCTGATCGACGACGCGAATGTACAGATCGATATCGCCAACGACGCGATCCGGGCGAATCAGACGACTAACGACGCGGCCGATCTGAAGGAACGCGTCTCGCAGATCAAGGAAGGCATCGAGAAGTTCCTTAAGGTTACCGAGATCGTCCTTGCGCCCGAGGAAGCCGGGCTGAAGATCGTCTCGATGGTCGCCAGCTGGGCGGTCGACGCGTCTTCGCTGAAGGAGCGCAGCGAAGAGTTGTCGAAGCTCGCCCGGGAAGAACAATCGGAGGTGCTCAAGAAGTCGCTAGATCGGGTCGTCGCCCTCTCCGCCAATCTGGGCGACATGGTGATCGACTTGAAGAAGAAGGTCGCGCATCGGGCCGCGAACGCCGCTCGCTTGGCGCACGAAGCGGACAAGGCCTTCGACACGGTGAACAAGAACGGCAAGTTCCGCTTCGAAGGCTTCGATCTCGCGGTCAAGACGGCTCAAGCTTCGTTCGACCTGCTAAACGAAGCGGCGAGTCGGCGGCGCAACGCCATCCAGGATGTGAGCGCCATCAACGACTGGCTGCACACCCACCACGACGCCGGCAAGCAGCTGGGTGGCCTCAAGCACAAGCGCGATCCGATGAAGGTCGGCAAGGCGATAGCGGCGCTGCAAGCGCGTCTGGATGCGGCGCGCGACGAGCTGAAGAAGGTGCTTGCCGAGGCGCGCGAGCCGCTCGAGGGGCTCGACATCGACGTGACGATGGCCGGCCGGCGGCTCGCCCGCTGGACCGACTTCTATACGAAGACCCAGGCGGCGGTGTTCGAGGCGGCCGCTCCCGAGTAGAGCGGGCGTCAGCGCAGCCAGCGCCAGCGACGCAGTTGGCTCTTAGTCGCGCAACACAGGCACGATCAAAGTTAAGTCTGTGAACTATCTCCCCACGAACAAAGGAGGGCAAAACCCCAACTGGGAAGGTCGCTCATGCAGGTCGTTCGCTCCGGCTCCCGCATGAAGAAATCGACGCCGAGCGATCAACCAATCGATTGTGAAGGCTGGTCGATACGCGTCACATGCTGGCGTCCCACCCTTGTCCATTGCCGCAGTGGGCATTGCGATTTGCGAACGCGATGGCAAGCTGCCCTTTCTACCGCCCCGCCCTCGCCTCCCAGAACTTCTTCACCGCTTTCATCCGGCGCTTTTCCTCGGTCTTGACGTAGACCGTGGTTGTCGCCAGCGACGCGTGTCCGAGGTTTTGCTGCGCGATCTCGATCGGCATCCCGCCCGCGATCGCGTGGCTGGCATGGGTGTGCCTCAGCCAGTGCGTACTCGCCTTGGCCAGCCGCGCCGCCCCTTTCTGATCCCCGTCCTTCAACAGCTCCTTGGCGCAGCGGCTGAAGAACGCCTTGAGCTGGTCGTAGAGCGTCGTTGCCGCGATCCCTTCCAGCACGTCCTTGGGCCCCTGTCGTCTCGCCCCGTTTGAAGGCCCCCTCCCCGTCTTGCCCAGCAGGTAGGCGCGACCGTTTCCAAGCGTCGTCGGCGTGCCGATGCCGCGATCGAAGAGGTAGATCATCAGCTCGTCCACAACCCCTTGCGGGACCGGCACGTCCCTCTCCTTCTGCCCCTTGCCGATGACGGTGAGAACCCATCCCTCCAGCGACTCGTCGTCCTGCGCATCCGACGGATAATCGACCCACTGCAGGTCCTGAACTCTCTCGGTGACCACTTCCGACAACCTCAGCCCCGTTGCGTAGAGCAGATGCATCGCCACGCGCAGCCGCTGGATTGCCGGCGTCGGCTTCGCTTCCCGGAGCCTGTCTTCGATGAAGGCCCACTGCGTGGCCGTAAAGCTTCGTCCCGCGTTGACCTTCACTGGCCCGCGCGGCACCGTCACTCCCCCCAGGGGTTGCCCATCAGGTAGTTCTGGTCGACCAGGAAGCCGTACAGGTTGCCCAGGATCGTCACCGCCTGGCGTTGGCCCCCTGCCGACAACTCCGCTTCGAAGGGACGCCAGAGCGGGCTCCAGCGCTCTCTTCCCCGGCCCCCGCACCACCTGCTTCGCAGCTGCAGATCGGCCAGGAACTCCCGGTACTCGACGCAGTCCTCCTGCGTCATCGAAGACAGCGGCTTTCCTTTCTGGACGATGGCCCAGAGGAGGAAGCGCTCGGCTTCCTTACGGTACGCGCGCTGCGTGTTCGACAGGCTCTGCAGCCACGCCAGCGGCCCTTCGTAGCCGCTGTCCTGGTGCCGCCTTCGTGCCCTTCAGCCGTGCCTTCTGCTCGGGCGTGAGCCCGTGCTTGGAGCGTAGCCAGGCCAGGATCGCGTCGTAGTCCGTCCTGGCTTTCAGAAGGTACTGCGCCTGCGGCCGCCGATACGCACCGGCCGAGCCGTCGAGCGCTTCGGGCACCAGGAACTTCTCCAGGGGCCGGATGCCGGTCGCCGGCTGCACGACCGTCTGCAGCTCGTGCGCGAAGAGCCGCGTGCGCGGCTGGGCCACGTGCCGGCCGATGACAAGGCCGAGCGTTCCTTCGTGCTCTCTGAGCCACTCCTCGATCCGCTGCCCCTTGGCGGCCCCCAGCGCAGTGATGCTGCCGGTCCAGCGTTTACCGACGCCGTTGATGCGTTCGACCAGTTGCGCCAGGGTGAAGATCTCGGCCGCCTCCAGACGCCGGGCCATCGTCGGGTTCAGCCACGCGACGACCGAGTCCCCGGCCCGCGGCGGCTCGGCAATGACCCCCTCGAGCCAGCGCAGGGCTTCGAGCTACTGGGAGATGAGCCGGGATCGTCTCGAGGCTCTGCGGCTCGCCGTCCCGTATTCCTTCTCGAACGCCTCGAGCTGCTCGGCCTGGCCGAAGTCGGCAAGGCCCCGCTCGACCGCAAAGTCCTCGAGGTCGGGGATCCGGACCTTCGGATCGCCGATGCGGCTGACGCCAGGAGCACAAGCCGGGCCGTTCCCGGCTTCGCCTGGCGCTTGGCGTCCGCGGCGAACTCGTCCCGGATCCACTGGATCGTTGCCTGCACGTTGCGGCTCGAGTCGTCGCCCTCGACCCTGAAGTAGCGCTCCCAGCTCTGGCGCAGGTCGAGCCCCTGCACGACCGAGCGCATGGAGGCGAAGTGGCCGACGGGGAGCATTCTGGCGCGGGCAGCGCAGACCGCAGAACGCACGGCGCCGCTCAAGCCCGGCAGGCTTCGCTGCTGCCCTTCCCTGGCCGGCCCTTGCCTGGCGTTCATTGCTCGAGCCGCTCGATGGCGCCTTGCAGGTTGAGGCGGGCCTGCTCTTCGAGCAACTCCACGGCGCGCGCGGTTTCGTAGATGCGCGCACGACTCAAAAAGCCCTGCAGCACGTGCTTCCTCTGGCTGCGGTATCGAAAGCCGCTCAACCAAGCGTATTCTTTTCTGACGTCGCGGTCGTAGGCCTCGAAGCGCTCGCTCGGGCTGCCGAGGATGGCCAGGTCGATGTCGACGACAAGCGCAGCGTCGCGGCCCTGCGCGGGCGTGTCGTGGCGCGTCGCAAGGACCAAGTCATAGACGCGCTGCGCGACTTCGCTGCCGATCCCTGCGGCGACGAGCGATCGCGCCGCCCAGGCGGCGCTATTAAGCTCGTTGGCGTTGAGCTTGGGATCGTGGACCGCGTCGTGAAACCAGACCGCTAGTGCGACCTCGGCAGGTCGCTCGGCCTGCACGGTCCAGCGCGAGCACAGCGCCAAACACTCGCCGAGGTGACGGGTGTCGTGATAGTGCCGATGCGGCTCAGTCCAGGCGAGCTCGAGTTCGCGGCGCAGCTCGAGTGGCGCGGGCTTGCCGAGTGCCGACCACGCCGCGTTCCAGCTTTCGGCGAGCGTCGGGCCCTCGAGCGGCCATTCGGATGGCTCGCTAGGCATCAAGTCGAATCTGCGGACATCAAAGGGGATTTACTCATGGCAGCGTCGTGTGGGCAACCGGCGAGCAGGATTTCGCTCGGCGCGGCGATGCCATGCCCCGGCAGAGCTGCCAGCCAGGCCGAGCTCCGGTTCTCGGCCGGCGCCGCGTCTTGCAACGGAGCTGCGAATGCATCCATCATAGACGTCCAGGCACCCCCACCCTCAAAACCGTCCTTTAGGCCCTCTCGCGATTGGCAAGCCATTTCGGTCGATGCGCAGCCCCCTTATTCGTCGGCCGTCCGCCCTGCCCTTGCGCCCTGGCTAAGGGCTCATCGCCGGCTGGCCACGTGTTGCGGCGCCCCGAGCCGGGCTACAATCCTTGCGTCGCACTTGCAACGCAATCATGAAAACGACAACCTTCCCTTCCTTGCGCGTCGAGGCCGACTTGCGCGAGGCCGCAGAGAGCGTTCTGCGTGAGGGCGAAACGCTCACGAACCTGATCGAAACGGCGGTGCGCGAGACGATCCACCGTCGGCGGGCGCAGGATGAGTTCCTGGCCCGCGGTTTGCGCTCAAGCGCAGAGGCCCAGCGCTCGGGGGTCTACCACAGCACTGAGGCCGTCGTCGCGCAGCTGCAGCAACGGCTCGATGCACGACGTAGTGGGAAGGTCCTCGGGTGACCGAGCGGTTCGAGGTCCGCTACACCGACTCGGCGCGAAGCGACCTCTTCCGGCTCTTTGACTTCTTGCTCGAGCGTGCGCTTACCGTCGAGGATTTTGAGGGGGCGCAGGCGGCGATCGATGCCATCGCCAGTGCAGCAGACTTGCATCTGAGTCGCTCGCCCTTTTTATACCGCAAGGTAGGCGATAGCCCGTTCCTGCGGGAGCTACTCATCCCTTTCAGGAGCGCAGGATATGTCGTCCTTTACGAGATCGAAGGCGCGTCCAAGGTCAACATCCTGGCGGTTCGCCATCAGTTGGAAGACGACTACCACTAAG
>PLZH01000135.1 GCA_003152055.1 Burkholderiales bacterium
AGCGCGATCGACACGTTGAGTGCGTTCCAGGCGAGGCCGTTGAGGAAGGCCGCGTGGTATGAGCCGGTGAGATCGAACACCTCGCCCGACATCCAGCCGCCGAGCGCCATGCCGAACAAGGTGCACATGAGGACGGCGCCGACGCGGGCGCCGGCCTCGGCCGACGGGAAGTGTTCGCGAACGATGATCGCGTACGACGGGACGATGCCGCCCTGGAAGAGGCCGAACAGCGCCGAGATGACGTAGAGCGAAACGAGCGAATCGAAAGGCAGGAAGAGAAGCAGCGCCGTGCCTTGCAGCAGCGAGCCGAGAAGCAGCGTCCGCAGGCCGCCGATGCGGTCGCAGATGACGCCCGAGACAAGGCGGCTGACGATGCCGCAGGCGAGCATCAGCGAGAGCATCTGCGCGCCGCGCGCCGCGCCGTAGCCGAGATCGCCGCAGTAGGCGACGATGTGCACCTGTGGCATCGACATGGCGACGCAGCAGGAGACGCCGGCGATGCAGAGCAGCGCCTGCGCCGCGTTCATCGACAGGCCGAACGGCCGCGTCGAAGGCGTCGCACTGCGCGTCGGGGTGCTCGCCGCGACGAGCGCCGGCGGCCGCGCGCGCATGAGCAAGGCCAGCGGCGGCAGGGTGACGGCGCAGAAGAGACCCAGGCCGAAGTAGGTCTGGCGCCAGCCGACCGTCTCGACGAAATGCTGGACGATGGGCGGCCAGACCGCACCGGCGACATAGTTGCCGCTGGCGCAGATGGCCACCGCGATGCCGCGCCGCTTGACGAACCAGAGCGAGGTGTCGGCGACGAGCGGCGCGAAGGTCGCCGAGCTGCCGACGAGGCCGAGCAGCACACCATGCACGAGGGCGAAGCTCATGATGCCGCTGCTCATGCCGGCGACGATGAATCCGGCCGCGAGGCCGCCGGCGCCGATCAGGCTCGCCAGCATGACGCCGCGCCGGTCGGCCAGGCGCCCCATGAAGATGCCGCCGACGCCGAAGCCGACCATGAGCAGCGTGTACGGCAGCGACGCGTCGGCGCGGGTCACGCCGAACTCCTTCTGCACCGCAGGCAAGACGACGGCGATGACGTACATCGCGCTGCTGCCGATCGTCATCAGCGCCAGCGCAACGGCGAGGCGCATCCAGCCCTGGCGCGAATCAGCCTGCGGCGCCACGGTGGCGGGCGTGCTCACGCGCGGCGCGCCGAAGGGATCTTCGCAAGCAGCCAGGGCCCGGGCTCTTGCGGCGGCTCGTCGCGCGGATTCGTCATCGGCGTACTTTGCCGAGGCGAGACGGATCGAGCCACGGGGCTGACCCTAGCGAGCATCGCGCTCGCGCCCGGCTTCGTCGCGACGGCGCCGTGACGCATGGCCGCGACACGAAGGCCGGCTGCGCGCTACCATCGGCTCGCACCGGCGCACCTGCCGCGCCGGGCCGCTCCGTGCTTGAAAAAATCTTCGCCGCCACGATCGTCGCCGGTTGCCTGGTGCTCTTGCTGCGCGTCGTTCTCGGCGTGCGCCGGCGCGCCCGCTTCGATGCTGCGCTCGCGCGCTGGAGCCATCGCATCGGCGCCCGCACCGACGCGCTCTTCGCCTGGCCGGCGGCGCGCCGCCGGGCCCGCCGCGAAGCCGAAGCGGCGATCCGTCGCGCCCGCGAAGGCGGCGAGTGGGATGGCAACGTCTTTCGCCCCAAGTCGTTCCGGAACAAGCGCAAGATGCATTGACGCGAAAGTGCCGTTCAGGCGCCGCGCAGCTGGCGGTCGAAGAAGACGATCGTGCGTTGCCATGCCTGCTGCGCCGCCGCTGCGTCGTAGCGCGGCGTCGTGTCGTTGTTGAAGCCGTGCTGCGTGCCCGGATACCTGAAGGCCTGGAAGCTCACGCCGGCTTGCTTCAGTGCCGCCTCATACGGGGGCCAGCTGCCGTTGATGCGGTCGTCGTTGTCGGCGAACATGAGGAGCAGCGGCGCCTTGATGTTCGGCACCTGGTCGAGCGGCGGCGCCTCGCCGTAGAAGGACACGGCGGCGCCCAGATCGGGCAGGCGCGTCGCCAGGCGATTCGTCATGCCGCCGCCCCAGCAAAAGCCGACCACACCCATCTTGCCGTTGCCGCCCGGAACGCCTTTCAGGTAGTTCGCGGCGGCGTAAAAGTCCTCGCGCGTCTTCGCCTGGTCGAGCTTGGCGAAGAGATCGCGCGCCTGATCCTCGTCGCCCGGGTAGCCGCCGAGCGGATGCAGCGCGTCGGGCGCGAAGGCGATGAAATTGGCCGTGGCCAGCCGCCGCGCGATATCTTCGATGTGTGGGTTGAGGCCACGGTTCTCGTGGACGACGAGAACGATGGGCAGGTCGCGCCTCGGCGTCGCGGCGCCGCCGGCAGGCGGCGCGCTCGCCGGCCGCACCAGATAGCCGCGCCCGGTCCCGTAGCCTCGCGGCGAGGGGAAACCGACGGTTTCAGCCTTGACGCGCGGATCGGTCCTCGCAACCTGCTCAGCCTCGGCGAACTTCGGGCTCAGGGCTTCGAGCAACCCGGCCGCGGTGACGCCACCGACTGCGAACTTCGCGGCGGCATCGAGAAAGCCGCGCCGGTCGATGGCGCCGTGCACGTACTTGTCGAAGAGGCGCAGGACTTGCGGAGCGAAATCGGCGGCGGTCTGGCGCCGGCGCGTGGTGTCGGTCATGGCCTTTCCCTGACAATGCGGATCTTGGGTTGTACCGCGACGCGTCGACCGCGACGGGCGAAGTGCCTTGCTCCGGGCCTCGCCTCGATCTCATTCGGCGCATCATCGGCACCCAAGGCGTGGTGGGGCGCCGGCGCGACGGAGAACAGCGATGATCGATGCCACCGATCTGGCCGACTGCAGCGCGCTGCGACTGCTGCATCTCTATCGGGCCGGAGACGCCTCGCCGGTGGAGGCGACGCGCGCCGTCATCGCCCGCATCGATCGTCTCGACCCGAGGCTGAACGCATTCTGCTTTCTCGCCGCGGAAGACGCCTTGCGCTCGGCGCAGGAAAGCGAATCGCGATGGACGCGCGGCGAGCCTTGCGGCGACCTCGACGGCGTGCCGGTCTCGATCAAGGATCTGATCCTCGCCAAGGGCTGGCCCACCCTGCGCGGCTCGCGCACGGTCGACCCGAACCAGGCCTGGGACGTCGACGCGCCGGCATCGGCGCGCTTGCGCGAGGCCGGCGCCGTGATCCTCGGCAAGACGGCGACGCCCGAGTTCGGCTGCAAGGGCGAAACCAATTCNNCGGGCATGGGGCCGATCTCCGTAGGCACCGATGGCGCCGGCAGCGTGCGCATCCCGGCGGCGTTCTGCGGCAACTTCGGCCTGAAGCCGAGCTTCGGCCGCGTCCCGGCCTACCCGCTCTCGCCGATGGGAACGGTCGCGCATCTCGGGCCGCACAGCATGAGCGTCGCCGATGCGGCGCTGATGATGAACGTGCTGAAACGCCCCGACGCGCGCGACTGGACGTCGCTGCCGCCCGATCCGGCCGACTATCTCGAAAGACTCGAAGGCGGCATCCGCGGCCTGCGCATCGCCTACTCGCCGACGCTCGGCTACGCGAAGAACATCGATGCCGAAGTCGCGGCGGCCGTCGACGCGGCGGTTCGCGATCTCGAAGCGCTGGGCGCCAGCGTCGAGCGCACCGACCCGGGTTTCGCCGACCCGCTCGAGATCACGACGGGCCTCTGGTTCCACGGCGCATGGGCGATCTGGAATGGCCTCACGCCCGCGCAGCAGCGCGTCGCCGACCCCGACTTCCAGGCCGAGGCCGAGCTCGGCGCAAAGCTGGGCGCGCTCGACGTGCACCGCCTGCATCTGCGACGAGGCGAGCTCGGCTCGCACATGCGCCGCTTCATGCAGCGCTTCGACCTGCTCGCGACTCCGACCGTCGCGGTGCCCGCGTTCGACGCGCGGTCGGCCGGGCACTCGCCGATGGACCCGGCCACGATGCTCGGCTGGACGCCTTTCAGTTATCCGTTCAACCTGACGCAGCAGCCCGCCTGCACGATCCCCTGCGGCCTGACGAGCGATGGCCTACCGATCGGCATGCAGCTCGTCGGCCCGATGTTCGGCGATGCGCTCGTGCTGCGCGCGGCTCGCGCCTACGAAACGGTCAGGCCGATTCCGCGCCCGCCGCTCGACGCGCAGCGATGAAGGCTACCTCACCATCCGGTGCGGCAGCCAGAGCGACATCGCCGGCCAGTAGGTGACGAGCCTGAGGAAGAGGAGCATCATCAGCAGCCAGGGCCAGACCGCGATGGTCAGCTCCGTGATGCCCATCTTCGTGATGCCCGAGACCACGTAGAGGTTGAGCCCGACGAAGCAAAAGCAGCACCGCTTCTCCGGTGCCGTCACGCGACTGCGAATGGTGGTTATCCGCAATCCGAAGCGGTGACATGGTCAAATCGCGGCCGCTGCATGCGGGTGCGGCAGCGGCGCACGTCTACCCTCTCACCTCCTCCGGAGCATGGATACGCCCGATCCGATCGACGCCTGGCGCGGCCGCACCGAGCATCGCCGCGACACGATCACGTCGACGCCGGCGGCGGCGCTTGCGGCGACGCTCGACCACGACGATCCCGTGCCCGAACCGGGCAGTGCGTTGCCAGCGCTATGGCATTGGCTCTATTTCCTGCCGCTGCACCGGCAAAGCGAGATCGGGCCCGACGGGCACGCACGGCGCGGCGGCTTCCTGCCGGCGGTGGCTCTGCCGCGGCGCATGTGGGCGGGAGGACGGCTGAGTTTCGCGCATCCGCTTCGCATCGGCGATGCGGTGACGCGGACTTCGCGCATCGCCGACATCGCCGCCAAGCCTTCGCGCTCCGGGCCACTGGTCTTCGTGACCGTGCACCACGAGATCGTCAATGCCTCGGGCGTGGCCGTGAGCGAAGAGCACGACATCGTCTATCGCGACCTGCCTGCTCCCGGCGCGGCGACGGCGGCCGCCACGCCGGCGCCGCGGGACGAAACGTTCTCGCGCGACGTCGTACCCGACGACGTGCTGCTCTTTCGCTATTCGGCGCTCACCTTCAACGGCCACCGCATCCACTACGACCGCCGCTACGTCACCGAGGTCGAGGGCTATCCGGGCCTGATCGTGCATGGGCCGCTGGTCGCCACCTTGCTGCTCGATCTGCTTCGTCGCGAAAACCCGCAGGCGATCATCCGGCGTTTCACGTTCAAGGCCGTCAGCCCGCTGTTCGACATCCACCCGTTCACGTTGTGCGGACGGCCCGAGGGCGAGCGGCGGTTCGCGCTCTGGGCGCGCAACCACGAAGGCGCGCTCGCGATGCAAGCGAGTGCCGAGCTCGCCTGAAGACGCGGTCATGAAGAAAGCCGAGCCCGATCGCTTCCAGGACATTCGCGACGCCGTGCGGGCGCTGTGCGTCGGGTTTCCCGACAAGTATCACCGCGACATCGACGCACAGCGCGCCTATCCGGAAACGTTCGTGGCGGCGCTCACGAAGGCCGGCTGGCTGGCCGCGCTGATCCCGCAGGAATACGGCGGCTCGGGCCTCGGCCTGGCCGAGGCGAGCGTGATCATGGAGGAGATCAATCGCAGCGGCGGCAACGCCGGCGCCTGCCACGGCCAGATGTACAACATGGGCACGCTGCTGCGTCATGGCAGCGCCGAGCAGAAGCAGCTCTACCTGCCGAAGATCGCGAGCGGCGAGTGGCGGCTGCAATCGATGGGCGTCACCGAGCCTTCGAGCGGCACCGACACGACGCGGATCCGCACGACTGCCACCAAGCGCGGCGACCGCTACGTGATCGACGGCCAGAAGGTCTGGATCTCGCGCGTGCAGCACAGCGACTGGATGATCCTGCTGGCGCGCACGACGCCGCTCGCCAACGTGAAGAAGAAGACCGAAGGGATGTCGATCTTCATGGTCGACCTGCGCGCCGCCGAGAAGAGCGGCATGACCGTGCGGCCGATCGCCAACATGGTCAACCAGGAGACCAACGAGCTCTTCTTCGAAAACCTCGAGCTTCCCGAGGCCAGCCTCATCGGCAAGGAAGGCGAGGGCTTTCGCTACATTCTCGACGGCCTCAACGCCGAGCGCACGCTGATCGCGGCCGAGTGCATCGGCGACGGCTACTGGTTCATCGAGCGCGTCGCGAAATACGCGAGCGAGCGCGTCGTCTTCGGCCGGCCGATCGGGCAGAACCAGGGCGTGCAGTTTCCGATCGCCGAGGCCTACATCGAGATCGAGGCAGCGAACCTGATGCGGTTTCGGGCCTGCGAGCTGTTCGACGCGAACGAGCCCTGCGGCGGCGAAGCGAACATGGCCAAGTACCTCGCGGCGAAAGCGAGCTGGGAAGCGGCCAATGCCTGCATCCAGTTCCACGGCGGCTTCGGCTTCGCGCACGAATACGACGTCGAGCGCAAGTTCCGCGAGACGCGCCTGTACCAGGTGGCACCGATCTCGACCAACCTGATCCTCAGCTACGTGGCCGAGCATGTGCTCGGGCTGCCGCGCTCGTTTTGAGAGACCGGGACATGCGCGCCCTCGAAGGCATCACCGTCGTCGCGCTCGAGCACGCGATCGCCGCGCCTTTCTGCACCCGCCAGCTCGCAGACCTCGGCGCCCGGGTCATCAAGATCGAGCGCCCCGGTGCGGGCGACTTCGCGCGCGGCTACGACACGCGCGTCAAGGGACTGGCCTCGCATTTCGTCTGGACCAACCGCGGCAAGGAGAGCCTGACGCTCGACCTCAAACACGCCGAGGCTGCGGCGATCCTCCTTGCCTTGCTCGCCAGGGCCGATGTGCTGGTGCAAAACCTCGCGCCCGGCGCCGCAGCGCGCATGGGCCTGTCGTTCGCCGAGCTGCACGCAGCGCATCCGAAGCTCATCGTCTGCGACATCTCCGGCTACGGTGACGACGCGCTGCACCCGGGCCCGTACCGCGACAAGAAGGCCTACGACCTGATGATCCAGAGCGAGTCGGGATTCATCTCGATCACCGGCTCGCCCGGCGAACCGGCCAAGGCGGGCTGCTCCATCGCCGACATCGCCGCAGGCATGTACGCCTTCTCGAACATCCTCGCGGCGCTGATCGAACGCGGCCGCACCGGCGCAGGCAAGCGCATCGATGTCTCGATGCTCGAGAGCATGGTCGAGTGGATGAGCTACCCGCTGTACTACGCCTTCGACGGAGCCGAGCCGCCACAGCGCAGCGGGGCGGCCCACGCGACGATCTATCCGTACGGCCCGTTTCCCGCGGCCGACGGCAAGACCGTGATGCTCGGCCTGCAGAACGAGCGCGAATGGCAGGCGTTCTGCGATCGCGTCCTCGAACAGCCCGCTCTCGCCCGCGATCCCCGCTTCGCGTCGAATGCCGCGCGCACGTCGGCACGCCAAGAGCTGCGCGAGCTCATCGTCGCGGCCTTCGCGACGATGAGCGCCGAACAGGTCGTAGCCCGCCTCGACGCGGCACAGATCGCGAACGCCGCGGTGAACACGATGGCCGAGGTATGGGCGCATCCGCAACTGCAGGCGCGCGGCCGCTGGGTCGAGATCGAGACACCGGCCGGGCTCGTGCCGGCGCTCCTGCCGCCGGGCCTGCGCGACGCGAGCGATGCGCGCATGGACGCGGTGCCCGCGCTCGGACAGCATTCGGCGGCGCTGCTCGCCGAACTCGGTTTCGCGCCGAACGAAATCGACAGACTGCGCGCCGAGGGCGCCATCCAGGATGGCCGCCGATGAATGAAGACCCTCCCGGCCAGGCGCTGGCGCGCTTCGCCGCCACGCTGCGGATCGGCGCCATTCCCTCGCCGGTGCTTGACCGTGCCGAGGACCTGATGATCGACTGGCTCGGCTCCGCCCTCGCCGGCAAGGGTGCACGGCCGGTCGAGACCATTGCTCGCTTCGCCGAACGCATGGGCCCGGACCGCGGCCCGAGCGAAGTGCTGATCCATCGCCGCGGCACGACTCCGTTGCTCGCGGCGATCGCCAACGCCGCCTCGTCGCACGTCGCCGAGCAGGATGATCTGCACAACAGCTCGGTGCTGCATCCGGCCACGGTGGTCTTTCCGCCGGCGCTCGCCGTCGCGCAGGCGCTCGGGCGCAGCGGCGCCGATCTGCTGGTGGCCGCGGTCGCCGGCTACGAGGCTGGAATTCGCGTCGGCGAGTTTCTCGGCCGCTCGCACTACAAGATATTCCACACCACCGGAACCGCTGGCACGCTTGCCGCGGCCGCGGCCGCTGGAAGCCTGCTCGAGCTGAGCCCGGAGCAGATGGCGCACGCGTTCGGCTCCGCTGGCACGCAATCGGCAGGGCTGTGGGAGTTTCTTCGCGAGGCGGCCGATTCCAAGCAGCTGCACACGGCGCACGCGGCCGGGGCCGGACTGACGGCGGCCTATCTCGCGGCCGATGACTTCACCGGCGCCTGGCACATCTTCGACGGCGCCCAGGGGATGGCCGCCGGCATGTCGAGCGATGCCGACGTCACTCGCCTCACCGACCGCCTCGGCACGCGCTGGGCGCTCGCCGAAACGTCGTTCAAGTTCCATGCGTCGTGCCGCCATACCCACCCGGCGGCCGACGCGCTGCAAGCGTTGATGCAGACGTACGATCTGAAGGCCGAGAACGTGGCCGCGGTGACCGCCCTGGTGCACCAGGGCGCCATCGACGTGCTCGGTCCGGTGCTCGATCCGCAGACGGTGCACCAGTCGAAGTTCTCGATGGGCACCGTGCTCGGCCTCATCGCCGTGCATGGCCGTGCCGGGCTGACCGATTTCGACGCGCACTGGCGCGATCCCGCCGTCGCCGCGTTCCGCGAGCGGGTCGTCATGCGCCGCGACGCCGAAGTCGATGCGGCGTACCCGGCGCGCTGGATCGGCAAGGTCGAGGTGAAGACGCGGGACGGGCAAACCCTCCAGGCCCGCATCGACGAGCCGAAGGGCGACCCGGGCAACACCCTCGGCCGCGCCGAGATCGAGGACAAGGCGATGCGCCTTGCGGCGTATCGCGATGGCGCCAGCGCCGACGAGATGCGGCGCGCGATCGGGCGCATCCGCGCCCTGCGCGACACGGCGCGCGTCGGCTCGCTGCTCGACGCCTGAGGTTTCGAGCGACGCGCCCTTCACCGGCATGTCGATCGCCCAGATAGGGCGCGCCACCCTGCCATGGTCGCTGGCGCGGCTGGTCCTTCCGATGATCATCACCGACGTGCCGGCGAACGAGGAAAAGCGGAAGATGGCGTCGTGATCGCGACCCCCTCGACCATCTCGTTCTCACCACGGCAGACGAAGACGCCCGCGTCAGGTTCTACGTCGAGGTCCTGGTCATGACGCTGAAACCCTTCGCCGGCGGCCGCAAGGCCTTTCGCTTCGGCAGCCAGAAGATCAACCTGCACGTGAAGGGCCGCGCATTCGAGCCCAAGGCGCACACGCCCGTGCCGGGCGCGCTCGACCTGTGCTTCATCGCGAGCGTCGCGCTCGACGATGTGATCGCGCGTCTCGCCGGCCGCAAGGTGCCGATCGTCGAAGGGCCGATCGTTCGCACCGGCGCCACATCGCGCATCCGTTGCGTTGGCGTGCGCGACCCCGATCTCAACCTCGTCGAGATTTCAGAGCTTCAGCCATGACGAGGTCGGTCGGCATGACGGTCCGCCCCTGCCTGGCATTCGCCTGCGCCCATCTGTGCGACGAACGCCTCTACGCGGCGCAGCTCGCCGCATTCGGCAACGCGTACGACTGTCGCGTGTTCGTCTTTCGCGATCACGATTCCTTGCGCGAGATGGCCGAGGCCTTGCTGGCCGGCACGCCGCCGCGCTTTTCGCTGATCGGCCTGTCACTCGGCGGCTATGTCGCGTTCGAGGTTATTCGCCGGCAACCGCAACGCCTCGAGCGCCTGGCGCTGCTCGATACGACGGCCGTCGCCGATTCGGCGGCGCGCCGCGCCGGCCGTCTCGCCGACATCGCCAGGGTGCGCGAAGGCGGCATCGACGCGCTGATCCCGGAGTTGCCCGGGCGCTGGCTTCTTCCCGCACATGCCGAACGTGCCGAGCTCGTCGGCCTCATGGCCGCGATGGCGCGCAGCATCGGAGCGCGCGGGCAACGAAATCAGCAACGCGCCATGCTGGCCCGGCCCGATTCGCACGCAGACCTGTCGACGTTGACGATTCCAACGCTCGTGATATGCGGCGAGCAGGACGCCGTCACTCCGCTGGCCGATCACCAGGCGATGGCAGCGCGGATATCGGGCTCGCGGCTGGCGATCATTCCCGACTGTGGCCATCTTTCGACGCTCGAACAGCCCGAAGCGGTGAATCGGCAGCTGGCGCAATGGCTGGCGTCAACCGGCTGACCGAACGAGCGTTCAAGTCAGCGCCGCATCGAGTTACTGCGACACGTTCATGCCACCTGCTTGCCGGTAGATGAACGCGAACAGGCAGTGGCCACCGCTACTCTCGACTTGCGCCTTCTCGATCTCCTTTG